>JARVJX010000013.1 GCA_029775995.1 Nitrososphaeria archaeon | reverse complement strand
TCAAGAAAGTCCAAGCTAAGAAGAAGCTCACCACGCCTAATAAGCCTCTCATCAACAACAGACCAATACATAGATTAAAGCAAGACATAAGAAACTTAAAGAATTAAGCCACAAAGCAAATTACTTAAAAGATATTCAAACACCCATTTCATTATATTGATTAGTGTAGGGTCTGTAGTTAGTAGGTGTATATCATCTTTAGTATTCAAAGACATTTCTTTATCGTTACCTGCACAACCTAAGAATAAAATAGATTCATCAATTAAACTAAAGCGCATATTGATGGATTCAGAAGATCTAAGATTAACAAATTTACTGTATAATATGGCTTCTTCAATATTATTTTCGCTAATATTTGTTATAATGGTTATCTTTACACCCCTTTTAGCAGCCCTTACCTCCTCATCAAAGAGACCCCCTTTAATATTTCTCTTTAATCCTCTATTAGAGATTACCCTTAATACCTCCCTTTTTGCCTCTCTTATAAGCTTACGAGCAAGAGAATAGCAGTGCTCCCTTCCTATAACAAGCCTAAAGAAGGGTTCTTTGTTAAGCTCATCAACGTTCCTAGATTTTTGTATAAAAGGAATTAACTTTAAAATCTCCTTTCTCCTTTGCCTTAATTCCTTCAAATTATACTCAAACCTTTTTATAAGCATCTTAGTAGCTATAAAAGGCGATTCAGCTACGTAAATATTAGGCATCCCTAATTGGTGGGATATTATTCCAAAGTTTATGAGCTCCTTTAATTTTTTATAGGCATCAGCCCTATGTATATTTACTAGTTTTGCAATTTTTGGTGCTGACATAGGACCAAAAGCTAAGAGGGAGAGGTAAATCTTAGCTTGTAAAGGAGTTAGTCCAAAGGCTTTCAAATCGGCTATAATCTTACCAAACTCTTCTAACTTTTCATCTAGCATACTACAAAAGAGAAAAGAGACTAAGTTTTAAGTTTTTAGTGAGATGAACTTTAGTTTCAGCAAATTAAATAAAGATTTAAATAAATGCTCTTATTATTAAGAAGCGTGAGAAGGGATAAATCTGTTAGGAGTAAAAAGGAAAACCATCCCGATACTCTATCAAATAAATTAACTAGAAGGGAAGCCTTGAGCACTGGAGCAAAAATTGGTATTGCTGCTGGTGTAGCAGCAGTAGTAGCTGGTGTAGGAGGCTATTTTGGAGGATTAGCAAGTGTCCCTGCTAAAGAAGTAGTTAAAACCATAAAAGAAACAGTAACTCAAACTGTAGGAGGTGCAGGTATCTTTGGTAAGGGCTATCGCTTTTCTTATGTAACCCACGGTGGTGAAGAGAACGTATTCTGGAATTCGGTTATGCTTGGAATGAAAGAGGCAGCTCAACTGGTTGGGGCTGATGCTGTTATGTTAAGGCCTAAGAAAGAAGGCGATTTAGCCCAAGAATCTGCAAATTTTGAATCTACCATTGCTGAGAGGCCTGATGGAATAGTTGTTCCAATAGCCTATTTAGAACTTTTACCTTTGGTTAAGAAAGCTACTGATGCTGGTATACCTGTAATAGTTCATAACATAGATGCACCAAATGCTGAAGATAGAATAAAGGCTGGTGGACTTTCCTTCATAGGTCAAGATTTAGATTTCGCTGGATATTTCTTAGCCAAAACCCTAAGCAAGTACTTTAAACCAGGAGGTCATGCTTTAATACTCATAGAGGGGCCTGGTCAAGTTTGGGCTGAAGAAAGGGCAAAGGGAATCATACAGTTCCTTAAAGAGTATAATACAACCTATGAAAGGCTTGATGTGGGATTTGATTTAGCTTTAGTGGAATCTCGTACATCAGCCTATCTACAGGCTAATCCACAGACTACAGCTGTATTTAGTGTAGGCTACACTGCTCCTATAGCTGGAAAAGTACTTCAGAGTATGGGCAGAAAACCTGGAGAAGTAGCTATAGGAACCTTTGACCTCGTACCTCTTGTAATAGATGGAATAAAATCGGGCTATACAACAATAGCCATAGACCAGCAACCTTACCTGCAAGGTTTCTTGCCCATAATACAGCTAACTTTAATGAAAAAGTATGGATTAAGTGCCTGGGATGTAAATACTGGAAATGCTATAGTAGACCAGAGTAACGTATCAAAGGTAGAAGAGTTATCAAAGAAAGGCTATAGGTAATAAAAGCTATAAGCAAGCTTTAGCTTTAGTAATAAACAATGACTTTAAATGCTCGTAAGCTAACTATAGCTCTCCTTCAAAGAAAGGAAATCAGTATAACAATAATATCCCTAATTACCATTTCCTTTTTTTACTCACTTCAACCAAAATTTCTCAGTCCTGCTAATGTGGATGTTTTACTAAAGATAACACCAGAGCTTGGTATACCTGCCCTAGGTGTAACTTTGCTAATGATAGCAGGAGAATTTGACCTTTCAGTTGGTTCTGTGTTTGCCTTCACTTCCCTCTTTACAACTTTACTTCTGGAAATGGGTGTCAATCCATGGCTTAGTGTGCTATTAGCTTTAGGAGCCTGTTCTTTAATAGGTCTTTCTCATGGACTAATAACTGTAAAAACTGGCATACCATCCTTTATAACTACCTTAGGAGGCTTATTGGTCTGGAGAGGTGTTGCCTTAGTAATAACGGGTGGCTTACCAAAATTCTTTGCCATGCCTACTGAGTTTACAAACATTATGGCTGGAAAAATAACCACTTTTCTACACGCTCAAATGCTATGGTTTTTTGGGATAGCTATAATATTTTTGTTAATTCTTGAGAGACATAAATTTGGAAATTGGATATATTCTACTGGAGGTAAGAAGGATGCAGCAAGGGCCATGGGCATAAATACTGATAAAGTTAAGATCATATGCTTTATTTTATCATCCTTTACAGCTGGGTTAGGAGGGATAATTCAATCAGCAAGATTAAATCAGGCTTTACCCAATCAGGGGGAAGGATTAGAATTTGATGCTATAGCGGCAGCTGTTATAGGTGGAACATCTTTATTTGGAGGAGCAGGGACCATAATAGGGACCATAATAGGTGAGTATTTAAGTAGGATAATAGAAAATGGTCTTATCATAATTAGGGCCCCCTCCTATTATTTCAGGCTTTACATAGGTATAGTGGTTATAATAGCAGTAATCATAAATTTATATATTCAGAGGAGAGCCATAAGAATTAGAGGATAAAATGAGCAAAAATAAGCCTCTAGTTGAGATGATTGATATACATAAATGGTTTGGTAGGGTTTATGCTCTACAGGGTGTAGATTTTACTGTAAATCATGCTGAAGTAGTGGGCCTAGTAGGGGATAATGGTGCTGGTAAATCAACCTTAATGAAAATATTATCGGGTTTGTATCCTCCCGATAAAGGGGAAATATATTTTGATGGGAAAAAGGTTAAATTTTCTTCTCCTAAAGATGCCATGAATTTAGGAATTGAGACCATATATCAAGATATTGCCATAGCTCCTTTAATGAACATTACAAGGAATGTATTTATGGGTAGGGAGCTTGAAAGAAAGATTGGTCCTATTTCATTTCTTGATTTAAGAAGAATGGAAAGAGAATCCCTTAATGCCTTAAGAAATTTAGGTTTAGAAATAGAAGATATGAAAATGCCTGTTGAGAATCTATCAGGAGGGCAAAGGCAAGGTGTTGTAATAGCTAGGGCTATGTACTTCAAAAGCAAGCTGCTCATATTAGATGAGCCTACCAATAACCTATCTGTGAAAGAGTCTTTAAGGGTATTAGAGTTTATAAGGGAGCTTAAGAATCAAAACATATCCAGTGTATTCATAACTCATAATCTTCACCATGTATATCCAGTAGCTGATAAAATAGTGGTTTTAAGTCATGGAAAGAAAGTAGGTGAATTTAGAAAGGAAGAAACATCCATAGAACATATTACTCATTTGATAACTTTAGGATAAATTATATATTTTTATGAGATTGTTTGCTCTGAATGTTTTAAAAAAAGAAGCATTCACATCTTTCTTTAGAATAAATAGTTTCAGACTTTCTTCTCTATTTTATACTCATGCTCATTCGATGATCTTATTCTATAGTCTATATCTAATTTTGCTTATCTGTTTAATGGTTGTTAAACCTATGTTAGCTATTTTTGGTTATAATGTTTAGGTGCTTTTACCTTCCTCTTTCTTTGGGGCTTCGAAACTTTCAATAAAGCTAACCTTCTTCAAATTTGGTAAATATTTAAATACATCGTTGGCAATGGCTTTCTTAATTATCTGTAATCCTTCTAATAGAAACAAATTTTCAGGTATCCTTATCCTTAACTCATCTTGAAGCTCAAATTCTATCTTACTTTCTTCTAAGGGCAATCTACGCTTTATGAGGGCTTTAACCTTCTCATTTTCTTCTACTATTTCCCTCAACACTTCCACTTGATAGCTTAAGGTTTTTCCAGCTAAGGGATGATTGAAATCTATTTGAACTCTTCCTGAACCTATGTTTTTAACTATTCCAATTTTATTATCTACTTCAACTCTATCCCCTGGGGATAATTCATTAGCTTTATCCCCAAACTTTCTTAAAGGAACTAATCTTACCTTATTTGCATCTCTAAATCCAAAGGCTTGCTCTGGTGATAATTCTAACTCTAACTTCTGCCCAACTTCTACTTCCTTTAACTTATCCTCAATAGCCTTAAGAAGTAAACCCTCTCCCACTATAATTAACCTTGGCTCATATTTTCTTGAAGGATCATACTCATTGGATTTTTTTGCTTCCTCTTCTAAGGTAGTTTCTATGAGCCCCCCTGTGTCTTTTACCCTTCCTGTTATATTTAATAGAAGAAAGGAACCTTCCTTTACCATTTTTATCACCTAAGCTCCTTTAGCTTAGCCTCAGCTAAACTTATAGCCTTTTCCTCCATTGAAAAGCCTAAATCCCTTAAAGCTTGAATCATAGAAGATAGGGTTCTAATAACATGATGGCTATTAATAATTCCCATAGAGCCAATTCTGAATACTTTTCCTCTAACCTCTCCAAAACCTCCAGCAATTATAACTCCATACTTCTGATCCAGATACTCCCTAAATTGTGAATCGTTAATTCCTTCCCTATGCCAGAAGGCAAGAACTGTTTGAGATCTTAGCTCTCTTTTAGGAAAGGCTTTAAAGTCCATAGCCTCTAAGGCTTCATAAAAGGCTTCAGCACATACTTTATGCCTCCTGATTCTTTTATCCAAACCCTCCTCTATAACCAAATCTAAAGCCACATCTAAAGCGTAAAAGAGAGGTATGGAGGGAGTGAAGGGAGGTTCCCCTCTTTCATAGAAGAACTTAAAATATCTTGGTAAATTGAAGAATAAGCTTGAAGTTGGATTCTCTTCCATATACTTTCTTGCTCTCTTGCTTATACTTAAAAGGGCTAAGCCTGGAGGAGCTGCTAAACATTTCTGGCTTGCTGTTATACATATATCTATATTGTAATCATCTACAGGTAACTCATCTCCTCCTAAATTGCTTACAGCATCGGCTATGAAAAAGCTATCATACTTAGAGCATAAAGACCCAGCCTTCTTTACCCAGGGTATTCTAACACCTGTTGAAGTTTCATTGGTAACTAAGTATAAGGCTTTAACATTACTATTTCTCTCAAAGGCTTCTTCCAATTCCTCATAGCTGGGAGCTGAGCCTAAGGGGGCCTTTATCTCTAGGACTTCTCCTCCAAAGTCCGATATCTGCTTAGCTAACCTTGAGCTGAATTCTCCAAAGGAAGGGACTATAACTTTATCTCCCTTCTTAATTAAATTAACTATAGAGGCTTCTACTCCTCCAGTCCCTGAGCAGGTTAGAATCATAACCTCTTGCTCCGTTTTAAATACTTTTTTAGCCTTCTCTATAACACTTCTATATAATCTTTTGAAGGTTTCCCCTCTATGATTTACTATAGGTTTATTTAAAGCTCTCATCACTTCATTAGGCACATTGGTAGGTCCTGGAAGCATCACCAATTTCTCTTGCATAAGAGGGGTAAAAAGAAGGTAAATTAAAACTCTTTTGTAAGTTGGTTCTATTAACTGAACCTGTGAGTTAAAGGTTAAATAGTTTAGATAGGTAAAGGGGTAGGAGCTGAGATAATGGGTGATTTAGTTTGGAGTTAAGCTGAAGGAAGAACCTATACTGAGAGAGGTAAATATAAAACCTCTTGAACTTTTTAAAAAGGTTTTAAACGCGAAGAGCCATTGCTATCTTTTGGAATCTGTAACAGGTCCAAGAAAGTTGGCAGAGTACTCCTTTTTAGGCTTTGACCCCTTTCTTAAGCTAAGGATATCTGGTAATCATTTGGAGATTAAAGATTCAAAGGATAGAATTGAAATTGATGATCCTTTACAAGCTTTGAGAGAATTTTTGCCAAAGATTAAGCTCCCTGATAAGCCGAGATTGTTTGGAGGTTTAGTAGGCTATGTTAGCTATGATAGTATAAGATATTGGGAAAGGCTTCCTGATAAAAGCCCTTCTACCCTAGAGTTTCCAGATATGGAATTTTGCCTCTTCTTAGATGGATTTGTATTTGACCATTTAAATGGGAGGAGCTATTATTATTCTTTTACTGAAGATAGAAGCAATTTAAATTTGAAAGAAGAAGATTATGAATTTGATTATACAGAGCTTAATTCAAATATGGAAAAGGAAAGCTTTGAGGAGATGGTAAAGAGGGCTAAGGATTACATTATTGAAGGGGATATATTTCAGGTAGTTCTATCGAGAAGGTTTGAGTTTAAAATTAAAGGAGAGCCCTTAAAATTTTATGAAAATCTAAGAAGATTGAATCCTTCCCCCTATATGTATTACCTTAAGTTTGGAGATATAAGGGTTATAGGTTCAAGTCCTGAGATGCTTATAAGGGTTGAGGGTAATAGAGCTGAAACCTATCCTATAGCTGGTACAAGACCCTTAACCCATGATAAAGAAGAGAACGATAGATTGGCTAAGGAGTTAATAAAGGATGAGAAGGAAAGGGCTGAGCATGTAATGCTTGTAGATTTGGCAAGAAACGATTTGGGGAGAATCTGCAAATTTGGTAGTGTTGAAGTTCCTGAATTTATGGTAATACATCCCTATAGCCATGTTCAACATTTGGTATCAAGGGTAGTAGGAGAGCTTAGAGAGGGTGTAGATTGCTTTGAGGCTCTAAAATACGTTTTCCCAGCCGGTACTGTTAGTGGTGCTCCTAAGATAAGGGCTATGGAGATTATTGATGAGTTGGAGCCTTGTAGAAGAGGTATCTATGCTGGAGCAGTAGGCTATTTCTCCATCAATAGAAACTCCGATTTTGCCATAGCCATTAGAACTTTAGTAGAGAAAGATGGAAAGGCTAGGATTCAGGCTGGGGCAGGTATAGTTTACGATTCTAAGCCTGAAAGAGAATGGTTTGAAACGGAGCATAAGGCAAAGGCTTTGATTAAGGCTTTAGAGATGAGTGTAATATGAAGGTTCTTATAATAGACAATTATGACTCTTTCGTATACATATTGGCTCAGGCTATAGGCTCTTTAAAGGCTGAACCCTTAGTCTATAGAAATGATAGGATAACCCTAGAGCAAGCTAAGAAACTTAATCCTGATGCTATAATCATATCCCCTGGACCAGGGAACCCAGAAGATAGAAGATACTTTGGTGTTTGTAGTGATATAATTAGAGAGCTGGGTAAAGATACTCCTCTATTGGGAGTTTGCTTAGGGCACCAGGGAATAATTCATACTTTTGGAGGAAGGATAATTAAGGCTAAAAGGGTTATGCACGGAAAAGTGAGCTTAATAGTTCATAACGAGGATGAGATCTTTAAGGGTACTGAAAATCCTTTAGTAGCTACTAGATATCACTCCCTAGTAGGGGATAAAAATAACTTTCCTAAGGTGCTTGAAATTATAGCCTATAGCAAAGAGGATGATGAAATAATGGGTGTAAAGCATAAAATCTATCCTATATACGGATTGCAATTTCATCCAGAATCCATCCTTACAAAGGATGGTATGAAGATTCTTTCCAATTTCTTAAAGAGGGTTAAAAAATGATTAGAGAAGCCATTGCTAAACTAACTGAATTTAAGGACTTAAGCTCTGAAGAAGCTTACCATTCTTTAAAGGAGATTGTTAGCCATCAAGCTAACGAATCTCAAATTTCAGCCTTCTTAACAGCTTTAAAGATGAAAGGAGAGAGTGCAGAGGAGATAGTAGGCTTAGCTAAAGCCATGTTAGAGTCCTGTATAAGGATAAAGCCTCAAGTTAACCTTTTAGTAGATACCTGTGGGACTGGAGGAGATAGTTTAAAAACCATCAATGTGAGTACCATATCAGCCTTTATAGTTTCAGCATCAGGGATAAGTGTTGCAAAGCATGGGAATAGGGCCTTTACCAGCAAATGTGGTAGTGCTGATGTGCTAGAAGCTTTAGGCTACAATCTTAACCTTGAACCTGATAAGGTTAAAGAGATGATTGAGAAAATTGGTTTTGGATTCCTTTTTGCTCCAAAATTCCATATTGCTATGAAAGAGGTATCAAAGGTTAGAAGGGATTTAGGCTTTAGAACTATCTTTAACATTGTTGGTCCTCTAACTAACCCTTCAAATCCACCTTTTCAGCTCATAGGAGTCTTTGAACCATCTTTAATTTGTAAGTTAGCTAAAAGCTTGAAGAGCCTAGGGAAAAGAGGGTTAGTAGTACATGGGAATGGGATGGATGAGATAAGTGTAACCTCTGAGACCTCTTTGGCTCTAATTGAGGAAGATATTAAATTCTTTACCCTTAAACCTAAGGATTTTGGAATAGAAAATTGTAAAGAGGAAGAGCTCTTGGTAAAAGATGCAAAAGATAGTATCCTTAGCCTATTTAATATACTATATGGTTTAGATAGATCTGCAAAATTAAAGCTTTGCTTAGCCAATTCTGCCGCTTTAATATATTGGTGCTCAAAAGCCGATAGCTTAATAGAGGCTATAGAGATAGCTGAGGAGAGTGTAAAGAGTGGGAAAGCTTACAAAATCTTGAAGGATTGTGTAAAATTCAGTGATGGGAACCTTAGTATATTAGAGGAGTTAGAGAGAAAATATGGCTGATTTCTTAGATAAGTTAGCTAAAATAGCTTGGGAAAATGTTAAATCAAAATACTATGATATAAATGTAAATTTAAAGAGCTCCAATAGAAGCTTAAAGAGAGAGATCCTTAACTCTGATACCCTTAGCTTAATCACTGAAATAAAATTTTCCTCTCCCCTTGGAAGCTTAAGGGAAAAGGAGAATTTTATATACATAGCAGAAAAGATGCTAAAAGGAGGGGCAAAGGGAATTAGTATAATAACGGAGCCAAAAATCTTTAAGGGCTCTTTACAGGGCTTTATGGAGGTTAGGAGAAATTTCAATATTCCCCTTTTAATGAAGGATGTAGTAGTGGACATATCACAGATAGATTGCGCAAAAAAACTTGGGGCTAACCTTATATTGCTAATTCTATCTCTCTTTAACAGAAATTATACAAGTTTAAATTTAGATAGTGCTATAGGGTATGCTCATAAATTGGGCTTAGAAGTTTTGTTAGAGACTCATACTTTAGAAGAATTTTATAGAGCCTTAAACAGTGAGGCAGATTTAATAGGTATAAACAATAGGGACCTTAGAACTTTAGAGGTTAATTTAGAGCAAACAAAAAAAATCTTGGAGAGAGTAAAGGTTCCTGAAGGAAAAGTTATAGTTAGCGAAAGTGGGATAGAGAGCAGAAAGGATATAGAGTATTTAAGGGCTTTAGGAGTTAAAGCCTTTCTTGTTGGTAGCTCTATAATGAAGGCTGAAGATATAGAGGCTAAGGTGAAAGAGCTAATTGGTAAAGGTTAAGGTTTGTGGGATAAAGCATATGAGGGCTTTAGAATCCTGTATAGAAGCTGAAGTTGATGCAGTAGGCTTTATAATAGGTTTCCCATCATCACCAAGAAATTTAAGCTTAAAAGAGGCTAAATTTTTAATGGGTAAATTGCCTCCCTTTCTTAATGGCATAGCTGTAGTTAGAGAAGATTTAAAGACTGTAGAAAAGGTAGTGAAGGAATTAAATCCTCATGGTTTGCAACTTTATGGCCCCTTTAGAATAGATGAATATAGAGATTTGGTTAGAGGAGTTAAGCTCCTAAAGGCTTTGGAAGCTAAATCTGATAGCCTAATGAAGGCTAAGGAAGCCTTGAAATTGGGTTATGATGCTATTCTTTTGGATAGCATTGTAAAAGGAATAGGAGGAACTGGTAAAGTTCACAATTGGGAGCTTAGTAGAAAGGTGAGAGATGGGATTTATCCATATCCCTTCATCCTATCAGGAGGGTTAAACAAGGATAATGTTTTAGAAGCTATAGATAAGGTTAAGCCTTACGCTGTAGATGCTTCTTCGGGCTTAGAAAGGGTTAAGGGAATTAAGGACTCTAAGCTTATTAAGGAGTTTGTAAGATTGGTGAAAGAAGCAAAATGAAGTTATCAGAATACCCTATTAAAGGAAGATTTGGTAATTTTGGAGGAAAATTTGTACCTGAAACTTTAATTGAGCCCTTAGAAGAGCTTGAAAGGGCCTATAAGGAAATAAAAGAGGATGAAGGCTTTAAAAAGGAATTAGATTACTATCTGAAAAATTATGCAGGTAGACCTACTCCTCTTTACTATGCTGAAAATTTAACAAGGTATCTTGGAGGAGCCAAAATTTACTTAAAGAGAGAAGATTTGTTACATGGAGGAGCCCATAAAATAAACAATACCTTAGGGCAGGCTCTTTTAGCTAAAAGAATGAATAAGAATAGGATAATAGCTGAAACGGGAGCAGGTCAGCACGGTGTAGCCACAGCTATGGCTTGCTCTGTATTAGGATTAAAGGCTGAGATTTACATGGGAAGCAAAGACGTGGAAAGGCAGAAGCTAAATGTATTCAGAATGAAGCTTTTAGGAGCTAGGGTAAATCCTGTGGAAAGTGGGAGCAAAACCCTAAAAGATGCTATAAACGAGGCTTTGAGAGACTGGGTAACAAATGTAGAAAACACTTACTATTTGTTAGGTTCAGTAGTAGGGCCTCATCCCTATCCTCAGATAGTTAGAGACTTTCAGAGTGTAATTGGTAGAGAGGTTAAAGAGCAAATCTTAAAGTTGGAAGGTAAGCTTCCTAAAGCCCTTGTGGCCTGTGTAGGGGGAGGAAGTAATGCCATGGGTATCTTTTATCCTTTTATAGACGATGATGTAGAGCTATATGGAGTTGAAGCTGGAGGTAAGGGCTTACACACGAAAGAGCATTCCTCTACCTTAGTAGCTGGGGAAGAAGGGGTTTTTCATGGTATGAAAACTTACCTTTTACAGGATGAAGATGGAATGATAAGGGAGACCCATAGTATAGCTGCTGGATTAGATTATCCAGGAGTGGGTCCAGAGCATGCTATGCTAAAAGCAATAAAAAGGGCAAAGTATTTTTCTGTAACTGATAATGAGGCCTTAGAGGCATTTCTAATTCTATCAAAATTTGAGGGTATAATACCGGCCCTGGAGCCTTCTCATGCTTTAGCCTTCACCTTTCAGTTAGCAAAAAAATTGAGCAAGGAGGATGTAATTGTAGTCAATTTATCAGGTAGAGGAGATAAGGATGTTGAGTTAGTTCAGAGGGTAATCAAAGTTGAGTGATATAGAGGAAAGGTTTAGAGCTTTAAAGCAGAGGGAGGAGGGAGCTTTAATAGGCTATATAACAGCTGGTTTGCCAAGTATAAAAGATTCCTTTCAAATAGCTAAGGCTTTAGTTGAAGGAGGGGTGGATATATTGGAGTTGGGTATACCTTTTTCTGATCCTATAGCCGATGGTAGAACCCTTCAATTTTCCAATTATCTTGCTTTGAAGAGGGGGGTAAAGCCTAAGATGGTTTTGGAGCTTTCAGCCAAGGTGAAAGATGAGCTAAAGATACCTTTGGCAATTTTGAGCTACTTTAATCCCATATATAAGATAGGAGTTGAAGAGTTTCTAGCCTTAGCTAAGGATTCAAAGGTAGATGGATTAATAATACCAGATTTGCCCATAGATGAAGGAGAAGATTATGTTAAATTAGCAAGAAAATATAGCATAGATACCATATTTTTAGCAGCTCCTAACACATCAGAAGAGAGACTTCATAGAATTGTTGATAGTACTAGGGGCTTTTTGTATCTAATCTCTTTATATGGAGTTACAGGAGAAAGAGAAAAATTGGCCGACTATACCTTAAATCTTATTAAGAGTTTTTCTTGGGTAAAGAGTAAGGTAAATCTAGCTGTGGGCTTTGGAGTTTCAAATTCTAAGCATATAAAAGAGCTCATAAGGGCTGGAGTCGATGGGGTTATAGTAGGTAGTGCCTTTATGAAGATAGTGAATGAAGGTAAGGATTTAGAGCTTACGGTTAGGAATTTAGAGGATTTAGCTAAAGATTTGAAAGAAGGAACGAGATTTAAGGATATATATTAGAGACATTTTCAAATTTCTTTATCTTATATCTAATGAAGGTTAAGTAAACCTTGAACGTTCAGGATTCTCTGCTGCTAATATCATTAGCGTGAAAATTACGAAGAGAAGAGCCGTTATAGATTCAACTTTTATCCTTTTTAACTCTCCAGCTGGCTAATTTTCTGCAGGTTTCAAGAATCCAAATATGTTAACCAGAAGCCCTTGCTGTAAGCCACTAAGTCCAGCTAACTATACTGAGCAGGTATGATACCAGTTCTAAGAATTATTAAGCTCAAAAGGTAATTTAGTATAAGCCAAAAGTCTTATTCTTGCTGCTTTTAATTTAAAAAACCTTTTCTCATAATTCTCTATGATGTAATTGAACGCCATAAGAAAGATCATTATAGTTAAACCTTTCATTCTATAGTAATTGAAAAATTGAACATAATGAAAATTGGTAAAATAAATCTTGGTAAGATTTACTTATAGCTCTTTAAAAGCTCCTCCTCTATTATCTCCTCTACCTTTTGAAAGTAAAGCCTAGTGGCAAAGGGCATATCCTTTAAGTGCTTTTCAATAGCTTCCATAATATAGGGAATAGCCCTCTTTGAAAGGGTTAAATTGAACTTCATCCAAAGGTAAGGGTCTTGAGAGATTTTTATCTTATCCCTTAATTCTTCTGGGGCTAGGGCTTTAGCCTCACTCTCAATAACTTGAAACCAAGATGCTAAGACTTCAGGGTCTAAGCCCTGCTTTGCATCTTCAATTATCTGAACCAACCTATTTAATACCTTAATCTCTATATTTTCGCTCACAAACAATTGCTCATAATAAAGGCTTAAAAGAATTAAGTTAAGCTAATTTGACTATCCTTTAAGAATTAATTAGACCTTTAGTTACTTCCTTAATTCTTTTGAATCCCTATGCTGAATTAAATTTTTTTAATATGGTTAAGTAAATGGTATAGGTGTAAAAGCTGGATTTATCTCTTTGGATGAATTGGTATGAGAAAATATCTAAAACCTTAGGCTATAGTAGAGAAAAGGATCAGTATGCTACAGACCTTTTAAGCAGTATGATTAAGGATAAAGCTTTAAGTTATGAGGCTTTAAGGGACTTAATTTATCAGAAGAATGTAATAATTTTTGGTGCTGGACCATCTCTAGAGGAGGATCTTATTAAAATAGATAGTTTGAAATTGCTGGATAAGTGTTTGAGTATAGTCGCTGATACAGCTATATCAGCCTTCATAGAAATAAAAAAGATACCTCATATTATAGTTAGCGATTTAGATGGTAAGATTCAAGATCTTTTAGAAGCTAATAAAAAATACTCCATTATGGTTATTCATGCCCATGGGGACAATTTAGAAGCCCTTAAAACCCATGTACCTAAGTTAAAAAAAATCTTTGGAACCACACAAGTAGAACCAAGGGACAAAGTTTACAACTTTGGAGGCTTTACTGATGGAGATAGAGCCTTCTTTCTAGCCTTAGAATTTGATGCGAAGAGCATAGCCCTAGCTGGTATGGATTTGGGAAGAGAAATTGGTAAGTATTCAAAATTGAAGCCCTCTTTAGACTTTGATGTTAAAGTAATAAAGTTGAGATTTGCAAAGGAATTGTTGGAGTGGGGTTCTACCTTAAAAAAAGTTAAACTTTTCAATTTAACCTCTAAAGGTGTAAGCTTAAAAGGTTTTGAAAGAATTAGCTATGAAGATTACCTAAATTACCTCAGATAGTTTCTCAATCTTTTCTATACACATTAGGTTATAATCTATCTCTTCCATCCTCTTCATTCTTGCAGTAACCCTATATTTCCCATATTTTACTACTACTTTAATATCAAGGTGGGCACCTTTTAGTGACTCATAGTCATATTGGTTCTTCTTTTCTGATTTTACCTTATCTCTGATTATCTTGACTTCAATTTTCTCTCTATAGGGTTGAACGCTCATGGTTTTTTCTATGGCATTTTCTAAAGCCTTCAAAATTTCATCATCTTTTATTATTGGAACTCCTAAAAATTGGTGATATATGGAACCTAGAGCTACTCCTCCTTCAAAGATAGCTCTTTCTCTATCGGTTAAAGTGGGATCAAAGTAGCTTTTAATAACTTCTTCTTCCCTCTTACTCACTAAAATTCAACTCCTTCTTTATGTGACCAAGATTATTACTAATTTCAGCAACAAAATCGTGCTTATGAATGCTCTCAAAGCTTCTAACAGAGAAGTGAACCTGAGTATCATCAGGAAAATCCTTGTATTCTTTAATGAAGCTAATTACCATGTGCCTTACTACATCTTCAGCGAACCTTGGATTACTTAAAGCTTCCTTTACTAAATTAGCTTCATCAACTCTCTTTAGAAGGCCAAAGGTAGAAGAGCTCATGGATAGCTCAACAATATTAACCAACTCCTTAGCATCCAAACTAAACTTTTCTGGTATTTCAGTAATTATAACACCATAGGCTCTCTGCATGTGAGTTCCATGGGGTATGGCATCTAAAACCATCTTAACCTTATCCTCTTCAATAGAAAGGCTTTTAGCCAATTCTTTTTTTGATATATCCTTTAAGACCTCTTGAGCACAAGGGCATGCAGTTATACCCGTAACACCAACACCAACACTCTTTCTTAACTTCAATTTACCATTTTCCTTGAAGACTCTAGCTTGAGCAAAGATATCAAAGGTCTCATAACTTTTAATGCCAGTAGATAAAGTTAGCTTATCAACAATAACTTCACCTTTAGCCCTAACTTCAGCTCTACTTGCGTATTCATGCCTTTCTAAAAGTTCCTTAGCCATCTTTGCACAAACATCCTCTAACTTATACACCTTACCTATCTGAGAGCCAATAACTTCCATTATCACTTCATAATTTCTTGATGCGTGAATCCCTTTAACATTCATAGGAAGATCTACGAAGGCATCAAAGGTAGGCACCAATATAACAGGTTTCTCTTCAAGGCTTAAAAAGCCTATGGGCATCTTTATACCCACTATTCCTACCCTATTTAGAGATACCTTAATCTCTGGTCTTCTATAATGGATATCTGGAAGATCAGTATTTTTATTCAATTGCCCTAAAGAGCTAAAAATTCTTTATATATGAACTTTCCTAATTTGGGCTTACTAATTTTTTAGTTAGCCTTACGTAAAGATTAAAAATTAGATAGTTAAAGGAGTAAGAGTTGAACTCCTTTAGCTTTCTCCTTCTCCTAATATTTACCAGCGTATCTTGGATCATCTTTATTTATAGCGCTAACTTTTACTATCTGCTAATAAAGTCCTTTAATTCAAAGGAACTTCGAAAAAAAGAATTAGAGGCTTATCCTATTTTAACTATCCAGCTTCCCTTATATAATGAAAGGTATGTAGCAAGAAGATTGATAGATTCTATATGTTCATTGGATTATCCAAAGGATAGATTGGAAATACAAGTTTTAGATGATTCTACTGATATAACCAAAGATATATGTAAGGAAGCTGTAGAGGAATATAGAAAAAAAGGTTATGAAATTTATTATATACATAGAGAAAAAAGAAAGGGCTTTAAGGCTGGAGCTTTAAGGGAAGGCTTAAAAAAAGCTAAGGGAGATTTTATAGCCATCTTTGATGCCGATTTCATACCCCCAAAGGGCTTTCTTAAGGATATTTTGAGATACTTTAATGATGAAAAGATAGGTATGATTCAAGCTAGATGGGGCTATGTTAATGAAAATTATTCAAGTTTAACTAGGGCTCAAGCGTTAGATTTGGACCTTCACTTTTTTGTTGAGCAGAAAGCAAGAAGTTCATCGGAGCTATTTATGAATTTTAATGGCACTGCAGGAGTTTGGAGAAGAAAATGTATAGAAGAGGCTGGTGGATGGGAAGATAACCTAACGGAAGATTTAGATCTTAGCTTCAGAGCGCAGCTTAAAGGATGGAAGTTAGCCTTCGTAAGTAGCATAGTTTGTAACTCAGAGCTTCCTGTTCAGATAAACGCATCTAAAAGGCAAAGGTACAGATGGGCCTTTGGCTCCATTCAATGCTCTATAAAATTTTTAGACCGAATAATCTTTTCCCCTTTGCCCTTAATCACTAAGTTTCAAGCCCTTTTACAACTTACAAGGCATATGATCTACCCTTTGCTAATTTTACAGTTTCTTCTCCTACCTTTTTTAATGAAGTTAGGCTTCTCCTTGAATTCACTAGGAGCTTTAATCAGCTCATTACTTTTAGGACCCCTGATATATATAATCACCATAAGAAAAATTTGGAAAGATGAATGGCTTAAAAAGCTACCAGCCTACTTTTTCCTTCTTCTATTGGGAGGGGGTATGGCTTTAATTAATACTAAAGCCATCATTGAGGCTTTAATCTTTAGAAAGGCATCCTTTTTAAGGACTCCAAAATTTGGAGATGGAGCTTTATCCTATTGGAAGAATAGGTCTTACGTTTTACCCTTTACTCACACAGCTTTCCTAGAACTCCTTTTAGCCCTTTATGGTATATTGGCTTTTTTTATTGCTATAATAACTAGGAACTTTTTCTTCTTACCTTACATAACTTTGATGAGCCTAGGCTTCTTTTATGTAGCCTTTTTAACCTTTTTACACTCAAAAAATGATTAATTTAGCTTACTCTCTTCTCTTGCTTTATTTAAAAGTTCAATTACCTCTTCATCACTAACTTGCTCAAAGTTTCTGTAAAATTGCCCTATGGCAAAGAAGGGGGTTGGTGTAGCTAAGCAATAAACTTTATCAACCATCCTAGAAATCTCATCTAAGGTATCTTTAGGGCTTACAGGTATAGCCACTATAACTTCTTTAGGCTCCTTCTTTTTAACTTGCATTATGGCTACTTTCATAGTAGCACCAGTAGCTAAACCATCATCCACCAAAATAACTATTTTATCCTTCAATTCTAAAGCCTCTCTAGAACCCCTATACTTTATAGCCCTTCTCTTAATTTCCTTAAGCTGTCTATTTGCTTCTTCATCAATATAATCTTTACTGACACCCAACTGATTCATTAAAGGCTCCATCAAGTATAGGCTACCATCTTCACCTATGGCTCCTATGGCTAACTCAGGGTCTAAAGGGGCTCCTATCTTTCTGGGTATAATAACATCCAATTCAGCCTTTAAAGCTTTAGCTATTTCATATCCTATAACTACACCTCCTCTAGGTATGGCTAAAACTATAATATCCTTCCCCTTTAGCTCTAACATAATATTAGCTAACCTTTTCGCTGCATCAACCCTATCTCTAAACAACAATAAAGGTTACCAAAGGGTAAATAATAATTCTTACTAAGCCTAAATATCTTCTTACCTGCGCATAAAACTTAAGTTTTACCATTAAATATCATTACAAAAAGGTAACCAAAACCCTCTTAAGTAGGAGATGAGAGAGGGATGAATCGAGATAGATAAAATTATATTTTAAGGGTTTCCTTCATAAAAGATCTATGCCCTGACGAACCAGGAACCTCAACTTTATTAGCTGAGAGTATCAAATTATCAGTTAGGCATAATAGAGTCATACCAAATTACTTTGATGAGGAAAGAGGCAAGTGATTTGTTAGAGCAGGAAAGAAAAGACTTTAAGACCGCAAAGCTAAATAGGAATCAAGAGATATAATGCAAGTGAATTTTTTCACAGCAAGCAGGAGAAAAAGCTCAAAAGGCCCTTCACATAGAAAAGAAGAAAAGGTATCCAAAAAGAAGGATAATGTGATAGACTTACCAGAATCATTAAAGGCACAGAAGATGTTAAAGAAGCTTGTATGGAATTAAATGCTGAGTATGTTATAAGAAGGTATCCAAATGCGGCTAAGGGAATGACAGAAAGAATGTATAATAAGAAAAGGGCAGAAATTCAATTAGAAAAGACTGAAGTAATTTTAAGTTGGGTAGAATCGTTAACAAGGTAAAGGAACTTATAGGGAAATTGGGTAAAGAGATAGAAATTCAAGAGGTACAATATGTGGTTCCAGGGTAAGCCTAGATGAGCTAATAGATAGCGATTTAGATTTAATTTTGGTATCAAAGTATTTTGAAGGAATATTTCTCACCTATAGACCAAAGATTGTATATAATTATTGGAAATACAAAATACCCTTAGAAGTTATTTGTCTATCACTGGAGGAATTTAAGGAAAAAGTTCAAAGATTACAATAATAAGAGAAGCTTTAAGATAGGAAATAAAACTAAAATATTTTTTTACATCCGTATCTGATTAAGGGTCGTAGGCATTAAGGCTATTATAAAAGCCCTAGTAAAAGATTCTTAAGATTGAATATATTAAAAATTCTTTAACCCTATAAGTTAATATATAGGTTAAAACTGTCCCTACTATAGGGATAAAAAATGAGCTCCGAAGCTAGTAAAGAAGGAAAGGAAAAGGTTACAACAGCACCTGCTGAGGAAAAACCAAAGAGAACCTTTCCTCCAAATCACATATTCATAGGTAAGAAACCTGTAATGAACTATGCCATGTCAGCTCTTATTCAGCTTTCTCAAAGTGGAGAAATCGTTTTGAAGGCTAGGGGTATGGCCATATCAAGGGCTGCAACAGTAGCTTCTATAATCATTAATAAGTTTGGGGCAAACACTTATGAAATTAAGAACATAAAAATAGATACTGAGCAAGTAGGTAGTGGAGAGCAAGTTAGAAACGTTTCTACCATGGAAATAACTATAGTAAAAAAGGCGTGAATTAATTAAGAGGGATAAGTTAAAATAATAAATTAGTAGTAAGGATTAAAGGTTGATATTTAAGAGAATTAAAACCTATATGGTATATACTAAACCTAAAGTATGGTGGTTATTGGTATTTACTGCTTTAGGAGGTGCTTTAGCAGCTGGAGGTTCTAAAACACCCTTAAACCTTTTAGCTCTATCAGCTCTTACTGTAGCTTTAGGCTGCATGGGTGCTGAAGCCCTGGCAAATTACATGGATAGAGATATAGATGCCTTAATGGAAAGGACTAAAAATAGGCCCTTGCCTAGGGGTGAAATAACACCAAAAAAGGCTATTATCTTTGGTTTAATCCTAATAATAGGAGCTTTGATAACCTCTTATCTAGCAAACCCTTTAGCTTCAATTTTAATGGGTTTAGGAATCTTTGATTATACTTTGGTCTATGTTAGATGGTTAAAGAGAAAGAGTAGATGGAATATTCTATTTGGAAGTTTTGCTGGTGGAGCACCAACTTTAATTGGTTATAGCATTGTAGCTAATACCTTAGATTTGTTTGCCTTTCTCTTAGCTCTCTTGGTCATTCTTTGGATACCTGCTCATATATGGAGTCTAGCTTTAAGAACCAAAGATGATTATATAAGGGCTAAGGTACCCATGCTACCGACCTTGGTAGGTGAGAGAACCTCAACAATATGTATAGCCTCTGCAAGCCTTTTAACAGCCTTATTTAGCTTACTGATAATCTTTGTAGGAAATTTAGGGATTATATATTTGGTTTTAGCTTTAATATTAGGTTCCCTTTTAGCCTTTCAAAGTCTAAGGCTTTTAATTAAGCCTCAAGTTTCTTTATATTGGAAGCTCTTTAAGTTTAGTAGTCCCTACTTAGCTCTAATTTATTTTGCTCTTATAATGGATAAACTATTCTTTACCTTTTAGGCTTCTTAAAGAGGGCGTAATATAGAGAGATTACCCCAATTACTATAATGAATAAACCTTCCACTATTCCTCTAGGCACCATGTATATTCCAAAGATTATGAGAAACCATCCAAGGGTTGCTAAAATTGCCTTTCTAATCTTAAGGTAAAGGCTCATACCTCTAATAAAAGGATTAACCTTTTTAAATGCTTAGAAGGTATACCATAGCATGGTAAGGGAAGTAATTTATACAGATAAAGCTCCAAAACTCTTAGCCCCTTACTCTCAGGCCATAAGGGTTGGAAATTTTCTATTTTTAGCTGGGCAAGTTGGTATAAATCCTAAAAATGGGAAGCTTGAGGAAGGCTTTGAGGATCAAGCTAAAAGAACCCTTGAGAATATAAAATCCATATTAGAGCAAGCAGGCTACTCCTTAAAGGATGTTGTAAATGTGAATATATTTTTAGCTAAGAAAGAAGATTTCGGTAAGATGAACAAAATATACAAAGTGTATTTCCCTGAAGAGCCCCCAGCTAGAACTACTGTAGTTGCCCACTTTCCTTTAGAAGAGATATTAATAGAGATTAATGTAATAGCTTTCAAAGATTAATCACATCACTTATCTTTCATCTTTTTTATAAGCACACTTTCAGCTTCCTCTATCTTTAACCACTTTTCATCCATAAAGAACCTTATCTCTTTACTCTTCTTGTCAATACCTATCTTTATTTTACCGTTAAAATATAAGTATCTTATTTGTGGGTAAGGAAACCTTTCTTCAAAGAGCAGACTTATTAGATCGGGGCGGTTTACCTCTAGGATATCTTCTTCTACCATATTTATCTATGTTCTTACTCTTAATATATTTAAGAACTTTAATTTTTAGCTCTTAATTGCATTATTTACTACATCATCAAAGCCTTCTCACAAGTGGTTTAATGTGGACTTTCGATTTGTTACTTAATCGAAAAGGCAAGTTCTTAGGCTTCAGGGAGGAGATTGGATTGGGGGTTAAGGTGAATTTGGGTGAGCCTGAGAATTGAAGAGAATAAGGAGAGACCCAAGGGCTCATAAGCATCCAGAGGCTCTTAAATCTTTGACGAGGCTTTTTGTCAAAATCAGCGCAATTAAGTCTTCCATTAAGTGCCTACTAAAAGTTTAATCTATTATTCTGCTCACCTTATCTGATTGTAATATGTCTGGGCTTAAGAGCGTGAGGTTGACTGCATTGGGGCTAGGGAAGATTCTTTTGATACTTAGAGCCTTTAGACGAAGACTATAAGGAAGTTCAGGACAAGCCGTGTCATGAAGGCAAGGAGTAGGAACTGAGAGCTTTGATAAGCTTGCTTATCTGTGAGCAACTTTTAAAGCTAATTCATTGAACTGGTCCCAAGGACCATGTTGTAGCTGGGATAGTCAGATTAAATACTACTAGAAGCATCTCTCATAAACTCAAAGCACCTTAGCAAATTTATTCTGCTTTTAAAATTTTTTCTTCACATTGAATATCGGCATTTGGAATAATAGCTATCCTTGGGTTTTTATGAATGTTTTTAATTTCTTCTAGAACTTCTTTCCAATTTTTAATCCACATTATTTTCTCTGGCAAAGCTATAGGTAGCCAAGGGTCTAAAATTTTATACTTTGATAATACTATGAGCCTATTAAAGAAAGGAGTAATAGGTTCCCCCTTTAATGGAGCACCAAATCTTTTGCCAAAGGTACCTACCATATAGTGAGTTATCTGACCTTCCGGTGCATTTGCTATGAGTACCATGACCCCCTTTTGATCCAGCTTATGCTTCCAATTAATTAAGCCCAATATGGCTTCATTAGCCTTAGCATAAATGTTAGCTATTATAACATCAACTTTATCAGGTAAGTTCTCAGTTGAATAATGCTCCCTTCCATTTTTTACCCCTTCCTCAAACTCATCTACAAAGTTTCCAGCAAAGATCTTTGTTGTATCTCCCTTACCATTTACTAAAACATCTATCTTTATATCTAATCCTACTATCTTTGTGAACTCATCCATATCCTTTCTCATATCGTTATTCTTTACTTTTCCCCAGCCTGTATTTGGATTTCCTTTCCCTTCTTTTCTACCCTCAACTTCACCATGTAAATGGTAAATGGAATTGAAACCAGCTATACCTGGTAAAATCAGCTTACTTCCTCCTCCAAACCCAGCCCCAGGATGGGGTAAAATAGAGCCTATAGCTATCTTCAAATCACAGGAAGCATATTCAGCATTAACCTCAATGGGGGTTCCATAACTGGTTTCACCAAATTTTTCGTTACCATAGAAGGGATTGTGATTGTAAACAGCATATTCATTTACAACTCTCTCCCCCAATTTCTTGGCCATATCAAATCTATAACAGGCTCCATGGGTTCCCAAGCCCACTATAAACCTAATATTATCAGAAGGTATTTTAGCCTCCTTTAACTCATCAAGAACATATTTTATTATTTGATGGACCTTTGTAGGTCTGGTCATATCATCTACAACTATAGCTATATCCCTTTTACCTTCAGCTAAATTTCTCAAGGATTTAGAATTTATGGGCTCTCTCAAAGCCCTTTTTATTTCCTTTACATCGATAATTGAATCATAGTATCCTTTCATGGGATAAAAATTCACATCCCAACTTTCAGGAAAGTCGATTTTAAGGTCATAATTTCTGTACCAGTGTAGTTGAGGGAGATGGAAGACCTTCAACCTAAGTGGATAAACCTTCATATAAGATAAACTTTCCTTTTTATATCAATCCATCTTCATTTTCCATAGTCTTTATCGCTTTAATTCAATACACCAGGATTCATTTTATATAAAACAAATAAGCTTTAACAAACTAAACTTAACACTTCTCTATTTGATATAATAGGTAGAACTTCTCTTCAACTTTTCTATTTCATACTCTAACTTTTTATCCAGTTCTAATTGCTTACCTATTAAGGATTGTAAAGGATTTAGAGAATGTAGTATAGGTCCCTGTAAAATTCCCAATGGTTTCTTTTTCTTAATTTCATCAAAGGATTTAGGCTCCTGCTTTAAAATCTCTTCAATGATTTTACCAAAATTTATTCCTTCTTCACTCATAGCTATTAAACGCTTTGCTATATAGCCAGGGATAGGTCTAAGACCAGCCTGCTCAACTTTTATATCTATATTAATCTTTTCATTGAGCCTTACTCCTAGACCCTTTTTTCCTGAATATAAACTATCTCGCTTTAAGAGCCAACTCTCATTAGGATTAGTTATAAGTAGCTCAAGATTTTTAGAAGGGCTTATTCCTGAGTATATTCTAAATCCTAAAGGATTTTTATTGTACTTCCTAAGAACTTCATTCCATATTTCTTCTTCTGAAAGTATGCTCATCCTTAAATGGATAGTAGTAAAAGAATTTATCCTTTACTATTAGTTAAATCTCTTATCAAAAATAGTTTAACCTTTAAGATCGTTAACAAGATAAAAAGATCAAACTTTTTGAATTTTGTTATTTTATATAAGAAGTATGGATATGAAGTTCTTGATTAAAGGAAAATTAAAGATATCATTAATGCTAAGGAAGGTTAAAGGATAAAGCTATTGAATACTCAAAAGATCAGTTAGAAGGTTAAGAAGCTTTATTAAGCTTATAAGAAAATGGTACCTACCAACACTCAAGAAGCCAGAAACTAGAGCCTTAGAGGTTAATGAGCAGAAAGAAATCAAAGATTCCTAGATAGGTTTAAGATCTTTTCCTTTTATCTTTCTAAGTACCTCTTTATACGTATCAAGATTAAATAAAAGGATATAAGTATGAAGGAAATGAGATTGGCCATGAGCAAAGAAAGAAAGAAGGAGAAAGTGGATAAGGTATGAAAGAGATTATATAACTCATTAGAGCACAACGATTGTATGAG
>JARVJX010000139.1 GCA_029775995.1 Nitrososphaeria archaeon | reverse complement strand
GGAGATGGCCATGAAGGCATACATGTACAATCTGTTCATAGCCATGGTATAGACAAAAAGATGGTGAGGTCATCCCAGTCCAAGATGCAACGAGCACAGATTCGTGCAACAAACCATTTAAGACAAAAACTTAATAAAGATAAAAAAAGAGGGATATCGAGTAATGGAAGATAAAAAAGAGAGCTTTACGAACCCATAGATACTCTGTTAAAGGTTCTCGTAGGAATAGTAATAGCTTTCTTTGCCATCTTCTTACTCTTCTTTTTCATAACCATTGCTCTTAGAGTCTCAGGAGAAGCTGATTTTAGAAATGTAGTTGAAAGAATTGGAGAAATAGCTGGAGGCTTTGGAGCTGCTTTAGGGGGATTACTATGGGCAATCTTTGGATTAATTATAGCTATCACAGCCATTACATTCTTTACAAATCTTCTTCCTTCAATTCTTAGGGCTAAGGTTGAAAAAGGATCAGATTTGGAGATGAAGCCCTAGAGACCTTAAGGCTAAGGTATGCAAGAGGAGAAATCACTAAAGAACAATACCTTGACGAAGAAGGTTTTAGAGGAAGAGGGAGAGTAAGAATTTAATGCTCGTTTAAATGCTTTACAGGATCAAGAACCACAGAGCTACTATATTCCTTCAACTCAGCCTTATGGAATTTAACTAATTTCTCCACTATTTCTCTTAACCCTATACCCAATTGCATCTCATCAACAAAGAAGCTTATGGCATTTATCCAAAACTCAAATTCCCTATCACTATTCCATTCATCAAAGAAGATGGTCAGATTCTTCTTTAAACCTGTTAAATTAGCCCTTACCTTTGCTCCCTTTAGGGATTTGGAAAAGAGCTTTAAGTGGCCTATTAACTTATCATCTTTGCTACTTATATCAAAAAGTTTTTCCATTAGGCTTTTGATAAAGAGGTTAAGTTCTTCTCTACTCCTCTCTGAAGGAAAGGTTAATTTGAAGTGGGCTCCTACAAAGGCTGGGTTTTCTCTCAATCACAGCATTAAGGGAGGTGGTATACCCTCTTCTAACCACTTAAAGGTGAATTTGATAGTTTTATCCACTTCATCAAAGGCTTTGGCAACTTCGCTAAAGGTTAAATCGCTCTGATCCTCTCTAAGCTTATTAGTAGCGTTAATTAGAGCCTGAAGCTGCTTTTTGAAGGCTTTAAAATGTTCAGCATACATCTGCCTATATTGAGGATAGCTATAATTTACCACACTAAAGGTAAAGTAAGATAAACTGATCAGATTATCTATTCGACTTAAAATTTTGTAAAGGATTTCAGAATTATCGTGGTGCTTCGATAAGACTATGGATCTACTGGCAAAGAGATTTGTTAAAATACTCCAATGAGTTTTTCTCATTTCTTCGTAAACTTCCTCTTTAGAAGGTCTTGGATTTATACTCATAACATCTAAACTTCAGAATCATGCTTTATTAATTTTTAGTGTAAATTTAACTAATAATAAATTCATAAAGGTTATTAGCAATAACCATTCCTGTATAGTAGGTGAAATTTAAAAGTTGAAGGCTTCTGAGAAAAACATCTATATTTCAAGGGTAAGAAAATTGCTAGAGAGGCCTAAAGAAGAAGGTATAGATGTAGCAGTAATTTTGAAACCAGCCAATTTACGCTATCTCTCAGCCTTCCCTTCTCAGATTCAACCTGAAGTAGCTCTTATCATAGAAAGAAAGGGTGAAAGCTCATTAACAGGCTCAGATTACGAAGTTGATAGATTAGTTAGAGAAAGCTGGTGAAGGATATTTCTTACTATTCTGGAAAGAGTGAAGACGATACTTTGGAAGCCCATATTAAAAAATTATATCTCTCTTTCAAAAAGGAGCCGTTATAGGTATTGAAAACCAATTCTTAACTGCAGCTTTTAAAGAAACATTACAATCTAAACTTTTTAGCTATAGATTTGTAGAATTGGGTAAAATTTTAGAAGAGATTAGATCAATTAAAGATGTTTTAGAAGTAAAAAATTAGAAGAAGCTGCTTCAATTGTATATAAGGGTATAGAAGCTACTGTAAGCCTATTAGAAGAAGGAAAAGCAAATTTGGAGATAGCAACTGAGGCTGAGTATGCTATGAGGAGGGCTTGTGCTGAATTTATTCCATTTCCTTCTATTGTAGCTTCAGGTCCAAGGACATATATGGTTCATATATATCCAGAAGGGAGAAAAATAAATAAAAATGAACAAGTTCTTCTTGATATAGCTGCAAGCTATGAGGGTTATATAGGGGATATTAGTAGAATGGCCTATGTAGGTAGGCCCATAAAAGAGCATAAGAGAATCTTTAAGATTGTTTATGGAGCATGGGAAAAAGCCATTGAAGCTATTCAAGTTGGAGTGAAGGTTCATGAATTAGACTTAGCTGCAAGGAAATATATTGAAAGGCATGGTTTTGAAAGGGCCTATATTTATCCTACCTGTAGAGGTATGGGAATGGAGGTTCATGAGATACCCCATCTTAGAGGGGGTGAAGAAACTGTGTTAGAAGAAGGGATGGTCCTTCACCTTCTTCCAGGTTTATACTTTAAAGATATAGGGGGATTTAGAATCGAAGAGATGGTTCTTGTAACAAAGAAAGGTGCAAAATGCCTAACTAAATTTGAGAGAAACATGAGTGAACTAGCTAAGTAAGATGTTTAAAGGAACTTTCAGGTAGAAGTTTTGCTTTAATATTTCTTAGTTTACTTGGTGAAGAATTTGAGTTGGGAGAAGAGCCTTGATTCTTATGGAGCCTTAGAAAAAAAAGAGCTAAGAGAATACTTTGATGCACTTAAGAGTAATACAGAGAAGTATCATCCTTTGATAAAGAATCTCTATACTTATTTAAAGGAGTTTGTTCTTAGGAGAGGTAAAAGATTAGCTTCCTGTAGTAGTATAGTAACTTATAAAGGTTATAAGCTGAAAGTTGATGAAAGGATTTTGAAAGTCTCAGCTGCTTTAGAGCTTTATAGGCATTGTATATTGATACATAATGATTTAGTTGATAGAGATTCTTGGAGAAGGGGAGGAAAGACCTTTCATAAAATCTTTGAAGAAAGCTTTGATGATAGATTTGGAGAAGGTGCTGCCATTTTTAGTGGAGATATCCTTTACACTTTAGCCAACGAACTTTTACAGAAGGCAGGCTTTTCAGATGAAAATACATTGAAGGCTATAGAAGTTTTGGTTGAAGCCTATAAAGATGTGAATGAAAGCCAAATCTTAGATCTTGTCTTTGAATATAAAGAGCCTAACCTAGATGAATGGTATATTATGGCTTCTAAAAGGGCTACATCCCTATTTAAGGCTACCCTCTTAATAGGAGGTATTTTTGGTGAAGCATCAGAAAGGGATTTGAACCTTTTAAGAGAGGCTGGCAAGAATATAGGCTTTGCCTTTGATATTCAGGACGATTTAATAGACCTCTTTTTAAGAGAAGATTATGGAGATGATGTAGACTATGTAGATAGCCTAGAGGTGATATTCTTCATGTAAAGAAGCCTCTTCACATTATATATCTTAGAGATAAAATGGAACTCAGCAAACTTGCACTCTCAAAATCCTTTAAAACCTTAAAAAAATGGAACAGCAAAAGATTTAACACAAAAAATGGGACACCCCTTAAACAAAAATGGAACACTAATAAGCTTATATTGATCGGATAATGATAGATAGATGATAAATACTATGGCAAAAGATTACCTCTTCAAACCCACTAAAGTATGGTGGATGTATAAATCTGGTAAGAGATAGGTAAGATAGCTAAAGAATTGAATATATCAAAAACTACAGTACAACGTTGGCTAAATAAGATGGAAGAGTTGATGAAGGGAGAATTGAGGAAAAAAAGAAGGAAGCCTAAAAAGTGAACTCAGGAAGAGAAATAATGGGATAACCCTACGATAAAAATAATTGAAATAAGTTAACGAATAACTAAAGAGAAACTTTCAATTCTCTTTTTAGATTCTTAAAAGCCAAAGGTCTCTATATGTGAGAACCTTCTCTCCAAATTCTCCTTTTTCTTAACATACAGGAAAGGGAACTTTTCTTTAATCTTTGCAATCCTTTAATGTTAAGGACGAGAATGAGAGAAGCTGATATAAGGATAATAAGTAATCCTAGGAAATCTTTAAAATTTTTAGCTTTGTGGCTTAATTATTGTTATATGTTTGCTTCTTTGTTTTTAGTGTTAAGTTTGTGTTTATAGGCTTATGATTGTGTTGTATATGAATGCTTTTATTTTTAGCTCCTTGGCTATGTTTGGCA
>JARVJX010000138.1 GCA_029775995.1 Nitrososphaeria archaeon | reverse complement strand
GCCAAGGAGATGGCCATGAAGGCATACATGTACAATCTGTTCATAGCCATGGTATAGACAAAAAGATGGTGAGGTCATCCCAGTCCAAGATGCAACGAGCACAGATTCGTGCAACACAGCATATCTTTTATAGCAATATATAAAGGAGAGCTCCTCTAAGGCTTATCTTGACTTGATAGGATTATAGAAAAATTTACTTTTCAGTAGTTCTAAACTTATTAAGGTGAAGGTAAACAGGGCTGGTTTAATAGTAGGGGTAAGCTTAGCAGTCATACCCATACTTTTAACTGTTCTTCAAGCTTACTTTACAGCTTTAAATTCTCCTAAATTACCCATAGAAGCCTTTCCCTATAGGGTCTTTTGGGAAGGTATGGATAAATCTAAGTATTTAGCCTTGATATCGAGCCTTTATCTTCTTGGAATGGGTTACTATATTGGCTCTTTATGGAGTTCAACCTTTGGTAAGCCGAGTTTTAAGCTTAAATTATTAAAAGGGCTAAAGAACCTTTTGATAAAGAGAAGCAGACGTAAGTTAAGTAAAGGAAATTTGACTTTAATTTCCTTAGTTCTTTTATCTATAATAATTTTTGTTCCTTCTTTCACTCCTGAAGAAAGATCGGAAAATTCTGTTAAGGTAAAGATAGATTATCAATTGCCAGTAGGCTCACCCTTTCAGCTAGTAGCCTATAAAGCTAAAGATAATGGTCAGGTTACTGAAGATTTTTTGAAAGGGGATGATGTATACATAATTGGGAGATTCACTAAAGCCGTTTTTAAGGGTCCTTTAACCTTACCTATAATAAATGCAACTTTACAGGTTTTTCTAGATGGAGATTTCTTTGGTCAAGTAGTTACCGATTCTGATGGATTTTTTAGGATAGCTTTAGGAAAATTAGATTCAGGAGAGCATATAGTTCTACTTAAGTATATTTATAAAGAAGAGGGCTAACCTGCATATGCTAGCAAGTAAAGAGGGAAGTATATAAAGAATTTCAGGCATGAAAGTGTTGATGGGAAAATTATTGATTGATAGGGAGATTAAAAATTAAAGGATATTAGTTTTTATGTAAAAATTTCTAAAGCTTAACATGCTAAATATCTTTAAACTTATTAATAAATTTCAATAAGTCTAACTCTCTATAAATCTTTTTAAACTTCTTGATAAAAGCACAGAAGGATATATAAGAAAGGATTATGGAAATAGAATAAATGAGTAGTATGATTAAAATAAGTGAGAGAACCCTTTATGAGCCTATAGTAAAATTTTTAGAGCAAAATCTTAAAGTTAGGGCCATTTCTGAAGTTAGAGCAAGAGGAGGATTTTTAGATATTCTTTTTCAATTAAATTCTTCTACCTTTTTAATAGAGGTAAAAATAGGAGGAGAAGAAAGAACCCTTACCAAAGCTAGCTCAAGCTGCAGGCTATGCCCTTAAAAATGGAACAAGAAATTTGATAGTATTAACCTTTCCTACAATAGAAAGTGGCCAAGTTGTTTTTGATATAGAAATAGATTTTCAAAAATTCTAGTATGAATCTGAGGTCTAAGATCTCCTCCAGCACATCCTATTAAGTATTTAGAATTATCATCACATTGAATGCCCAATATGGATAAAGTGTGAAGGGGTCTTTTCCTTGGCTCAGGGTAATTGGGCAAACCTTTAACAGGAGAAAATCCAAAAGCTTTATTTTGAAAAGGTATACCATAAGCAACTATGCCTGAGCCAAAGGAATGAAATAAGCTTTGTATGAACCCTACCATATTTCCTTTAGAATCTATTACAGTAAAGAAGGTTGTATCACCTTCTGATATATCTTTAAGAATATTATGATTTTTTAGATAGGGAGCTGAAGGATTTGTAATGGTTCAAATCAAGATCCATATAAGAGGGGTCACCTACATTTATATCTCTGAAATTATAAATTCTTTCTATAGGTTCTGCCCAAGCCAAAATCCTTTCATCATTAAAGGAATATCTATCCAAACACTCTTCATAAAGGGCTGAAATCATTTGTAAGGTTGAAATTCCTTGAGAGTTAGGAGGAATTTCTAAGATAACTTTACCATCCAGCTCCATTTTAAGAGGCTTAGCCTTAAAACCAGTATGATTCATAAAATCCTCCAATTCTATTTTAACCCCTTGCTTTTGTAGCTCTTGAACCAAATTCTCAGCTAACTTGCCTCTATAAAATTCCATCCAACCTTTTTAAGCAATTGTACTCAAAGCTAAACTTAGTTCACTATTTATCAGAAAATCCCCCATTTTCAAACCTGAAAAAAGCTTGCTCCATGAATAGGAAGTGAGCTCTTTGTTATAGAGCTTAATGGCCTTAGATAACAATTTGCCAACTGGAAAGCCCTTTGAAGCTAAAGCTATTGAGTATTTTAATAGCTTTTTCAAATTTATGGTTCCAAAATTATCAGCCATAAAACCCCAAAGCTCTACCAATCCTGGAACCGTTATAGTTAAAGGGCCTCTAAGGGGTTTTCCATCATGTATCTTTTAGCATCAAATTTTGATGGAGATTTACCAGACCCATTATAAACAATTACATCATCGCCATAAAAGGCTAACAAAAATCCATCGCCTCCAAGACCTCCCAAGTTAGGTTGAAATACTGAAAGAACGGAGCTTACAGCTATAGCTGAATCAAAGGCATTCCCTCCTTCCTCAAGGATTTCCATACCTGCTTTTACAGCTAAGGGATGGTCTGCAACTATACCAAATTTTAAAGATTTTTCCTTTATCTTCTTGAATATTCTTTACAAGCCTTGAGAAATCTAACTATCCTTTTTCTATTTGATGATAAATGAATGTGCATATAGCTTGCAATAAGGTTATAAATTAGGAAACCATCTTTACCATCCAATAATCCTCTTCCCTTTATCATACTATAGGCAAACTTTGAATCTTCCCTTATGCCTTCTATACTAGAATAGTGAAACTCATGTCCTTTAACCTTTGAATTAATCAAAGATAAAATATTATCCCTTATTACTTCAGCTAAAGTGTAATTGAGGGTTAATCTCTTACTCATTATGGTTTCAGCATCAATTAAGCCTATCATCTTAAAGCTCTTAGAATTAAAATCTCTTATAGAGTTAGTTAAATACATCAATCCTCCACATTCAGCGATAGTTGGTAAGCCTTTCTCTACATATCTTTTGATGCTCTTTCTCATACTGTTGTTATTCTCTAATTCTTTAGCTAGTACTTCAGGGAATCCTCCTCCAATATACAATCCACTTATATTCTTAGGGAACTCATCCTTTATGGGGCTAAAGAATTCAATTTTACCCCCAAAATTTTGAATATCATCTAAGGCATCTCTATAGTAAAAGTTAAAGGCTTCATCATAGGCTACTCCAATCCTTAAAGTCTCCTCCCTTTCCTTTGAATACGATAACCATGTATCGGGTAAAGGTTCTGCTGAATAAGCAATTTTAATTATTTGATCAATATCTAAGGAATAACCTACAAATTCAATTATCTTCTCGATCTTTTTTAATAATATTTCTCTCTTCTCTTTAGTTGGAATTAAACCCAAATGCCTCTCTTCTAACTCAATCTCTTTATTTCTCATTAAAGAACCTAAAACCTTAACCTTCGCATACCTTTCTATAGCCTGCTTACACCAATGAGCATGCTTCTCACCAGCAACATTATTCAATATTGCCCCTTTTAGTTTAACTCTCCTATCCATCAATTTGTATCCTAAAACTAGGGCTCCAACACTTCTGGCAAGGCTTGAAGCATCAACAACCAATATAACAGGGCACCTTAACAACTTACTTAAATGAGAGGTGCTACCCCTCTCATCTATACCGCTCATGCCATCGTAAAGACCCATAACCCCCTCTATAATTGAAATTTGAGCCTTTGATGATGCCCTAATAAAAAGTTCTTTTATTCTCCTCTCATTTAGAAGCCAAGAATCTAAGTTTCTTGATGGTAAATTTGTTGCTAAATAGTGATAACTTGGGTCTATGAAATCTGGACCAGCTTTAAAGCCTTGAACTCTATAACCTCTTTTAGCTAAAGCCCCCATAAGACCTGTAGTTACAGTGGTTTTACCAACACCACTTTGAGTACCAGCTATGATTAACCTTGGAATTTCCACAAACTTTAACCCTATTTCTAATTGATTAATTTTATTAAAAATTTCGCTCTTGTCTCCTTAGTGAATGGTTATCGTTATTAACCATTTGTATGCTGATCTAGATCTTTCCACCATGTTCTAGCGTAAGCTGAGGCTCCAATGCTTGGAGGAGGCTTTTCTCCTAGATATTCCTCGCTTAGGTCTTAGGAAGGTTCTTAGGTGCCAGTTGTAGCTCTCACACCCATTAACGTG
>JARVJX010000137.1 GCA_029775995.1 Nitrososphaeria archaeon | reverse complement strand
CCTCCTTACCAGCATTCATCTCCTCCAGCTCGCTGCTCCAGCCTCTGAGGAGGCTGAGGTCTAGGAGAACCTCACCTCGCCTCACCAAAGCCTCATTGTAACCAGCCCAATCCCTAGCCATATGAAACCCGGTGAAGGCAAAAGCCACAAAAATTAATATCCGCACCTATCCCCTCAGAGCAAAAACCTAAGTCACGCAACACAGCAGAATAGTCGAAAACCTTTTATAGTGTCTTTGCTAAATCTTTTTATGCCTGCAAATTTATCGGCAATTATATTGGCTTGGTTACATATAATCTCAGTCATTGGTTGGATGGGTTTCGCAATGTTTTTTGGGATGGTGATGGGTCCTGTTTTCCCACAACTATCTAATGAGAGCAGAAAAGATTTGATTATAAAATTATTTCCAAGGTTGATTAGATATGCTATAATCTTTTCAACTTTAAGCTTAATCTTTGGAATTTTACTTTATATGGAACTTGCTTAGGGCAGATTTGGGTTTAATAATCTTTGGGGAATCTTTATGAATTCAGGAGCGCTGATAGCCTTGATTGCTTATATGAATGGGTTAATAGGTATGGTCCCGAATGTTAGAAAATTGGTTAAATTGACTATGAAGGATTCGGAACCTCAACTTTTACTTAATCTTCAAAAGAAAATTAAATTATACTCTGTTATAGCTTTAATTCTCTTATCCATAACATTTACTTTGATGATTTTAGCTGTTAGATATTTTTAGGTCTACCTCATCTGCTCAAATAGATAAAAGGCTGTCAAATTAGCAGATCCTATTAGCTCAACAACCTTAAAGCCAATTGAAAAAACCGTAAACCAAAAGGTCAAATCTTATTTTAACATCATCTTTTATCGGGTTTTGTTAACTTTGGTGTAGTCTAAAGCCTTCTTTATCAGCCTTAGCCACTTATTCTTACTTAAGTTAACTCTCTTATGTTAGATGTAGGCACCAGGCTGAATCTATACTTGCTGTGCTCCAGCCCTCGAATAGTCCTCTCGATTTGAGGAAGAGGGCGTCATATATGATCCTTGAGAACCTGAATGTTCTTGAACCCCTGGATATCGAGCGAGTGATATTCACAGTAATCAACAAAACTGCGACTAGCATCAATCCATCACTTAAAGGCAACAAAGATAGCTATCGGCTTTCATAAAGTGGGAAACTAGGTTCGCCTTTGGCCCAGAAGATAAACATTGCAGGTCAGAGGGCATGAAGAGACCTATAGACTCAACTCCTTCGTAACATCGCTAGATAAGTTGGTGAAATATAATACCTATTTTAAGCAGCTGCCTTATGAGAAGCAATTCAACTATGTCCTATCATACTGGACGGCTCTAAGACAAGTTGTGAGAGGGATTCAAATCTTTAGGAGATTACATGGTATTGAAGACGATAGGTGTCTATTCCCTTAAACTGACTAGCTAATGATGTATTCAGCTGATACGGAACTAAAGGATTCACACCCATTTGAAGCGGGCCTGGAGGGATTTGAACCCCCGACCTACAGGTTAAGAGCCTGCCGCTCTACCTGGCTGAGCTACAGGCCCTAATTTTCTCTCTTTACCTCTCTATTAAGCCTTCCCATAAATTTTTCTATAACTTATTTTTATCCTAAATCATGATAATCTTTGCAGGTATAGGAATTTCTCCACCAAAGAGCATACCCTTTGAAGTTTTAGAAGAGGCTAAGAGTTGTGAGTATATCTTTATAGAGCTATTCACAAGCCCCATTAGAGAAATTAAAAGTTTAGAGGAATTTTTTGGAAAAAAGATTAAAATATTAAGCAGAAAAGAAGTGGAAGAAGGTTCAGAGCTTCTAAAACTTGCCAAGCTTTCTAAGGTAATGCTATTATCTTATGGAGACCCTATGATGGCTACAACTCATTCAGCTTTAAGGGTTAGAGCTGTAAAGGAAGGAATAGAGAGCAAGGTTATTCATGCATCAAGCATAGTATCAGCCTTGTTTGGGTCTCTAGGTTTACATACCTACAAAATGGGTAAATGGGTAACTATAACTAAAAGCTCACCATCATCAAGCCTTTTAGCCTATAGGACCATATACAATAACCTTCTCAATAATCTTCACTCCCCCCTTCTATTAGAATACAATTATGAAGAAGATTTCTTTTTGGAGCCTAAAGAGGCTTTGAAGATGCTTAAAGAAAGGGAAGAGGAACAGCATTTAAACCTAATTCACGATGATACCTTAGTTATAGTTATTTCAAGGTTAGGTAGCAAAGATCAGGATATAAAGGCTCATCGATTAAAGGAGATTATAAATTATGAATTTAATGGTCCTCCCCACACTTTAATTATACCTTGCTCCCTTCACTTTACCGAAGCTGAAGCCCTAAAATATCTCCTAAACTTGAAGGATGAAATTCTAATAGATAATTCTTTAAAAATAAGGAATAGATTAAAGGCTATGATTGAGAAGTATTATGATAAAACCATGAAAGCCTTGGTAAAGGCAAGAAATATCTTAAATGCCCAGAATTTAAAGGGCTACGATGACCTATTGGAGAATTCAGAGCTCTATGCTAAGGATTCTTTAAAATTCTTGAACGAAGGAAATTATGAGTTAGCAATACTTAGCATGGCCTATTCTGAAGGCTTACTAGATTCTTTAAGGTTTTTAAATTTAAAAGGATTTGAGGATTTATGGAAGTAAAGAAAAATAGTATATCCAACCTCTTTGATAAAATCTTTCTCAAGCTTATAGCGAAGCTTTACCATTTTATTCCAAATTCAAAACTTTTTAGCAGGATAGATACCTTTGACTATCGTAAAGCATTTTTTATAAAGAGTGTAAGTGTAAGGGGCTTATGTGTGGATATAGGTTCCGGAAAAGGAAAGTATAAGAGATACTTTGATGATTATTTAGGCTTAGATCTTTTAAGGGAATTAAAGCCTGATATAGTTGGCGATTTTCATAAATTACCCTTTAAAGATAATATCGCAGAAATTGTTTTACTCTTTGATGTTCTTGAACATACTACAAACTATGGAATTCTATTAGAAGAAGCTAAAAGAATAGCAAAGGATAAGGCAAAGATAATAATTTCAACCCTTTATACTTCAGGGGCTTCCATAATAACAGACCCAGAGCATAAGCACTGTTATAATGAAGAACTATTGAGGAGGGCTTTAACCTCCCATGGTTATAGAGTTTTGGAGATAAAAAGAATATCCGATATAATATACGCTATATGTGAAGTTAAATGAATTTAAGGTTTCTTCTCTTCCCTCTAATTCCCTTTTTGGTTATCCTATTGTTAATTTTTTTAAGTTCTATGGATTTTAAAAAGCTCCTATCGGTTAGTATAAATGGATTACTTATCCTTTTGCCTCTTTCCCTATTAAGGCTCTTTTTATAAGGGTTAAGATTTTACATTCTTGCAAATTCCTTTAAAAAGTTACCTCCTTTACAGTGTATAGGAATAAGAATCGGTAGTGAGTTTGTAGCCTTATCTTTGCCCTCCTATGTGGGCAGTAAAGCTGTTAGGGTATTATATTTAAAGGGTAAAGGATTTTCTTTAACCTATTCAGCTATAATAGTTCTCTTAGAAATAATAATGGATATTTTCCCAGGCTATACCTTAGCCTTTATGGCTGGGGCTCAAGCTTTATATAAAGAAAAATTTGTTTTGGGTTCTACTTTACTGCTCATTACCCTTACCTTCACTTCCCTATACTTGACTTTACTTTTTATAGTAAAGAAAGGATTATTCCAAAGTTTTTGGTTAAGCTTCCTAATCTCTTTGGTAAAAGTAGGGGTAAGAGCATCTTCAGTACTCTTTTAGAGGATAAGAGTATAGGTAAAATTCTTAGCCTTAAAGATAACTTAAGACCGATCTTATTCTCATCGATAATTACTTTATTAATGGTCTTCCTAGCATCCCTTTTGCTTTACTATTCCTCCTTTATCCTTAAGGAGAAAATTAATTTAATAGATTCCATGTTAGCCGTTTACGCTTCCCTTGCTTTAGGAGGATTACCCATAACTATAGGGGGGCAAGTCTTTCAGAGTTTGGTCTTTATATTTATCTCAAAGAAGTTTATAATTTGGATTCTTGGGAATTGGTAATCCTGTGGAGATTGATATCCTATCACTTTATAGTAATAGTTAGTGGATTGGTTTTAATCCTTTGGGTCTTTCAAAGATTAAATTTGAAGGAAGCTTTAAAGGAGTTTAAACTTTCTGCTGTGTTGCATGATTTGAGCATGTTATCTAAGAATTTTGTTTCAAGCCTTCTTAAATATATATGTTGAATATGCTCTATGGCTTCTGATGAAAGAGATTGTAGCAAGTACAACGAAGAATTGGTGAGGAGGGGAGAGATCCTTCTTGACTTCTCTATCATGGATGAATGGAATATGGAGCTTAAGAAAGCAAATGATGGTAAGG
>JARVJX010000136.1 GCA_029775995.1 Nitrososphaeria archaeon | reverse complement strand
AGTTCATCTTGCTGACCTCCCTCCTCCAACTCTTGACAAACTCAAGATCCAAGAGGAGCTCGCCCTGCCTGACATACTTGGCATCTATCTCTTTCCAGTTCATTCCATCAAGGAGGTACAGAATGCTCATAAGAAAAAGTATGTCGAAAAAGATTGAGCAAATAGTTAGTTATGCACCAACCCAAAGAATTCAAAACTAATATATATAACTTTTGATATAAAAGTTAGGGAAGAATAAAAATGAGTGAGCAAAAGGAAAAGAGTGATGCGATTTTTTACTTAAAGACCTTTAATTTAAATAGCTTAAAGGATATTCCTACAATAAAAGAAGAAGTTTCCAACAAATCTATAATCATTATCAAGGTAACAAATTTAGCAGAGAAAAGTGTAGAAGACCTTAGAAAGGCTGTTGAAGAGCTTTATGGCTTTGCCACATCTATAGGAGGGGATATAGCAAGATTAGGTGAAGAAAGGGTAATCATAACTCCTCCAGGAGTTAAGATATGGAGGGGCTTGATGAAGAATTAAAGAAGCTTTATACTTTCTCCTATATTGGGATAGTAAGTAGGAATGTTAAATATCCTGGCTATTCTGTTAGCTAGATTTTCCACTTTTCTTCTCTCTCCATGGTTTACCAATATCCTCTGAACCTTACCCTTAAACTTAGAAACATAACGAATTATTTGATTATAGTCGCTATGACCACTAAAGCCTTCGACCTTTTCAACTTTACAGTTCACATTTACAATCTTTATCTTTCCATTTTCATCTACTAGGCTAACTTCTCTGGCCCCATCTAGTAACCTTCTACCTAAAGTTCCACTTATTTGGTAAGAAACGAACAAAATCTTATTTTTACTATCTGTAGCTATGTTCTGAAAATATTCTAAAACTGGACCACCTTCAAGCATGCCTGAAGTTGCCATTATAATACAAGGTCCCTCTCTTAATACCAAACCTCTATCATCTTGATGCTCAACTATAGTAAAGTATTCTGACTCAAAGGGATTTTCATCTGAATTAAGTAGCTTGTTCTTTAACTCTCTAGAAAGATACTCACAGTAAGCTATATGAATGGAAGTAGCTTCCGAAAGCATACCTTCCATAAAGATAGGAACCTCAATAAGCTTCTGTTCCCTAATACATTTATCAAGCACCAAAAGAATCTCCTGAGCCCTACCTACAGCAGGAACAGGGATAAGAACCTTACCTCCTTCCTTTAGAGTTTCATTTATAGAATTTACAAATATCTGCTCAACTTCCTCTTTAGTGGGCATAATATCTTCTTGGGCTCCATAGGTGCTTTCTATGATTAAAGTTTCAACCCTGGGATACTGATAGACAGCAGCTTCAAAGAGAGAAGTTTTAGCGAATTTGAAATCCCCTGTATAAACTATATTGTAAGTTCCTTCTCCTATATGAAGATGCACAGTAGCTGAACCAAGTATGTGGCCAGCATTATTCAAAACTAACTTTACATCAGGAGATATATCGGTTACATTAGCATAGGGTAATGGTATGCAATGGGTAATTACTTCTCTAACATCCTTTAAATCGTAGGGTAAGGTTCTTCCTTGGGATTGAGCCACTTTAATAAAATCGTTAAGAAGTAAAACCATTAAAGATACTGTAGGTTCAGTACAATATACTGGTCCTTTGTAACCATATTTAAATAAAGAAGGTAAAAAGCCCATATGGTCTAGATGAGAATGACTTATTATAACTGCGTCAAGCTCTTCAACATCTATATTAAAGATATCTAACCTTGGATAAGCTTCATAGGGCTCCTTTGCCCCTGGATGGATACCACAATCTAACATGATTTTGCTCTCTCTTGTTGTAACTATTATACAGGATCTACCTACCTGCCTAAAACCCCCTAAAGTAAATATGTTAACTTCATTCTGCTCATTAAGTCTTTGCCTGAATATCCATTCCCCCGATTCTCTTAGAAAGGTTTGTCTCTCTTCTATAGAAGCCTTTAAGGTAGAGTATAAGGTTTGAATACTTGTAGAAGGTATATTTGGCGCCTTCTTTACCTTGATTCTCCAACCTGTCTTTTCAACTAGAGATATAGTATCAAACCCTCTTTCCGAACTTAATAAAAAGGGTTTCTTAACCTCTATTACTATTTCTCCAATTACATCATCAAAAAATAAGTTTGTTAATCCAGCCTCTTCCGAGATATAGCTAGAAATTATTTTTGAAGCAGTATTTTGATCCTTTCTTAGCTCATTGTCAGTTCTTAGTGTTACCCTTTTCTTAGTTTGGTTAACTATATCAGATATGATATAGTTGTTCTCTAATAGGAATCTAGGATTTTTTGTATAAAGGGCTATTCTGGGACCTTCATACTCTATTCTAGTGATTTGAGTTTCGGGAGGTAAGTTTTGAAGTATAGTCCCCATTATGTTTGATGCTGTCTCATTTTGCCTCTGAATCACTCAGAACCCCCTAAATCTAAATTGGTTTTGCAATTTCTTTAATATACTCTTGCTTCTCTTTAAGGCTTAACTCTCTGAAACCCTTAGAATCTATTACACATACATCAAAGCCATCCCCTGTTCCTGCATTCCTTAATATGGCAGCATTGACAGCCTTTATGGCAATTTTAATGCCCTCTTCCACACTAATTCCTTCTTTATATTCGCTCTCTAGGATACCATAAGCTACTGGAGAACCACTGCCAGTTGACACATATTTTTCTTCATTTACAGAGCCAAAGAGATCCACATTGAATATACTTGGTCCATTACTATCATAGCCTCCAACTAAGATATCAGCTATATAGGGATAAAATCTTGAAGAAAAAAATACATTAGCAGCTAATCTAGCTGCTGATTTAATGGGCATAGGGGTTTTTCTTTCAATTTTATATAACCCAGCGTAGTACTTTAATATATCTACAATATTTTGGGCATCAGCTACCACTCCAGCAATAGTTAAGCCTAAGTGCTCATCGATCTTTATAATTTTTTTAACTCTTCTGTGGGCTATAAAGTAGTTACCGGCAATAGCTCTAGTGTCAGTAGCTAAGACTACACCATCCTTACATACCAACCCTACGGTAGTAGTCCCTTTTTTAATACTTACGTTATCCATTTTATAATTCCACAATTAGAATCACTCCAAAGGCTATATGCCTCACCTATAATATACCCTACCCTTTAAATAACTTTTCCCTCTAACCCTTTAGGATTGAATAAACACCTTATGGAGCTTCCAAAGAAGATACTTATTGGCTATGATGTTTTATTTGAGATTGTAGATTTCATAAACTCTCTAATAAGCTGTAAAAGTTTAATTGTTGTTAGTGGTGAAAACATAAAAAAAGTGCTGGGAGATTTAATGAGTGATGCTTTAAAGGGTCTTAATTTTGAGTGGCATATCGTTAAAGAAGCTAACTTGGATCAGGTTCAGGAAGTAGTAAAAAAAGTATTAAGTAAAAGGTTTGAGCTTGTGATAGGCTTAGGAGGGGGAAGATCTGTTGATGTAGCTAAACTATCGGCCTTTAAAGGAAATCTTCCTTTTTTAAGTGTACCAACCAGTGCATCTCACGATGGTATATCAAGCCCCTTTGCTTCCATAAAGGGAACCGATAAGCCTTATTCTATCATGGCTAAACCTCCTATAGGTATTTTTGTAGATGTTAAAATAATTTCTAATGCACCTAGGAGATTGCTCTTAAGTGGGTGCGGAGATCTTATAGCAAAGCTTACTGCTGTTAAAGACTGGGAATTAGCTAGAGATGAGAAGGGGGAGTATTTTGGAAGGTATTCAGCAGAGCTTGCAAAGCTAAGCGCAAATATAATCATGGAAGAAGCTGAAAGAATTGCTAATGGAGATGAGGAAGGTGTAAGAGTTGTTACAGAAGCTTTGATCAGTGCTGGTGTAGCTGCAGGTATAGCTGGAAGTAGCAGACCTTGTAGCGGCTCTGAGCACTTATTCAGTCACGCCTTAGACTTAATTGCCCCTAACATAGGATTGCATGGTGAAAAATGTGCTATGGGAACCATAATGATGGCCAAACTTCATGGTTTAGATTGGGAGAAGATTAAAGAAACTCTAGAGAAGCTTAGAATTCCAACTAAAGCTGAACACATAGGATTAAGTGAGGATTTGGTAATTAAAGCCTTACTTCTAGCAGAAAAGATAAGACCTGAAAGATATACCATCCTTAATAAGGTGAAACTGAACTACGATGAAGCCTTAAAGTTAGTTAAGGATACTGGGATAATTTAAGCAAACGCTCTTGTCTCCTTAGTGAATGGTTATCGTTATTAACCATTTGTATGCTGATCTAGATCTTTCCACTATGTTCTAGCGTAAGCTGAGGCTCCAATGCTTGGAGGAGGCTTTTCTCCTAGATATTCCTCGCTTAGGTCTTAGGAAGGTTCTTAGGTGCCAGTTGTAGCTCTCACACCCATTAACGTG
>JARVJX010000135.1 GCA_029775995.1 Nitrososphaeria archaeon | reverse complement strand
GTGGTTAGATCTGCAGTGTGGACAGTCCACCCCTTCCGGCCATCGACTTTGCTGAGAAGAGCAGCGCACTCCTCCTCACTTGAAAGAACCCTAAGAACCTCTGGAACAATCATACTGAGTTAAAGGGAGAGGAGAAACAAAAACACTACCCACAACATTCATATTTTAGAGCGAACATTTTAGATCAGAAAGAACCAACTGATTAAATTCAAGTATTTAGATGAACCTGCAAAACAGATGGGGAAGCAGGAATTACTAGATATTTATTACCCTAAATTACTTATATTATTACTCTAAAGGTCCTAATCTTACTAACCAAATCTACAATCGTATAAAGCTCTATATATATCAAGCCTAATCTGACCTAGCATGATTTAACAAAGCCTTATAGAGCAAAGTTCAAACCTTATTTTAAAATATCAGTAGAGCCAATAAAAAGCTTTATAGAAAGAATCTTTATAAGAGTTAAGTTTGGCTAAGGATGAGGATTATCAGCTCTTAGGTTTAAACCCTGATGCAAGTGTAAAGGAGGTTAAAAGGGCTTTTAAAAAATTAGCTTTAAAGTACCATCCAGATAGATATAAAGGAGAGGATGCTAATGAAAGGTTTAGGAAGCTAACACAAGCTTATAATAACATCATGATGAAAGAATTTGTAGAAGATTTAGAGGAGATAAAAAGGACTGGCTCTAAGAAAATTAGAAGATATAGGATAGAGGTGGATTGGGATTCTTGTGTAGGTAGTGTAAGCTGTACAGTTATTGCTCCAGATACCTTCAAATTGGATGAAAGAAAGTGGAAGGTATTTTCTACTAAGGCACCCTTGGAAGTTAATTCAGATACGAGGGATACTTTTGAGAATATATTGTTAGCAGCTCAATCTTGCCCTTTCAAAGCCATTTTCCTCTACGATGAAGAGACTGGAGAGCAAATTTATCCTTAAGAGTAAAGAATTTATCTAAATATACCCTATTGGTAAGGGATTTTATGAAGAGGTTTTTAATAGATACCGATACCGCTACTGATGATGCTTTAGCTCTATTGATGGCTTTAAAGAGCAAGGAAGTAAAAGTGGAAGCTGTTACAATTGTAGCTGGGAATGTTAAGTTTGAGCAAGAGGTTGAGAATGCTTTATATACCATTGAATTAGCTAATGCTGATTATTATGTTCCAGTTTATGAGGGATGCAAGAAGCCTATATTAAGAGATTTAGTTACTGCTGAAGAAGTTCATGGTAAAGATGGGATGGGAGAATCTTATCTTCCTAAGGCTAAGCAAAGACCAGAGAAAATGCATGCTGTAAATGCCATCATAAGATACGCGAGAGAATTTCAAAGGGAGCTAACCATAGTGGCTTTAGGTCCTCTAACAAATTTAGCCCTTGCAATTACTATAGAGCGAGAGCTCCCCAAGCTGGTTAAAGAGCTTTACGTGATGGGAGGTTCTGTAGGTAAAGGGAACATTACCCCAGTAGCAGAATACAATTTTTATGTAGACCCTGAAGCAGCAAAGATTGTTTTGGGCTCAAAATTTAACTTAACCCTCATAGATTGGGAACTTTGTATAAATTATGGTGTAATAAAAGATAAGGAATATGAGGAAATTAAAAGTCTTAAAACTAAGGGTTCAGAATTTTACTGCAAAATTACCAGGGTTCTTAGAGAGCATGATAGGAAGAAGGGATTAGAAGGCATGGTTCATGCTGATGCTTTAGCCATGAGTATTGCTATTAATCCTGGAATAGCAGAAAGAAAGGAGTTAAGGTATGTGGATATTGAAACTCAAGGTGAGTTAACTCGAGGTATGAGTGTTGTAGCCCATATAAGTAATAGGGAAGCTAATGCTTTAATCTGCTATGAAGCTAATCATGATAAATTTAAGGATATTTTAATAGATGCTTTAAGGAAAACCATCTAATAGAGCCTTTATTAAGGTTTCAAAATAAAGAAGAACATCTATTCTTTGGAACTTTCTTCCCTAAAGCTCAAAGGATATTTACCATAATCTTCTATGGCTTTCATTATCGCTTCTAAATTATCAAAGGGAGTATTTGGAGCCATTCCACCTCCTGATGATATCCATAAGCCTCCTCCATACCCTGCCTTCTTTATTATATTGATGGTTTCATAATAAACCTCCTTTGGATCTCCCTTTAATAGTATGCCAGGAGGATGTAAATTTCCCATCAAGCAAAAATGGGTATTCTTCTTACATAATTCAGGATCGTCAAAGGCTCCAAACTGCCAAACTTCAGCATCTATCTCATCTATAGCTTTTAGCATGTGAGATACTCTACCTTCATTGTGCCATATCCTTACCCCTCCCTCTTTAGGAATATAATCAAATTTTTTAAAGAATCTATTTAAATAGGGCAATAAGAATTCTCTGAATTGATACTCATTTACAAAGCTTGGACCATGATCTGGTAAGAATATGTACTTTGCTTCCCCCACTATCTCAGAAGCACAATTTACCACTTCTATTATATAATCTGTTACGACATCCATTAGCTTCTTCAACTCTTTAGGGTGAAGAAACATCCAGGTCATCCATTTATCGTAGCCCATGGCTAAGGCTAATCCTTCTGCTAATAAAGTTTGAGGACCTACATTACCATAGATTAAATCGTATTCTCTTCTAAGCTCTAAAGGAAACCAATCCTTAAAGTACTTTATACCTTTTAAGAACCACATGCTCTCTCCACTCTTTCTAGGATCGGGTAAGGGTTTAGAATATATTTTATCGGCATCTTCAGGATCGTTTATGGGGGTTAAGCTTACCCAAGGTGGTGCATCAGCCATCCAGGTTATTCTCCCTCCAAAGGCAGTGGCTACTGTACCAGTTTCAAAGCCTCCTTCAGGCATAACACAGGCTGATGACCAACAGCATTGGGCATCTTTAAATCTTCTAACGAAAGCTGCCTTAGCTTCCACCTGATATCTAAGATTCTGATAAAAATCAAATTCTCTAACTCCTATAAAGTCCTTCTGAACCAAAGCGTACCCATATAGCACTAAAGGAACTTTATCAGGTTCTTCATGTCTAGAAGCTATTAATGCCCTCTCCTTAGGATTCATCTTAACTAATGCTTTTACTATTTATTTAAATTTTTTACCATAAGGGCTGCATACTTTATAGCATCCATCATGCTCTCATGGTTTGCGGTTCCTTTACCAGCTTTTCCATAGGCTGTTCCATGATCTACAGAGGTTCTTATAATGGGTAAGCCTATGGTTACATTTACTCCTCTAACACTAACCCATCTATTTAAATTTGCATCCCACTTCATACCTATTAGCTTTACTGGTACATGACCTTGGTCATGATACATAACCACTACTATATCCCAAGAACCACCTCTAGCTCTTACAAAGACTGTATCAGGAGGATAAGGTCCACTAACATTATAACCTAACCTCTTTGCCTCTTCAAGGGCTGGTATTATCTCTTTAATTTCTTCATCCCCAAATAATCCACCCTCTCCTGCATGAGGATTCAAGCCTGCAACGGCTATTCTAGGCTTATCGTAGCCTAGAAGCTTCATTCCTTCATAGGCTAGCTTAATTACCTTTAGCACTCTTTCCTTTTTTACCCTCTCAATAGCCTCTCTTAAGGATACATGAGTGGAAACGTGTATAACCCTTAGTTCAGGAGTTATTAGCATCATGGAGAAATCCTTTGTATTCGTAAGGTGGGCTAATATTTCAGTATGCCCTGGAAAAGGTATACCAGCTAAGCTTAAAGACTCCTTATTTATAGGTCCAGTGGCTATGGCATGAACCTTACCTTTAAGGGCAAGTTCTACAGCCTTTTCAATATATTCATAGGAAGCTTTACCACATAAAGCACTAACCTTCCCAAATTGAAATTTACTCATATCTATATTATCAAGGTCAAGAACATCTACGATGCCATAGTTAAATACTGCCTGAGCAACTTCCCTAATTAAATTTGCCTTTAAGTTAAGCTTACATATTTGATTAATGGCATGTTCCATTACCTTTCCATCACCAATAACTAAGGGTCTACAGATTTCATAGATCTCCTTTTCATTAAGACTCTTTACTACTATCTCCGCACCTATACCTGCAGGGTCTCCCATGGTTATGGCTATTATAGGTTTATCCATGGCCAACATAATATATTACATAAGGAGGATAATAAAATTACTATCTGATGCTATTCAGAAAGTCAATCTATAGAAAAGAAGGTTAGAGAAAGATTCAGCAAAGATAGACGTCTAGATTTTTCTAATGCATACATATATAGAAAGAGCTTAACTAAGTCTGAAGGTAACAAAGCCAGCAAAGAATAACACAACCCTCTTATCTGGTTAATGGTTGTTTAGCATTAGATACATTTTTCTTGGCTTGATACTTCTAATGCTTATCTTAATCTATCTTTTTCTATGCTGAAGCTAGAGTCCTTTATTCCTAATGAGGAAG
>JARVJX010000134.1 GCA_029775995.1 Nitrososphaeria archaeon | reverse complement strand
AACCTATTAATCCTGAACAAACCACTATTCTCAAGGGCTTGAGGAGCCACCTGATGGAAATCACCTCCAAAAAGCTTCTTCTCAAAGCCCCCTAAAAATAACTTGACAGTATCAGCAAGAGTTAGCATAAGGCATAAAATAATATAGTCATATAATCTATTAATTGGAGATGGAATGCCTGATCAAACTTTGTTAAAAAGCATAGTTGATATCTATATGCAAAAAGTTTCAGGATTAGAAGAGCATTGTGAGAGATGCCTTAGAACTGAAAGGTGGGGAGGAAGCGTAGTTTTAATGGTTGTAGATGCAGCCTTCACTTCAATAGGCTTAAACTATTTTACAGCAGTTGTTCCGAAAGTTGAGGAATTTAACAAAAAGTTTGTAGAAAGTGGAAAGATAAGAAATCTAAGGGACCTTGCTGAAGCTGATATAGATGAATTAAGAAAAGTTTGGAGAAATAAGAGATCATGGATTGTGGCTAAGAACATAGCTACTTATTTGTCAAAGATAAGTGAAGATGATAAATTAGCTATTAGAACTTGGGCAAAGAATGCTAAGCTTGAAAATTGGAAAGAAGATATTGGTAAAATTAAAGGAGTTGGATTGATCACTTTTCAATACTTGAGGATGATGGGTGGAATTGATACTGTAATGCCCGATAAAATTGTTAAAAGGGTGATAAATGAGATTTTAGTTAAGGCTGGTTTAAAGCCTGTAAACGATGATATAAAATTTGTGAAGAAAGCCGAAGAAGTTGCGTTAGCTTGTGGATATAAGCCTATAGAGCTTTGCTGGATGACTTGGCTTATACAGCCTGAAGGAAAAATGATGAGAATGGAGAAATACTCAAAATTACTTTTAAAGATTTAGGGTCTAAAACCTAATAAATGGAAGATATAGTAATTGTAGTGATGCCTTTATCTTTAATCCAAAACTCTCCAATGCTACGAGCAGATTTATATAGAAAAAGAGTTCTATCTCCTAGATTATCTGCAGATTCAGGAATCTAATGATACTTATTTAGAAGATTTTCCTATAACTCTGTAAGATACTTTTTGGAAAAAATACCATTGTAATTCAGTAAAATTTACCAATTAACTCAATTAGGTTTTTGCTAAAAGTACTACATAATCTAACTAAGTTAGTGCTAACTTTATAAAAATACCTTCATCAATAATAATTCTAGGGCTTTTAACCTCCCTTCTACAGTATCAACTTGTAATCCAAGCTCTTCCAAAGTTACAACACCCAGCAAGTAAACATCTTTATCTCCAAAAATTGTAACTGTATGAGTTATTAAACCATCAATTTCAACACCAATTATACCAACATCCCTTTCAATTACTTCATTATTTGCAAGCCTAAACCTTCTCTTACCAATGGTATCTACTTTGAGTTCTATGAGAAGGTCCTTTGGTAAAACAGTATAAATTGAACCTGTATCTGTTAGTAGCTCTAATTCTTTGCTTAGCTTTGGTTCTTTTACATTCCAAACCTTTACTTTTACTTTAATATAACCCATTATCTAACCAATTCAACTAAAGCAGGAATATAAGCTTTGAATATTACATACAATTACATCCAAGCTTACATACAAGCCATAAACTTTTAAGCATTAATTCCTTTAAGATATCACTGTAGTGTCCTACCTTCGCATAATACTTTCCTGTATCGAATAATTTTATATTCGAATAAGTTTAAGTCCCAACCTTTTGCCATGAACATATAACTAATATCTTAAAAGGTTACCTTTGAATAAAAGACTTTTGGTAATGTATCCTTTCTCACATCTTTATTTCTGCTGTTCGGAAGGCATTACTCCCAATTGTTGCAGTAGGACTAATGCGTTAAAGATAGACTAACCTTTCACTAACCTTCCCTCTTTAATACGGGAGATTAGCATACCAATGAATTTCACCTTAAATTTCTTCTTTAAAGATGGCTTCAATTCTTCTAATTTTTTCTTTATCTCCTCAATTTTCTTCATACGAGCATCTTCCCAGATTTTGTGGAAGCTTTAACCTTTAAATGTTTTCTCAAACTCAAGCCTTTTCCTCATAAAGTTTTCTAAGACTTAAAACTCCTCGGCTAATTCTGAAATTGGGTCTGGAGATTCTTGAACCAACTCCTGTTTCAAAATGGCATTGAGCTTCTCTTCTGGAATTAGGTAGAAGGTGGAGAAATTTATATTTCTTTCTCCTGCTTTCTCATCAACCAATTGTTAAATTTTTGTTCTTTATCCTCAACAAAGTAATTTACCTTTGTCTTCCTAGAGAATATATGGTGAGCTAATCCGTGAGCAATTAAATGCCTCTTATTATACTGATGAAAGTTGGGATCGATTACAATAATGCCTTTATCCTTAATGTATATTTCCTTTATTATCTTTCCCAAAGGTTCTTCAATTACTTTTGCTAATTTCTCAGCATCCCTTCTAGAAACCCTGAAGTAACATTGAATTCCACAATTGGTAAGTATTGTATTGAGTCTTGCAATTCTTTAGGTAGTTGTGATAGGTTTGGTGAGCCATTATTAAAGATAATCCATATTTCCTCGTTTCACTCAATGTATCTATAAATTCTTTAGTTGCATAGTTCTGGAAATCTTCTTAGTTATTGGATGCTCAACTCTTTCTAAAACCTTCTCTCTAAAATCTTCATCTATTAAGAATCTAGGAAGATCTGTTAATGTGAGACCTACTTCTATCAATGCAATGAAAGTACTCCTCAATGAGTCTTCATCCTAGCTCCCCAAGCATCAAACCATATCTTCTTGAATGCTTCGACAAGCTCTGCAGCTATCTCTGCTGAAGAGATATTCTCAATCTTCTCAAGAGAATTAAAAGCTGCAGTATACTTTTCATCAGTAGGATCGATGAGCAAAACTCTCTCTTCCAATTCATTTCTTGGCAAAGCGAAAGCCAAATAGCATTTAATATCCTCTTTTAAATTTCAGAGGATCTATAACTCCAAATTCATTTCCCTTTTCAATATCTTGCCTTATTAAAAATCCAAGGAACTTAGATTTTCCCGTTCCAGAAGCGCCAACGAAGTAAAGATGCGTTGCCCTATCTATTTCCCTTATTTTCACCATCTGCCACTCTTTTTTAAGACAATACCAGCCAAGATTCAAAACATTTTATTCCACAGGCTTTGGAATCTGTTCTTCGATTTTCTCCTCTTTTTGTTTTTCTCTCTTTCCAAATATTTTGCTAAACAATCCTCAAGAGACGCCCAAAAATCCTCTTGATTTCCTTAAAATCTTGATGGATCTTGGTTTAAATTCATCATCAGTTTCTCAACCGCTTTTAACAATGAGGAGAGGAAAGAAGAAAAATGTAATGGTTTATCTAGATCCTGAAGTAGTTAGGGAAGCAAGGGAGCTTGGGCTAAATATCTCAAGGGTCTCGGAAAATGCCTTAAGGGAAGCAATAAGGAAGTTAAAAGGCTGAAATTTTCAAAGCGTTCTAAATTCTCAGTTGTCGGATGATTTTTTATTTGAGAAAAATTTGAAAGCGGGCCCGGGACTTGAGCACAAATGGGTTCAGAACTCTAAAAGAAACCTTCTATATAACTATAAACAATTCTCTTTAAGATGATGTCACGATAAGCCATTGATGAGCACCCAGTTATAGATGGCTATGAAGGCTCCTATGGAGTTGGTTATCGATGCCAACGCTTCTCTTCCCAGTGGCTTCACAAAAGAATTTGTTGAGGAGATTGAAGCGAGGCTGATGAAAGATGCCGTTTATAGTCTTTCTATCATCAGCCCTAGGCCTACCCGTCTTAGCCCTTGGAGGAAGAAAAGGCTCTACAAACCTCCATTCCTCATCGCTTAACTCCCTAAACTTCATAGCAGAACCTATAAGCGAGCAAAGCTTAAGTAGTTGAGACGAATTCAGAAAGAATTGCCTACTTGCGAATTATTAAGATCATCGTTGCTATTAGTGCGAGTATTGCTCCGAATGCGAAAGATGCGCTGGCAGATATGAGTGTCCATAGGATTCCGGCGGTAATGCTTGATGTGAAGTCTCCTATGCCGTTGATTGTGCTGAGGATTCCGAAGCCTGTTCCTCTTCTGTTTTCTTCTAGCAGTTCAGCGGCACATGATCTTTCAGTTGCGTCTATGGCTCCTGTTTCTACGCCCGCCAAAAGGAAGAGGAAGGCGTATATCCAAATGTTTGGTGGTGAGAAGATGAAGCCGATGCAATATATGCTGAAAATTAGGTAGCCTAGGGCTAATAGGTTATTTTTGCTGAATTTGTCTCCCAATGCGCCAAATATGTAGGCAAAAAATGCAGCACCCACATTAAGCATCACATAAAGGAAGGCGCTGAAGCTACTGGCGACTATAGCACCTAGACTTGGTGTTAGAGCTTCTGTGGCCTTCAATGGGTTGGTGCATAACTAACTATTTGCTCAATCTTTTTCGACATACTTTTTCTTATGAGCATTCTGTACCTCCTTGATGGAATGAACTGGAAAGAGATAGATGCCAAGTATGTCAGGCAGGGCGAGCTCCTCTTGGATCTTGAGTTTGTCAAGAGTTGGAGGAGGGAGGTCAGCAAGATGAACT
>JARVJX010000133.1 GCA_029775995.1 Nitrososphaeria archaeon | reverse complement strand
AACAGCGTTCTCAACATTCAAGCGTATCTTCGGCGATTACTGCTTGGCTAAGGAGCTGCCAAACATAGCCAAAGAGCTAAAAATAAAAGCATTCATATACAACACAATCATAAACCTATAAACACAATCCAACACTAAAAACAAAGAGCAAACACACAACAATAATTAAGCCACAAAGCTTAAGAAGTTAAAAAGGTGGGCTATATTAGATGGCTATTATGTACCTACAAGATACCCTAATGCCTTACCTGATAGCATTCCAGCTAAGGTTTATACAAGAGAAGTGGCTAATGAGGCTGTAAGAATAGCTGAAGAAATAGTTAGGTTTGTTAAAGAGAAGATATCTACGCTAGAGTCTTAGATAGTAACATGCTAGTAAAAACTTGTTCAGCTGTTAGAATAAAGACAGAAAAATTTTAGTATAAAAGCCTAAATTAAAGATGGTTTGAAGGTAAAAGAAATCTTTGAAGATATAGCTAGATTAAAGAAGATAGATAAAGTACCTGTGGCTTTCCTAGCAGCAGGAGACTTTATAGCCTGGTTTAACGATTTCACAAACTATAAGGATTACTATTTTGGAGGTTATAAGAAAAAGTTAGAAGCCCAGATAAAGCTCATCAAAAGCTATCCTGATGCCCTCTTCTTGCCAGGTATTTGGGCTGATTACTCTACCATAGTGGAAGGTTCAGCCTTTAACTGCGAATACTCTTTGATTAGCCTAGGCTCTCCAGTAATAAGCAAATCTGCTATAAGTAAGTTTGAGGATGTTGAGAAGCTTAAGGTTCCTGACCCTAAAAGGGATGGTTTGATGCCTAAGGCCCTAATAGAATTGGAAAGCATGGTTAAAGAGACTCCAAGGGAACTGAAGGAGAATTACAATTACGCTAATGGTATAGCTTTAAGCCTAGGAACCTTTGATATAGCTTCTCAAATTCTTAATCTCAATGAGCTTCTTTTAATGAGCTATAAGGATAAAAGTTTGGTTCACAAACTCTTGAACATAGCTAAAGAAGCTGCAAAAGTTTGGTTAGAGGCTCAATTCGAGGTTCAATGTAATAAATGGTTAAGCTTCATCATTGAAGATACTATAAGCTTTCTTAGTCCAAAGCAATTTGAAGAATTTGTATTTCCTTATGATAACTCTCTCATATCTCATTTTAGAGATACCTTAATCCTTTTTCACAACTGTGATAGGTTAGAGCATCTTCTGAAACCTCTATCTAATTTAAAAGCAAATATAATTCATTTTAGTCCAGAATTAAAGGTTAAAAAAATCAAAAGACTAAGGAATTTTGCCCTAATGGGAGGTCTATCTCCCTTTGATACTATCTTAACAGGTACTGAAGAAGAAGTTATTAGAGAGACTAAAGAGCTTTTAAAAGAAATGGAAGATTTTTATTTTATTTTGTCTGTATCGGGAAGTTTGCCTGTAAAGATGCCTAAGGAAAACCTTTCATATATCATAAAATCTTCTATCCATTAATGAGCTTTAAGATTCCTTTAGCTTATTTAGAGCTTTTATGCCCCCTTAGCTATATCTTAGTATATACTCCTCCTATTAATTACAAACTTTTTGAAAAGTAGAATAGAGCAAAGATAAAGTTGAAGCCTAGCTAATCTTTTTAAAGGGGGGTTTGTAATCCCTAAGGAAATGTGGAACTTTAGAGCCGAACAAAAAGTTTTTCAAATAGGGAATATAAAAATAGGAGGTAGGCCAGAAGAAAGACCAGCGGTATTATTAGGGAGCCTCTTTTATAGAGGGCACAATATAGTTGAAGATGAGAGAGAAGGCCTTTTTGATAAAGATAAAGCTGAGTATCTTATAAAGACACAGGAAGATTTCTCTGATAAAACAGGGGTTCCCGCTGTAGTAGATGTAGTTGGGGAGAATCCAAAGGCTATGGTAAAGTTTCTTGACTTCGTTACATCTGTTACAGATTCTGTAATATCCGTAGATGGTACCTTGGCAAGTGTAAGGCTTGCAGCCTTAGCCCATATTAAAGAAGTAGGTATAAAGAACCCCTTAATATACAATTCTTTAATGGAACCTAAGCAGGATGAGTTGGATAAATTGAAAGAATTAAATGTTGTTAAAACTGCCATTGCTTTATGCTATAATCCTAGAGATTATACATCTAAAGGGAGAGTAGATATAGCTAAAGAACTTATTAAAAAGGCCCAGTATGCTGGAATAGAGAATATAATGATAGATACCATGGTCCTTGATATACCAACTTTAGGGATGGCTTTAAGGGCTTTAAATTGGATAAAGGATGAATTGGGCTATCCTTGTGGCTGTGGAGCTCACAATGCTGTGGGTTTATGGAGGGGAGCAGTTCAAAAGCTAGGTAAACAGGTTATGAAGCCAGCCAATGTAGTTGCTACAGCTATGGCTGTTGCAGCAGGGGCTGATTTTGTGCTCTATGGACCCATAGATCATGCTGATGTAGTTTTGCCTGTAATTGGTATGATGAGTGCAAGTTATGGCCAATTGACTATTGAGGATGGAAAAAGGCTTCCTCCTTCTCATCCAAGATTTAAAATAGCTTAAAATTTTTAAAACATGTGTTATAAAAAAAAAGAGGAAAGAAATGAATAATAGTGCCCCAGTTCTTGAGTTTGAGGAAATAAGGAAGGTTAAAGGTATTAAGGGTAAGGATCTTTTAGATATTGCTATTAACGAAAAGATTTACATTTCCTCTATATGTGCTGGTAGAGGTTCTTGCGCTAAATGTAGAGTTATTATAAAAGAAGGTCACGAAAATTTATCACCTTTAACCAATTTGGAAAAGACCTACCTTAACAAGGAGGAATTAGAGCAAGGTTATAGATTAGCCTGCTACACTAAACTGATTGGGGATGGATACGTTCGAATATATATACCTGCTGAGAGCAGAGCTGAACCTCAAAAGATGCTTGTATCTGGAATACAGGTTAAAACTGCTTTAAACCCTATAGTTAAAAAGTATTTTGTCAAATTACCTAAGGCTACTTTAGAGGATAGAAGACAGGATTGGGAGAGATTATGTGATGTAATAAAAGAGCAGGTAGGATTAAAAGAGCTAATCATATCTTATGGAGCCCTAACTGAATTAGCTAACGTATTAAGGGAATCTTGGGCTGTTACAGTTGTTATAAGAGATGATAAAGAAGTTTTATGGATTGAAAAAGGTGATACTAGAGAGAGGCTCTTCGGCTTTGCTATAGATGTAGGTACCACTAAGTTAGCAGGCTATCTTATGGATTTAAAAAGTGGAGAAACTTTAGCTTCAACCTCATCACCAAATCCTCAGGCTATCTATGGAGGAGATGTAGCATCGAGGGTAGCTTTTGCCATGAAAGATAAAAAGAATTTGAAATTACTAAACAAGCTTGTAATCGATGAGACCAATGAGATGTTAAAAAAGTTATGTGGCGAAGCTCAAGTAAATCCTGAAGAGATATATGAGGTAAGTGTAGCTGGAAATACTGTCATGCACCACATATACTTCGGTATAAATCCAAAGTATATCGGCTTAAGTCCCTATGTTCCTACTGTTGGAGAAGGAATAAAGGTTAAAGCTAAAGAGCTGGGAATAAAGGTTAATCTTGAAGCTTACTCTTACGGTTTACCAAATATAGCTGGCTTTGTTGGTGCTGATACTGTAGCTGATATATTAGCCTCAGGCATACATGAGTCTGATGAGCTATCTTTACTTATTGATATAGGAACTAATACTGAGATCGTTTTAGGAAATAAGCATAGATTGATAGCTTGCTCAACCCCAGCAGGTCCAGCCATTGAAGGAGGACATATAAAGTATGGTATGAGGGCAGAAGTTGGAGCCATAGAGCATGTTTGGATAGATCCTGATACTTATGAGGCTGGATATAAGGTAATTGGCGATGTTAAGCCTAGAGGAATCTGTGGTTCAGCCATAATAGACACGGTAGCCCATTTATACAAAGCTAATTTAATAAGCGAGAATGGAACCTTTAAGCAAGATCTTAACTCAAAGAGAATAAAGAGGGAGACAGAAAATACTGAATATGTAATTGCATGGTCTTATGAATCAGCTATAAATAGGGATATAACCTTTACAGCTAAGGATGTTAGAGAAATTCAGTTGGTTAAAGCTGCTATTAGAACAGGTGTTACAGCTGTGATGGATTATATGCATATTCATCCTAAGGATATTAAGAAGCTCTATTTAGCTGGAGGCTTTGGTACTTATGTTGACCCTCAAAGTGCAAGGACCATTGGAATGTATCCTGATATTCCCCTAGAGAGGGTTAGGTTCATTGGTAATGCAGCAGGAGCAGGAGCTAAAGCTTCTCTAATCTCAAAGGGGATTAGAGAGAAAGCTGAGGAAATAAGAAGAAATATCGAATATGTGGAGCTATCCACATATCCTAAATTCTTGGAAATTTTTATGAAAGCTACCTATATACCCTTTAAAGATAAATTGGGTTTCCCTGTTTAAATTTTTGGTTTAAGTTTAGGGATTGTCAAGATAAGCCCAACTAATCTCTAGATTATAGAGCCCTATGAACACACTTAAGAATTTAGTCATTGATGATATGGATGCTCTAAAGGGTAAGCTATTATAA
>JARVJX010000132.1 GCA_029775995.1 Nitrososphaeria archaeon | reverse complement strand
ACCTAAGCGAGGAATATCTAGGAGAAAAGCCTCCTCCAAGCATTGGAGCCTCAGCTTACGCTAGAACATAGTGGAAAGATCTAGATCAGCATACAAATGGTTAATAACGATAACCATTCAGTAAGGAGACAAGAGCGAAGATGTATATGCTTTGGAGGAGCTGGAAGAAAGCAGAGCCATAGATCCTTCGCAAAATGAACCATTAGATTCACCGGATCCCTCTCCAGAACCTTACCGTAGAGAGCTAGCAGCCCCTGTGTTTTAGCTCGGTGTTATCACGCACCAATCTCCTATTCTTAAGCTCCAGTAGAACAGCAGCAAGCTCACCTTTAGCATAGGTGTTGATCCTCACCAATCAATCTGAAGTGTTTTATGGTCTTCCACTTCTGATCTACCTTCTTCCTAACAATCATAGCAGCATCTGACAGCTTCGGGACTCGTATAAGCGTTTTCTAAAAAGACAAAGAACCTTAGACTTTGCTACCTTTCTATTATTGTTATCCTATTTCTATATTTAAAGGTTGTTCGAGACATTCACTTTATCCTGCGAACAAAGGACTTCCTTAGCTCTTCGAGAAAAAGCACTAGAGGAGCTAATGAGTATATGAGCAACAAGTCCCAGAATGGCAAAGAAGCCGTCCCGAACAAAGACTGCAAGAATGGAACATAAACTATCGCCATCAATATCCCGATCTGGGCTAGAATGCCAATAAAGAGCCATTTGTTCCTTAATAAGCTCACTGCGAATGTGGATTCTCTACTTGCCCTTGCTGCAAAGATATTCCCCAACTGGCCAGTCATGATGGCTACCATGACAGCCGTTGTGCCCCTCGCATATTCAGTTGGATCGGCTACAGTGTTCTGTCCGAAGACCCAACCTGCCCGTGACCATATGTTAAATGCCCACCACAACGCAACTGAACCTACAACCAGTCCCAAATAAAGAGCTCTCAACAATATTCGAGCATCGATCAACCTGCTTCTTCTCTTAAGGGACCTGGTCAGCACATCAGGCTCAGGGGGCTCCATAATAAGAGAGAGGGAGGGCATTATATCCATACCAAGATCTATCGCTAGTACCTGAAGAACAGTCAACGGTAGTGGTATCCCCAATAACACAACGCAATAAATGTCACCAACTCAGCAAAATTGTGCGTGAAAACGTAATACACAAATTTTCTTAGATTATCTAATAGCGAGCGCCCGAACTTGATACCTTCAATGATGGAGACGAAACTATTATCTAATAGAACCATGTCAGATGATTCGCGGGCAACGTCTGTGCCTCCCACGCCCATGGCTATACCTACGTCAGCCTCAAGGAGCGCAGGCGCATCGTTGACACCGTCTCCAGTTGTAGCCACGGTTTCTCCTTTTGACTTAAATATCTTTACTATCCTAAGCTTTTGTTCAGGTGTGATTCTAGCAAATATGACCTCCTTCCCGTAGAGGAGCGTAGCTACTTCTTCATCGGTCATCTGACTGAGTTCACTCCATGATATGACAACATGGTTTGAGGTGGTTATGATGCCAGTCCTTTTTGCGATGGTCTCAGCTGTAAGTTCGTAATCCCCAGTGAGCATCACGACTCTGACTCCAGCCCTTTTGGATTCACGCACCGCTATTTTCACTCCAGGTCTTGGCGGATCTCGTAACGCAGCCAGACCCAGGAAAGTCATTTCTCTCTCCAAGTCAGGAGTCATCTTGAATGTTTCATGGGGCAGAACTTTCATGGCCATCGCTAAAACCCTGTAGCCCTCCCTAGCGAAATCATCCATCTGTCGAACGATAATCTTCTTCACTTCCTCAGTCAGAGGAATTGACCTGTTGTTGTAGAATATTGAGGTACACCTTTCAAGGACTTCTAAGCATGCCCCCTTGGTGTAGGCCAAAACATTTCCGTCAGAGTTGCGATGAACGCTCGTCATCATACGCCTCTGGGAATCGAAAGGGAGTAAACCAATTCTAGGGTTCTTAGCTAAGGCCTGCGCCACATTAAAGTCACCCTTCCCAGCAAATACTAGGAATGCTCCATCGGTGGGGTCTCCCAACACAGTCCACCTACCGATTCTGTCGGAAGGAGGAATCAGCTTGGCGTTATTACAGAAGGCTGCCGCTTCGAACAATTTCAGTATATGAGGGCGCTCGCTTCGATCTATCCTTCTTCCCTCGACAGTCACGAATCCTTTAGGACTGTATCCGTCCCCTGTCACATGAAACACCTTTCCAGAAGCCCATAACTTTTCGATCATCATCTCACCGCTGGTGATAGTGCCTGTTTTGTCCACACATAGGACGGTCATGGAACCGAGTGTCGGAACGGACGAAAGGCGTTTAACAACCACGTTCAGTTTGGACATGGCTAACGCTGTTAGGGCTAGGGAAAGTGCGATGGTAAGCTGGAGTCCCTCCGGCACCAAGGATATGATCACACCTATTGTAAAAAGAAGGCTTTCTGCTATTGTCAGGTTAACTAATACTAAGGCCACACCAAAGAATGCGATTCCCACGAGTACGGCTACAAGGAGGTTTACTTTGCCCATGTGGTCTATCTCCCGTTGAAGGGTGCTTAACGGCTCTTTGATCTCTCGGGAGATGGAGACTACTCTGCCGAACTCGGTTTCTCTTCCCGTTTTGATGACAATGCCCTTGGCGGTGCCCGTAACCATGGTAGTCCCTGCGAACAGTATGTTCTGAAATTCCATGTTGTCAACTGTGCCAGAAGAAATCGGCGTTGTGGAGAACTGTCTCTGTGGCTCGGACTCTCCTGTGAGTATTGAATTGTCCACGGAGACCTCAAAAGCGCTGATAAGTCTAAGATCTGCAGGAACTTTGTCTCCTTCCTCTAAGAGAACTATGTCTCCTGGCACTACTTCAGTTACATTGACTTCCGATAGTTGACCATCTCTGAAGACCTTAGCTTTTATGGGTATCAAGTTGGTAATGGTTTGAACGATCTTCTCAGCTCTGTATTCTTGAATTAGGCTAAAGAAGGCAAACAGAAATACGACAACGAGTATAGCCAAACCCATATAGAAGGATCCTGTATCGGAGTAGACTAAACCGCTCAGAAACGATATCGCTGAAGCAAAAGAAAGGAGAATACTGAACCAGTTCTTGAGCTGCACGACGAACCTATGGAGCAGATTAGCCTTCTTAGCGGAGGGCAATGTATTAGGACCATATATTTGCAGTCGCCATCTAGCTTCATCGCTCGAAAGCCCTTCTTCCTTAGTTCCTAGTTCTCTATAAAGGTCTTCAATGCTACTTAGTGCCGCTTTACGATATGACATGCTCATTATCCGATCCTAGAGCCACCGCCCAGGCAACAGAAGCCTACCAACGGGAAGTGTATTTAAATCTTAAGCTGGGAAACAGGGTGACTAAAGAGGAGCCTTAGTCCATATGATTTTCGAGTTGGAGCGTAAGCAGGATTTGAACCGGCTTGAGATAATCTGTCTAAAAGATAAATGGCTATTTCACAATTGGAGCCGTGAACGTGCCCAAAATTACCAGTACCCATCCTGATTGAAAATGTGAAAGTAGAGCTAATGGGGCCCTCTCTAACTAAGTGCCAATCCCACTTTGCCCGCCTAATGCCCTTGGCTCTATCAGCAAAGATGCTGCGTGTTGCTAGCTATTAAGGGATGTAAATAAATACTTATTAACAGCTTTTTTGGATAATGCTAAGGTGTAATGATGGTGAAAACTATAGTTGAAAAGCGTTTTTGTCTAGGCCTCTTTAAAGCTATCTCTAAAAATTTGAAGAAAGGGCAACTCATAGGTACTTTGAAAGTAGCTCTTCTCACTAAATGAAGAGGAATAAGGAGGGAGTTAAGACATTAAGCCCAGAAGGATTGCAGTTGTGTTAGTAGGACACGGCTCACCACCAAAAGAGATTTCCTATGATAAGCTCTCTAAATATCTGCGATTAGAAAAAATGGCTGAGGAGGGAGATAAAGAGGCTGAAGCCCTTCTAATACAGCTAGACAAGGAAATAAGAAGCTACCCAAGGACACCAGAGAATGACCCCTACTTCTATGCTCACCTTGAGCTAGTAGATGAGTTGAAGAAGAATCCTATATTTACAGAGGTTATTCCTGCCTTCAACGAGTTTTGTGACCCTAGTGTGGAGGAGGCTATAGAGAGAGTTTCTAGTCTGAATCCAGAGTTAGTCTTAGTAGTCCCTACTATGGTGACTCGAGGTGGTAAGCATGTTGAGGATGATATACCTAGCAAGATTAAGAGAATTACTGAAAGGCTTAGGAACACCAAAGTGGTTTATGCTTGGCCCTTCGAGAAAGCATTACTAATAGACTTCCTATCTAGGCATATAGAGAGGTTCATTGATTCAGAGGTTAAGGAAAAGCCATAAAGAAACCTAAGGCTAGAATTTAGGGGGTGCTCCTTCTCTTACTCATTAACTTCTTCTTAGGTTTCCTCTGGTAGATTTAATCATTATGAAATTTCATAAGGGCTCTGTTACCTTAAGGGTGAGTTAATCTTCTCCTTCATATATGTTCGTAAGGAGAAGGACACCTCTACCTATAGTACTCTATGATGTTTACTTGGTCTTTGAGGGGTTGAGCCTCCTGCCTCTTC
>JARVJX010000131.1 GCA_029775995.1 Nitrososphaeria archaeon | reverse complement strand
TGCTATACTCCTTAGCTATGAACCTGAATAATGCAGGAGGGCTAGAGGATCTTATCTTGCAAAGGCACCTTATTCCTCTTAAAGATCTTAGCCTCCTTAACCATCCTCACAAGGTAATCCAGTCCACCCATAGAGTATGGAGAGAGGGAAATAGAACAAAAAGCCTAAGGTTAAATAGAATATACAGAATGAGAACGTTATCTTGACAATCCCAATTTCTCATGCCACAATCTTTATAAACTACTTTTAATAGTTAGGTTGAGGTAAAAACAATCTTATATACCTCCTACATTTTTCAATGTATATATAGTATATGCTAAAAGTATAAATATTATTTACTAAAATATAACAGTGATATAATTGTGGTGATTTGAGGGAATGGAAATTAAAAGCAAGGAGTTTTTTAATGCCATTGAGGGTGGTAGTTGCCCTAGTTGTAGGGGACTCCTTATAGTAGATAATGAATCTGGGGAGCTTATCTGCAGTAAATGTGGCTTAGTATTTGGTTATCAAGTTAGTGAGAGAAACCTAGTTTCGCCATTAATCAATCAATCTAAAGCCCTTCTTGGAAGAAATTCAGGAATACCCTCAAGCCTTGCCTTTCATGATAAAGGATTAACTACAGAAATATCTCTTGAGGATAAGGATGCTACTGGTAAGGTTTTGACGAGTATACAAAGGCAGAATGCTGAGAGGATAAGAGTATGGGATAAAAGAAGCCCTTTAGATGAATCTAAGGATAGAAATCTCAAAAGGGCTATGAATATGCTTTGGGGAGTTTCTGAGAAACTTAGTTTGAATCAAGCCATTCTTGAAAATGCAGCTTATATGTACAGAAAGGCCTTAGAAAAGGACCTTTTAAGAGGAAGAGCTATTCCTGGAGTGGTTGGTGCTTGTATCTACGCTTCCTGTAGAAATGCGAAAATACCTAGAACCTTAGAAGATGTAGCGAATGCTCTTAGTATAACCAAGAGAGAATTGGCAAAATATTATCGTTTATTGGTTAATGAGCTTTCCCTTAATATGCCCTTGGTGGATCCTATCGTCTGTGTATCCAAAATTGCCAATTCAGCTAACCTATCTGAAAAGACTAAGAGAAAAGCCTTAGATATACTTAGACTCATTGATGAGACAGGTTTTTCTGCTGGTAAAAATCCTATGGGTTTAGCTGCTTCTGCTGTTTATGTGGCAGCTTTACAGGAAGGAGAGAGAATAACCCAGAGCCAAATAGCAAAGGTAGCTGGTGTTACGGAAATAACTGTTAGAAACAGATCAAAGGGCATAATTAACCTTTTAAAGGCTTTAGAGGTCCAAGGTCAGCTAAAAGCTGGTAATACGTAATCTCTACCTCTAGCTTCTCTTGAGCCGATAACCATTCTATAGTATCTTTCCTTCTTTACTCTATCAAAGACTTCTTCCACTTTACCAGAACATAAAACCTTTTCCCCCTCTTGAAATACAGCATAGAAACCATCGTACAGGCAAAGTTCCTTCAAAGGGTATTCTTTTCCTTCCAAAAAATTTAAAGGTTTTATAGAGTATTTGTGGGGTAAAAATAAGGAATCAATATCTTCCTCTATCAGGGCTTTTAGCTTTGAGAAGCCCAAGAACCTATATATTCTTTGCCCATAGTATTCATCAAACTCTTTCTCAACTTTAATGGGATGTAGAGAGAATAGCTTGCCTTCAAAGAATTTATAGTTCCATCTTTTTGAGTAAAGGTATTTTACCATTAGGTAATCCAAATTACGGCTTTTTGCCTTTTTCTTACACAGATTCTTTAATGTATTTAAAGGTATATCCTCTATCCTATCTAATCCCTTTATAACCAAATCCTTCATCTTCCTTGCCTGCTCTTTACCATAGACTGTAAGATCTATATCAGAAAACTCAGGATTATGAATTTTTAATAGCACTGATCCTGTTACTCCAAATAGGTTGATAGGTATATTCGATTCTTTAGATAAATAGTTTGTGAGCTCTTTAACTTTAAGTTCTAAACTATCTACATACTTACTCTTTAAGATTTGCTTTAACCTTTCCTCTGGCTTATAGTGTTTAAGTATAAGACCATGGGGTACTGCTTGTAAGATTGTATCAAAAATTCTTGATCTGAAAAGGTATTTAGGATAATAAATTTTGAGTTCTTTTAAATTTTCATCATACTCTTTAAGAGAATAAGAGGGCATAGTTCTCCTATACTTTATATCTTTTTCCAAAACCCCCTTTATGCTAGGAACATATTTTCTGTAAGCAATTACCCTATCCTTTGGGTGTATATGCCCTATTACACAGAATAAGAAATTATCCTTCGTAAGTAAGAAATCTCTATCCCTAAAGCTTCTCATTTACCATAAAATCGCTCCTACTTTCTCCCAATACTAATTGATAATAACTTTCCTCACCATTTTGAATAACCTTTTCAACCTTTCCTTGGGCTATTATTCTCTCATCAACTTTAGCCTGCTGGCAAAACCTTCCCCTATAGGAAACTATCTTTCTTATATTCTTCAAATTTAGCCCTGCTAAAATTTCAACGTCAGAAACCTCATAGCAACAAGGAGTGAAGATGGATTCAATATCGTCGATAACTTTAGCTTTAATCTTAGAATAGCCCATGAGATGAAAGCTTAAGGAATCATAGGGCTCCTTTATCTCTTCCAAATTCTTAATAAATCTTACAAAGAATTCTTTACCCTTAAAGATTCCTTCCTGAAATTTCCTTCCTTCATGGAAGATAAAGGGTTTTAAATCCATAAGGGTATCTATACTTCTCCTCTCATAAAAATCTCTCCAATGGTCTGATGTATAGGGAGATAATTCTTTAGCTTCTCTAAAAAGTTGAGATAAAGCTTCATAGACCTTAAAGGAATTCTCCTTTCCATAAACTATAAGGTCTATATCTGAATTGTAATTTGATAGATTCAGTAAACAGGAGCCCGATAAACCAAAGGAATCGTAGCTTAGATTTGCTCTACTCTTTAATATCTCTATTAACTCTAAAGCTTTTAACTCTGTATCCTTCAATTCTCTCTTTGATAACTCTCTTAAGAATTCCCTTGCTTTATAAAACTTAAATACTTCATCATGCTTAACGATACAAAGAACTCTATTAAAGACTTTATCATACTTTAAATAGTTAGGATATTTCTTTAGTAATATTTCTTTAATCTCCCTTAAAGAATCTACCTTTCTATACTTCAAGTTATCTTTAATCCTATCTCCTTCTTCAGTAGGTAAGTATCGAAGCACACATATGGAGCCATCTTTAGGATGTAGTAAACCCTTTACAGTAAATATGTTATTATAAAAATCCTCTAAATAGTCTCCCTCTATACTCATAAGCATCCTAAAATTATAGGTAAGACCCTTTTATATGTTATAAGAGAATCGTTAGCAAGCGGTTTTGGTGCATCTTTTGTGTTGAGTGTAAAGAATTCTCCTTTCCTTCCTCTGCTCTAACTTTTTTAGAGTTGGTTCACAATTATGTTTAAGGGACCATTATGGGCTAACATACCTATTCATCTTGAGTTTTAAGCAGGTTATGTTTGCATTTAATTGTTTACCTCTTTCCCTAAAAGTTACACCCCAAAAAGTGCTACCTTAAAAAATTTAAATACCCCCTAGAAGATAGTTAAATGAGTAAAATATAGGGAGGTGATATATATGTCTGCACAACAGATTCCCGTTCTAATTCTAAAGGAAGGTACAGCTGAGACCAAAGGGAGAGAAGCCCAAAGAAACAACATTACAGCAGCTAAGCTACTTTCGAGAATTGTTAAGAGCTCTCTAGGCCCAAGAGGAATGGATAAGATGCTAGTAGATAGTATAGGAGATGTTACTATAACTAACGATGGAGCTACCATGCTAAAAGAAATGGATATCCAGCATCCTGCTGCTAAAATGTTAGTTGAAGTGGCTAAAGCCACTGATAATGAAGTTGGAGATGGTACAACAACTGTGGTAGTTCTAGCTGGGGCTTTATTGGAGAATGCAGAAGAGCTATTAGAAAAAGACATTCATCCAACCGTTATAGTAGAAGGATATAGGAAGGCTTCTTTAAAAGCCCTAGAAATATTAAGAGGTATGGCTATAAAAGTAGAGCCTACTGATAAAGAATGGCTCTTAAAGGTTGCAAAGACAGCCATGGCTTCCAAACTAGTTTCTAAAGAAGCTTTTGAGTTAGCTGGATTAGTGGTTGATGCCATTTTAAGTACCGTTGATAAGGTTGGGGATAAATACAAGGTGGATATAGATAATGTTAAGATTGATAAAAAGGCTGGTAAATCCATTAAGGATACCATGCTAATTAAAGGTATAGCTTTGGATAAAGAGGTAGTTCATCCACAAATGCCAACGAGAATTGAAAAGGCCAAAATAGCTCTTATAAATTCGCCCTTAGAGATTGAGAAGACTGAATACGATGCAAAGCTTAGCATTACAAATCCTGAGCAGATGAAAGCCTTCTTAGAGGAGGAGAATAAGATACTAAAGGAAATGGTGGATAAAATTGTAAATACTGGGGCAAATGTAGTTATATGCCAAAAGGGTATAGATGATATAGCTCAACACTTCTTAGCTAAAAAAGGAATATTAGCTGTTAGGAGAG
>JARVJX010000130.1 GCA_029775995.1 Nitrososphaeria archaeon | reverse complement strand
TGCTATACTCCTTAGATATGAACCTGAATAATGCAGGAGGGCTAGAGGATCTTATCTTGCAAAGGCACCTTATTCCTCTTAAAGATCTTAGCCTCCTTAACCATCCTCACAAGGTAATCCAGTCCACTCATAGAGTATGGAGAGAGGGAAATAGAACAAAAAGCCTAAGGTTAAATAGAATATACAGAATGAGAACGTTATCTTGACAATCCCCTCTCCCTACCTAAAAGCTTTAAATAGAATAAAGTTAATCTTCTTGTTTTTGAGGGTTTATTTGAGTAAAAGTTAGGAATATATGCTCTTTGGAAACTTCTTCATCTTTAATTAGTTGAGCCTCTATTTCTTCTACGAATTCTCTTAGGAAACCTGAAGGTAGAGTTATGGATTCATCGACCAAATCTAAAGGAAAAGGTAAGCCTGTAGCTTCATTATAAAAATTCAAAAAGTAAGCTAACATGGGTTTAATATCCATATCCTTATGAGCCTCTACTTCAAAGGGATTAGCATTAGGGGTGCATCTAACATAGTAACGCTTAGTACTGAAAAAATCTTCTCTTGAACATCCTAAAGCTTTGATAATTACATCTATTTCATCTTCAGCCTTCTCCAATATAATTGCCATATCTATCCCATCCCTTTCATTACTCCTTTTGAAGAGCTTCCTAAAAAGCTTCCTAAACTTGTCAAAGTGAAGATAGGAATAAGGATTTCCAAGCAAAGATTCATAGGAAAAGAGAGTTTTAGGGGGCATGGTAAGGCTCAGAATGTATTTATCGCTTGTACCCATACAGCGATCTTCTCCTTTAAATTTGTGAGCTAACCAACCATCAATGGCACTTAACCTACTCCTCTTTATGATTCCAATAACTCTTTTACTATCCAAGAGCTTAAGGGTAAAATTAGTTATTTCCCTAATCAAATCTTTTACAATCAAAGGTTCTCGATTTACCTCTACTATTTCATTTAAAGATAGAGGAATATCACCCCTATATCCAAAGAAGCTCCCATCAATTATAAAGTAATCCAAATCCTTCTCTTCTAAGCATTTAAGAGCCACCATTCTCTCTAAAAGAACCCTCTTTAAGGAGAGAATTCTAGTAGCAAGCTCCGATTCATCTATCTGATTTTGAACTAGATAGTCTCCAAAAAAATCTTCGTCGATAAGCTTATCACCCTCATATATTTGGTAGCAAGCAGCATAAACACCGTATCTTATTCCCACCCTTTCACTTAAAACCTTAGAATTAGAGCCATCTACAACCCCTACCTTTAAGCTTCTCCAGTCAAAATCCTCCTCTATAGCCTGAAACCTAAGAAACTTTTTAATTTCGCTGATCTTCTTACTCCTCATCTTTAGGATTTGCTTACACTTTTCAGCTTCTTCTTTAGCTATATGGAAATACTCATCCTGTAATCTTCTGGGAAGCTTTGACCAATCAGATAATTCTTCTTTAATCATCACAAAATATATTATTAAGATCCATATAAATTATGATTCTGTAGCTCCTTTGGTGATTTGAATGGTCTACAAACTTTTAAAAGAAGAAGCTAAGAGAATTATAAGAGATTCCTGTAGTAGCTTAGGTTATAAAATTGATTCTTTGGAGTTAGAGGAGCCTCCCAGTGATGAGTTTGGAGATTTATCCAATTCCATAGCTTTTAACCTATCTAAGCTCTATAAAGAGGATCCCTATGAAATAGCCCAAAAGATAGTAAAGGAAGCTAAAAAGTATAAAAGTGAACTAATAGAGAATTTAGAGGCTCATAAAGCGGGATATATAAATTTAAGAATCAATTATTCTAATTTTGTTCCTAGAGCTTTAGAATATTTTCTGAAAAATTTTGGCAAATTAGATTTAGGTAAGGGTAAAAGGGTTTGTGTAGAGCATACTAGTGTGAATCCAGCCCATCCTTTACATATAGGTCATGTTAGGAATTTAGCTATAGGAGATTCTTTAAGGAGAATCCTGGAGTTTGCTGGATATAAGGTTCACGTTTTAAATTACATAGACGATTTAGGATTGCAAGTTGCAGATTTAATCACAGGCTTAAAGTTTGTTAAATTAGAGCTTAAGAATATAAAATTTGATCAAGCCTGTGGTGAAGTTTATGTTAAAATTAACGAACTTTATGAAAAGGATTCTACATTAGTTGAGAAAAGAGCTCAGGTATTAAAAGAGATAGAAAGAGGAGGATCAGATTTAGCAGAATTCTCTAAAGAAATAACAAAGAAAGTTTTGATGAGCCAATTAGAAACTTGCTGGAGGTTAAATACAAGGTATGATCTTCTTAACTTTGAATCACACATAATAGAAGCTGGTTTATGGGATAAAGTCTTTCAAAGTTTGAAGGATTTAAATCTGATAAAGTTAGAAGAGCAAGGAAAGTATAAGGGGTGCTGGATCTTTAAAGGAGATGAATTAGAAGAGGAGGAAAAGGTTTTAGTTAGAAGTGATGGAACCACTACTTATATAGCTAAAGATATACCTTACGCTTTTTGGAAGTTGGGGCTTATAGAAGATCCTTTTAGATACAAAATTTACTGTAATCAACCTGATGGAACCCCATTATACTCAACTAACTTCAATGGTAAATTAGAAAACTTTGGGAATTATGATAAAGCCATAACAGTGATAGATGATAGGCAGAGTAGATTACAGAGAATAATAGTACAGATTTTAAGTAAAGTAGCTGGTAAAGATATGAGTGATAGATATATTCACTTAGGCTATGGTTTGGTTTCTTTAAGCAAAAAGACCGCTAAAACTTTAGGTATAGAAGCCGATAGAGATTTTATTCACATGTCTGGTAGAAGAGGTTTATTTATTACAGCTGATGAGATTTTGGATAGGCTTAAAAGAAAAGCCTATGAGGAGACTAAGAAAAGAAACCCTGATTCTCCAGAAGAATGGTTAAATAAGGTTTCTGAGAGCATTGCTGTAAGCTCCCTAAGATATGCTATGGTAAGGCAGGATCTTAGTAAGCTCATAGTTTTTGATATGGATGAAATATTAAGGCTTGAAGGAGATACAGCTCCCTATTTGCAATATACTTATGCTAGAGCTTGTGGTATAATAGGTAAAAGTATATTAGATCTCGAATTACATAAAGAAGCCTTAAATTTAGATAAAGAAGAGATAAGGCTTGTTAAGCAGATTGCAAAGCTCGATTTGATAATAGAGGAAGTGGTGAAGAAGTTAGATTTAAAGCCTTTAGCAAAATATACTTACCATTTAGCTTCACAGTTCAACCTTTTTTATGAAAGGTATCCTGTTTTAAAGGAGAAAGATGAGAAGATTAGAGCTGCTAGATTAGCCTTAGTTTTAGCCTTTAAAAAATGCATGGAAATTTGCTTACATATAATAGGTATAGAGCCCTTAGAAAGGATCTGATTTTAAATCAAATTTAAATATTTCAATTTCATTATCTTCATAATAATGAAAAAGGATGTCAATATTATGGGAGCGGGAATAATAGGTTTGTCCATTGCTTACTTTTTAAGTAAGAGAAGCTTCTCCTCTCTTTTAATAGAAAGAAATGAAGGAGTAGCCTTAGAATCCTCCTTTGGAAACGGAGGGGGATTATGGCCTACCCTTTTAGAAACCAATACTTTAATAGATTTAGGAGAAGCGAGTTTACAGCTTTTTGATATGTTAGCTTATCACGATAAGCTCAATTTTGAATATAGAAGAAATGGAGTCATGGAGATTGCCCTTAATTATGAAGAACTGAAGCTATTAGAGCAGGATTATGAAAGAAAGAAGGCTAATTTTTATGTTGAGCTTTTAAGCCCCAAAGAAGCTTTAGATTTGGAGCCAAATCTTAGCAAAGAGGTTAAAGGTTCCTTATATCATGTAAGGGGTGCCCATGGTAATTGCTATCTTTTGGCTAAGGAGTTTGAAGGAAGAATCTTAGATTCTGGTTCTGAAATAAGGTTAAGGGAAAAGGTAGTAGGTTTAAGCAAGGAAGGAAATAAAATAAAGAAAGTTCTTACGGAGAAGGGAGAAGATGAGGCTGATTGGTTCATAAATTCTTGTGGAGCTTGGTCTAAGGAATTGGCTGAAAAGGTTAGATTTAATTTACCTGTTAAGCCAGCAAAGGGCATAATGATAACCTTTGAGAAAACAAATAAGCTTCTTAATTCAGGTATAGTAAGCTCTAAAATAGGAATAGTTCAAACCTTAAAGGGAAATTTAAGGGCTGGAGGTACTTGAGTTTTTGGGTTATGATAAAAGTATACCAAGCAATATAGTAAAAGAAATTTTTGATGAAGCTATTAGGATGGTTCCAAAAATAAAGGAGCTTAAAATGGTTGATAAATGGTCAGGCTTAAGGCCCTACTCTGAGGATGAAAAACCAGTTCTAGGTTTTGCTCCAAATTACAAAAACTTTATCATAGCTACAGGTCATTTTAAAAATGGTTTCCTATTGGCTCCTATTACCGGAAAATTGGTATCAGAACTAATAGCAGATGGAAGAACCTCTTTAAAGATAGATGAGCTAAGTCCAAAAAGATAAAACTTGCTGTGTTGCACGATTCTTAGGTATGCTATTCTCCTAGCTAATTGCTTCAAGTTTTTAGATGGATGCTATGAATAGGTTGTATAAGTATGCTTTCATAGCATTTCTTTACA
>JARVJX010000012.1 GCA_029775995.1 Nitrososphaeria archaeon | reverse complement strand
GCGAATACAGTTCCGCTAAGGTCGTGAACTGCCTCCTACAGCCCTTACATAGATATCGTTGAGCGTAAAGCCTCCTAGCCTACCTACCCTTCCTAACAGCGATGGAGCCACAGTAAGGCCCCTTCACGCCCTTAGGCCACCTACGTCTAAGGATAAGCTCAACAACCTCACCATCCATAATGGTTAAGGATAAACGTATACTCCCAACCATATATGAAAATCGGAAGAGGAAGTAAATAACTTATCATTCACTAAGGAGGCAAGAGCGAAAAATAATTTAATTTCTATAATATTAAGGGCTTAAAGGGAAGAATGGATAAAGCTAAAGTGTTTTTATGAGACTTAGAGAAGATAATTTAACCTTACATTTAGTAAATTTAACTTAACCTTAAAATTCTATACCCCTTTGGCCAAAAATTCCCTTTTCGTAAGGATGTTTAATTAATCTCATTTCAGTAACCAAATCAGCTATATCTATAAGCTCTCTAGGGGCATCTCTTCCAGTTAATATGATGTGAAGCATTGGAGGCTTATTTTTTAAAGTTTTTAGAACATCCTCAAGTTCTATCCACTTAAGGTTTATAGGGTAGGTTATCTCATCCAGTATTATTATATTATATTGATTAGAGGATATTTTTTCCTTAACTAAATTCCAAGCCCTTTGGGCCATGCTCTTATCCTCTTCCAAATTCTTACTTAACCAGGTAAAACCCTTACCCATAGGTATTATCTCATAATGAGGAGCCAACCTTGAGGCTATCTTATGCTCCCCAGCTGTAACCTTTCCCTTTATAAATTGTATTATACAGACTTTATAGCCATGACCAATGGCTCTCAAGGCTACTCCTAGGGCTGCTGATGTTTTTCCTTTACCATAGCCAGTATTAACGATTATCAGACCCCTTCTACCTATGGGCTTTTTATTCTCTCTCATAATCAAAGCTTACCAAAGAAGGCTTTAACCTTAGGCCTAAAGATGTAATATAAGATTAAAAGATTTAGTATCAAAGCTATTAGGTTAAAAAAGTTAATGAATAAAACTATTAAAGAAATAAAGTTGAAAAGAGAACCAAAAATTGTAAAGATTGCAGTAACAGTCCAAGCCCAACTTTTCCCAACCCATACACCATAGGCTAAAACAAGGTAAGAGGATCCTATGAGAAGAAGTAAGAGGCTAAGAATTAAGAAGGGACTTGAGGATGAATTTGAAAAGGAAAAATAGAGAAGAACTATGGAACCTATTAAGCTTATTGTTCCTAATAGAGCTATCAAAAGAGAGAGTAAGGTTAAACCAAGGGGCCTACTTATTAATCTACTTATCATTATCCCCCCTTAGGTATTTTTAAACCATTCCAAGCATTCCTCATAACTTTTGAGGAATAGGGCACCACGGGCTTTAAGCTCATAATATTTTCTCTTTGCCTCCCCTCCAGTAAAATCTCTCTCTTCTATAGGAGGGTTATCTATCACAAGAAGTTTTTTACCCATTTTAAGGGCTTCTAAAGCGCTATCCAAGTTTAATAAATTTCCTTTCCCAAAGGGTATTGATGTCATAACTACAAAATCAGCCTTTTCTATGAAATTTAGATTGGTTTTATAGCTTGAATCGGTTATGGGTGAGAAAGGGGCTTCAATAACTAAATCCATGTTATAATCTTTAGCAAACTCATAATCTGAATCTAATAGGTTTATTACTCCTGCTGATAACTCAAAACCTAAATCTTTAAGCTCACCAATGAGCTTTGAGCCTGTAGAAGCTCCACAAATTATGTGAACCCTCTTTCCAACTTCCCTTTGATTAGCTCTTTGATCAACTTTAACTTTTATAGGAACAACATAAAGGCTATTGGTAAAGGGATGCTTCTTAACCAAAACATCAACTTTAAAGACTTCTTTAATATTTTTTGGATTTAATACCTGTTCCACTTTACCAAAGGATTGAATTTTACCATCCTTCATGAGCAAAATATTGTCGCAGTACCTTGAAGCCAAATTAAAATCGTGAAATACGGTAGCTACTGCCAAACTTTTTTCCCTACAAAGCCTTTTTATGAGCTCCATGATTTCTATCTGATAGCTTATATCTAAGTGGGCTGTGGGTTCATCTAACAGTAAAACCTCAGGCTCCTGGGCTAAAGCCCTCGCAAGGAACACCCTTTGCATCTCCCCTCCACTTAATTCATTCAGGTTTCTTTCTGCTAAGTGCCAAGTGTTAGTAGCTTCCATGGCTTCTCTAACAACCTTCAAATCCCTCTCACCCTCAAACTGAAGACCTTTAAGATGAGGGTTTCTTCCCATTAAAACAACTTCATAGGTTTTAAAATTAAATAAGGGATTTTGAATCTGGGGCAATACAGCTAATTTCTTTGCTACATCCTTAGGATTAATTTTATAGAGGTCTTTACCATCAATTAACACTACCCCCTTTTTAGGCTTTAATACTCTACTTAAGGTTCTAAGCAAGGTAGTCTTTCCAGAACCATTGGGTCCCAATATACCAAGAATTTCCTTAGGCTTTAAAATCAGGCTTACATCCCTTATAATAATCTCATCCTTATAGCTTGAGCTTAGATCTTTTGCTTCAAGCTTTTTCAAAGGGAATACTCATCCCTCTTCTTCTTTAGTAAGTAAAGAAAGAAGGGCCCTCCAGCCAAAGCTGTTATTATACCTACAGGCAATTCTTGAGGTAGCAAAATCACCCTAGCTATAGAATCGGCAAAGATTAAAAAGATAGCCCCTGTTAGGGAAGCTGTAGGTACCAAAATTCTATGATCAGGTCCTACTAAGATTCTTACCATATGGGGTATTATTAAACCTACAAAGCCTATCAAGCCACTTACAGATACTGCAGAAGCCGTTAAAAAGGAAGCCATTAAGATTAACCTTCTCTTAACCAATTCTACACTAACTCCTAAATGCTGGGCACTCTCTTCTCCTGTAAGCATTACATTCATATCCCTTGCATAGTAAAAGATCCCAAATAATCCTATTAATAAAAAGGGTAAAATAGAGTAAACATCCATCCAATTTGTTAAACTAAAGCCTCCTAGAAGCCAGAAGAATATTCCTCTAAGCTCTTCTTTAGCAAAGATTAAAGTTAAGGATACTAAGGCTGATAAGAATATGCTTATTGCTATCCCTGATAAGAGCAAAGTGGTAACAGGAACCCTTGTTCCTACCCTGGATATTTTATAAACTAATAAAACAGGTAAAAAGGAGCCAAAAAAGGCAAATAAAGGTATAGAATTTAAACCAAAAATTCCATAACCTATTCCAAAAACTATTGCTAAAGAAGCCCCTAAAGCAGCTCCAGAAGAACTCCCTATTACATAAGGATCAGCCATAGGATTTCTAAATATAGCCTGATAGGTAACTCCAGCTAAAGATAAAGCCATTCCTACAAGGGCTTCAGCTATTACTCTAGGCAATCTAACATCCATGATTATGGTTTCATGAGTTTCATTTACAGCATAATGAAAATTAGAAAAGGATATCTTCTTAAAAATTATAAAAAGGGTATCTAGAGGGTGAACATAAGCTGCTCCCACCATAGAAGATGAGATGATAGAAATAAAAAGGAGAAGGGAAGCTAAGCTTACTATAATTTTCCATCTTTTTATCCTAGGCTTTATCCAGTACTCTTGCAACTATTTAAACAACTCTGGATGAATTATCTTGGCTAAGAGCTCCAATCCCTCCACTATCCTTGGTCCAGACCTATTCACTAAATTGCCATCTATCTGGAATATTCTATTGTTTTTAACAGCATTTATCTTATCCCATCCTGCTCTGCTTTTAACATCCTCTACCTTAATTTCATAAGGTAAGATAATTATATCAGGGTTAGCCTGTATTACACTTTCAGAACTTACTATAGGGTAAGGGGCTGTAGCATTTTCAAAGATGTTAATCCCTCCAGCTAAATTTATCAAATCGTGAATCCAAGAGCCCTTTGATACACTGATTAGGGGGTTAGGCCAAACTTCATAGTAAACCTTTGGTCTCTCTTTTGCCTGTTTAACTTTCTTTACTATCTCATCTACCTTGTCCTTCATGCTGTTAACGAGCATTATAGCTTGCTTCTCTCTGTTTACAGCTTTTCCTATAGTTAAAATCTTTTGATAAAGCTCCTCTAGGCTTGCTGGCCCAAAACCTAATACTTTTATACCTCTCTCTTCGAACCTTGATACCAATTTCTTTTGAAGCTCTAAACCAAAGATTACTACATCAGGTCTCAGCTCTATGATCTTTTCAAGTGTAGGGTCTACTATACCTCCAACCAAAACAATTTTACCCTCTTTTACCCTATCTAAAACCTCTTTAGGGTAATCGGAGAACTTATCTACACCTACTATTTTATCTTCAGCCTCTATAGCAAATAAAATTTCTGTAACACTGGGAGCAAGGCTAACTATCCTCATAGGTTCTTTATCTAGGGTAACAGCCCTTTTAAATCCATCAACTAAAGTTATAGGGTAAAGAGGTTCAGGCTCTTTAAATTGAACTTGAGTTATAGTAGTGGGAAGGGTTTGAGTTATTGTTCTTTCTTCTATTTTGGTTACTAGAGAGGATTGGGTGATGGTTAAGGTATCTCTAACCATCAAGGTTTGAGTTTGTGTTATAGTAATAGGAAGGGTTTGGAGAAGGGTAGTTGAATAGGTTTGAGTTATTGTTCTTTCTTCAACCCTTGGGGGTAATATGAAAGATAAAGATGCAGCTGCTATTAAAACTATGGATATTATTCCTATTAAAAGAGGTGTCTTTATGTTTACCATCCTGGATGGTTTATCCATCCAAAAATATAAATTTTTGCATTAAACAATGGTAAGCGTGGAAAGGCTTAATTTAAAGCATGGTGGAGAAGTTCTTAAAGTGGCTAAGAGCTTGAAGGCAAATCCTAGGGAAATTTTGGATTTCTCATCAAACACAAACCCTTTAGGCCCTCCTAAAGGAGCCCTTAAAGCTATAGAAAAAGCCATAGAGTTAATGAGTTTTTATCCTGATGAGGATTATGAGGAGTTTAGAGAGGCTATAGCGAGAAATTTAAATGTAAGATTTGATGAAGTAATAGAAGCTAACGGAGCTACAGAAATGATTTATAACTTTGTAGCTCTAGCTAAGGAAGGCTCTAAAGCCATTATACCTTTACCAACCTTTAGCGAATATGAGAAAGCTTGTAAGATGAAGAACCTTAAAATCCATTACATTCCTATAAAAAAGCTAAATTCCTTTATGAAGGAGATGAAGAATTCATCTATGATCTTTCTTTGTAATCCTAATAACCCTGATTCTCACCTCTTTAAAAGGGAAGAGCTTTACGAGCTTTTAAGAGAAGCAGAAGAGAAGGATTGCTACACTTTGATAGATGAGAGCTTCCTTCCCTTTTCCATTGAAGAGGATAAATATTCCTTAGTTAAGGATTCATCAAAGTTCAGCAAACTTTTAGTGATAAGGAGCCTTACAAAATTTTTCTGTTTACCTGGAGTTAGAGTAGGATACGCTATAGCTAATAAAGAGTTGGCAGAAAAGATTAAGGGTCTAAAGGCTTCTTGGAGCCTTAACTGCTTTGCTGAAAAGATAGCTATAGAATGCTTAAAGGATACTGAATATATAAATAGAACTAAGAATTTAATCCATGAGGAAAAGGATTTTCTTTATAATGAATTAAAAGAATTTTTTTATCCTTATGAAACTAAGGTAAATTTCCTTTTAGTAAAGCTAAAAAATATAAAATCCTATGAGCTTAAAAGCAGGCTCATAAAGAAGAAAATTTTGATTAGAGATTGCTCAAATATTAGAGGATTAAACCAAAACTACATTAGGGTTTCAGTTAGAGATAGAGAAGATAATATTAAGCTTATAAAAGCCCTAAGGGAGGTTATGAATTTTGGCTAAAGCCATAATGATTCAAGGAGCAAGCTCTCATTCAGGAAAAAGTCTAATTACTACCGCTTTATGCTATATCTTTACAAAGGAAGGATATAAAGTTGCACCTTTTAAAGCCCAAAATATGAGCCTTAACTCCTATGTAACTATAAAAGGAGAAGAGATTTCTAGGGCTCAAGCCCTTCAAGCCTTTGCCTGTAATATAGAGCCTCAAAGTTATATGAACCCCATACTGTTGAAGCCAAAAGGAAATGGTGAGGTGCAAATAGTGCTTATGGGAAAGCTTTACAAGGATTTAAATTATAGAGATTATTACTCATCCTTTGTTTTAAGGGAAGGCTTAGAGGCTGTTAAGAAAAGCTTAGAGATATTAAAAAGAGATTATGACGTTATTGTGATTGAAGGAGCAGGTAGCCCTGCTGAGATAAACCTTTACGATTTTGATATATCCAATATGAAAATTGCTGAAATATTAAACTGCCCTGTTTTAGTGGTTGGGGATATTGATAGGGGAGGGGTCTTTGCAAGTTTATATGGTACCTTAAGCCTATTAAAGGAAAATCATAGAGAATTAGTAAAGGGTCTTATAATAAACAAATTTAGAGGAGATAAGGAAATATTAGGAGAAGCTATAAAAAGAATTGAGCTTCTAACATCAAAAAAAGTTTTAGGAATCATACCCTTTATAGAGGATTTAATTTTGCCTCAAGAAGATTCTCTATCTTTAGAAGGTAATTATAATTATGAGCCTGATAAGCTGAACGTAGGTGTAATAAGGCTCCCAAGAATTTCTAACTTCACAGACTTTGATCCCCTAAACTATTCAAAGGTTAATGTTTACTACTTCTCAAATCCAAATCTTTTGGAAAGGTTTGATTTAATTGTAATACCTGGAACTAAAAATACAGTTCAAGATATGCTTTGGCTTCGGAATATGGGAATCTTTGATTCGTTAAAAGAAGTTAGGAAGAGGGAAAAAATACCTATGATAGGAATTTGTGGAGGTTATCAGATTCTTGGTAAGAAAATCCTTGATGAAAAAGGGATAGAGGGAGGAAAAGGGGCCATATATTATGCCTTAGGTTTTTTGGAGGCTAAAACTTCCTTTGATCTCTACGAAAAAGTAACTAGGAGGGTTAAAGGAAAGGTAATTGCTGAAAAGGAGATAATAGCAAAGGCTTTAGGTAATGAGATACAAGGCTATGAAATTCATAAGGGAATTTTAGAAAGAGGGATTGATAAACCTTTAGTTAGCATATATGAAGAGAATGGTCAAAGGATAAAGGAAAGATTTGAAGGTTCTATAAGTGAGGATGGTCTTGTAATAGGAACACAAATACATGGTTTCTTTGATATGCCTTCTGTTAGAAATAGCCTCCTAATATTTTTGGCTAAGAGAAAGGGCTTAGGATTAGATTTAGAGTTAGAGAAAATGGAGCATCCTATTTACAATGTGTGGATGAGAAGTATAGAGAGATTGGTTAGGATTGTTAAGGATAACTTAGATATGAATTTTATTTATGAGATAATGAATTTGTAATGGAAATAATAATTATTTTAGCCTTGGCCCTTCTCTTAGATCTTTTCTTAGGGGAGCCTCCCAATAAAATTCATCCTGTTGTATACATGGGTAAGCTTATAAGCTTCTTAAAAGATAAATTGCCAAAAAGTAAAGCTTCAGGTATCATATTAGCCTTTATAGTAATAGCTTTATTCACCCTTCCTACTTTTTTTATCTTTAATCTTAAAGCAATAAACTATTTAGCCTATCTTATAATTTCGGTTCTAATTCTTAAAACAACCTTTGCTATAAAGGCTATGGATAATTACCTTAAGCCCATTGAAGGGGCTGTTAAAAAGAAGGAATATGAAGAAGCTAAAAAACTATTAACTCACGTAGTAAGAAGGGATACTAAAAGGTTAAATGAACAGCAAATAATTTCTGCATCAGTTGAGACCATAGCTGAAGGAACGGTAGATGGATTAATTTCACCAATTTTTTACTATCTTCTCTTTGGAATTCCTGGGGCTATGGCTTATAGAGCTGTAAATACCCTAGATTCTATGGTGGGCTATAAGGATGAAGAAAACAGATTGATAGGTTATTTTTCAGCCAAATTGGATACTTTAGCTAATTATATACCAGCAAGAATTACAGGAATATTAACCATTTTATCCTCAATTATATTTAATTTGAGATGGAAGAATGCCTTTTACATAATGGTTAGAGATGCTAAAGGTATTGAGAGCTACAATGCAGGATACCCTATGGCTTCAGTAGCGGGGGCTTTAGGCGTTATGTTAGAGAAACCAAATCACTATAAATTGGGTATTAGGTTAAGGGATTTAGAACATAAAGATATTTCCATAGCTCTAAAAATTATGAAACTAAATTTAATTCTCTTTCTAATTATCTTTTATATCCCTCTAACCTTAATTAATGGATTAATTTGGTTAATATAGATTTAGAGATAAAAGGGGTTAAAGCAGAGATAGAGGGAGATAATTTTATATTAGAGGCTGAAGAGCCTCTTAAAGTTTTATCTTCAGCGGTCTTTAATGGAGGTTTAAAGAAAGCCTATACTATAATAAACCATCAAGTGAAAGAGGAGAGTTTTATAGTAAGACCAAGGGTCTATTTAAAGAATTTAGTGAAAAGGCTTCACCTTAAAGAGCCTGTTATAGGGTTAATGACGGGAGTAAAGATGAGCAATCTAAGGTTTTCCTTCAAAAGCTTTAATGATGTAAATTTATATGTTTTTTTAACTGCTGGTTTAAGCTATCCAGCCAACGCTGGAGATGAAATTAATCTTGAAGGTAATCTTGAAAAAACTTCAACTATAAACATCATAGCTTTAATAGATGCTAGGCTAACTGATAGCTGCTTAGTGAATTCTGTTAAAACTTTAACTGAGGCTAAAACCTATCAGCTTAAAGCCTTAGATATAAGGAGCAAATTTTCCAATAAGGTAGCTACAGGAACCACTTCTGATGCAATAGCTTTAGCTTGCACTAATAAAGGAAAAATTATTGAGTATGCAGGTAGCGCTACCCCTTTAGGAAAAAATTTAGCTAATGCTTGTAAAGAAGCTTTAAAGGAAGCCATTTTAGCTCAAAATAAGATAAAAAGTGATAGAAGTATACTGGAGAGGTTAAAAGAGAGGGGAATTGAGCTTAAGGATTTAGTGGATGCAGGTTTAGAGCTTTATCATCCTAAAGGTGAGATAAAGAGGGAGGAATTTGAATCGGAGCTTATGAAGGCTTTAGAGGATTACAATGTTTCCTCTTTAATATTGGCTGGATTAAGACTTGATGAAGATTTGGAGGAGAATTTGATACCTAATTTGAAGAATGACCCTTTAAGCTTAGTATCTGATGAATCCCTTGGTTGGGCTCTCTCCAACTATCTAGCTGGTACTTGGGGAGTTTATAATTTTCTTTACTATGATAGAAATAAGCCTCAAAGGATAAAAAAGATGGGAAGCTTTACCGATGATGTTCTTTTAGCTTTAATAGCTGGCACTTTAAGCAAGATAAGATTGAGAAGATTTGATTAGAGGTTTAGCAAGCTTAATAAAGTTTCTAACCATTATTCCCCTTAAACCTCGTGAAGATGATTTAGTATTGGCAGCAAAAAATATTCATCTCTTTCCCCTAATAGGCTTCCTTTTAGGTTTTTTAGGAGGGCTCTTCTATTTGGTATTAAGTGTTTTACTACCTCCTCTTATAGTTGGTTTTCTTACCCTTTTCTTCCTAAGTATAATTAATGGATTTCACCATTTAGATGGGTTAATGGATTTTGGTGATGGTTTAATGTGTAAGGGAAGCAGAGAAGATAAGCTAAAGGCTATGAAGGATATTAGAGTAGGGGTTGGAGGTATTGCTTTAGGTTTCTTCATAATCTCTGTTACTTCTCTTTCTTTACCAAGTATTCCTAGGGGCTCTATAATTGCAGCTTTAATGGTTTCTGAAGGCTTCTCAAAGTTTTCTATGGTGCTCTTAGCCCTTATGGGAAGCTCTGCTAAAGAAGGTACAAATAGGATTTTTATAGAAGAGGCAAAGAAGAGAAAATTAAAAGTACTCTTTACATCTTTAATTTTGGCCTCTTTAGTAAGCTTTTTCTTAATTTCCCTAAATTTTATATCGCTTTTAATCATTAGCTTTATATTACCCCTTATAATCAATTCCATTTCAAAGGGGTCCTTTGGAGGTTTAACGGGGGATGTGTTTGGTGCCACCAATGAGATAGTTAGGATGGTATCCCTATTGGCTCTAATAGCTTTCTTATGAAAATGAAAGAAGAGAAAAATAGAAAGGTTAGTGCTTTAGTTATGGCTGGAGGAAAGGCTGAGAGGTTAGGATTAGAAAAACCTCTTGTAAAGCTTGGAGATAAATTTTTGATTGATTATGTTTTAGAAACCCTTGAGAAGAGCAAGCAAATAGATGAAATATTCATTTTAACCAGCAAGTATACCATGAATACTCACCATTACCTTAAAAGTAGATATAGGATGATTTTATCCTCTGGAGAGGACTTTGTGGAAGATTACAGGAGAGCAGCAAAGACCTTAAATTTAGAGGTAATCGTTATCATGGCCTGTGATTTACCCTTTTTAAAGCCTGAAACCGTAGATAAAGCTGTTAAACTTTTCTTTAAATCAAAAAAGGAAACTCTTATGGTAGTTGTAAAGGCTGAAGATTTGATTTCTCTAGGCTTAAAACCTGACTTTTCCATGGAATTTCTTCAAGGGAAATTATGCCCTATAGGATTAAATGTTATAAATTGTAAAAGGATCGATGAGCCCCTTTTAGAGCAAGAGATCATGATTTTAAAGAATCCTTTAGAAGCCTTTAATATAGATAACAAAGAAGATTTAAAGAGAGCTAGAAAAATTCTTAAAATGGAGCTATGGACTATGGGTAGTTGAAGGGCTTAAAGAAAAAGGTTAGGCTTCTTAGCCTAGAGGAGCTAAAATCCCATGAGGAGGTAGAGAAGGAAAGGTTAGAGGCTTTAACTGAAGAAATAAAAAATGATGGAATTCTAAAAAAAGCCATAGCTGTAGATTCTACAAATATGATAATTTTAGATGGGCACCATAGAGTTGAAGCCCTAAAGCTCTTAGGTTACAAAAAGATACCTGTATGCCTCTTCAACTATGATTCTCCCTTCATTGAAATCTATAACTTTAATGGTGGAAAAGGAGTTTCTAAAGAGCAGGTTATAAAAATAGCTTTAGCTGGTAAGAAATTCCCTCCCAGAACTACAAAGCATATGGTTAGATTAGATGATGGGGCCTTAGTTCACATATCAGAATTGGAAGATGATGTTAACATCCCCTTAGATAGGTTATCCTAATTCGGAGAAATTTTTTATTTGTTGGAATGATCTCCTTAATGATCAATATTGAGTATGTATATAATGTATGGTTTATAAGAGATTTATATTCATAGGCTTATGATGTTAACTTTGATTTCGTAATTAATTTTTAGGCATCTATTTCTGATTACACAGAAGTCTGATAAATTCTTTTCTTTCGATTTCTTCTTGCTTCAAGCGTAACAAAAAGTAGAGAAGTCAAGGTAAAAGTTGTCTTAAACCATTATTAAAAAAGGAAATAAAAGGTACTCAAGGTATTTATGAACTAAAATATGGAGGTTAAGCTAGCTTTGTTAATAGCTCCTGTTATATAGAAGAGAGTCAGATTTTATTTATAAGCTCTTTAAATTCTTCCTCACTTAAAGGTTGAATCTTTGCTAATTTAAGATTCTCCCTTAAATGTTCTTTAGCCTTTTGCCCTACTAAGCAGGTTAATATGGGAGCAGATCTGGCAAATTGAATACATAGCTGAGCTTTGGTCAATTCATTTACCTTAGGAAGATTAAAAGATAACAATTTTGATTGTAGTAGAGGAGCACTGGTAAATACACCTATATTAAGAATTTTGCAAGCCTCTAAGGGGCTTAAGGGCTTACCATTTATTCTCTGATTCTTTAACTTTAAAGCTTCTCTCATTAAAAAGTTAAAGGGTAGCTGAATAAATTTAAACCCATGATTCTCCCCTCCTACCCTTTGGGCCAATTTAACCAAATCCTCTAAGTTAAGATGGATTTTATCATCAAAGGGTACTCTAAAGGAGGACCAGGTAGCTAAGCCGTAATACCTTATCTTACCTTCTCTCCTTAATTCTTCATAAAGAGTAAAAACCTTTTCAAGCTTATTCATATACTCTTCTCTACTTATATCATAAAGTTGAGCTTCTGCACTGTTATGAAGGTAAAGAAGATCTATACAATTAAGCTGAAGGTTCTTTAAACTCTTATCAAGCTGGTCCTTTAAATATTCAAGGCTCATAGAATGATATTCTGATGTTATCTCATTACTCTTTAAAAGACCCTTAGAAATCCATTCTTTGTAAATGTAATCCCAGAAATCCACCTTTAACTCTGAATCGTGGGTTAAATAGCCATTCTTGGTAGCTATAAAAACTTCTTCTCTATTTATCAAACCCTTTTCAATCAAATCCTTTAAAACTCTTCCTACGGTTCTTTCTGCCCTTTGAAAACGGTAGTTTATAGCTGTGTCTATAACATTTATAGCCCCAGATAGAAGGGAATCTTTTAAGGCTTCTTCTAAGAGCTTATCGGTTTCTTCATCAGGTTCTCCAAGATAGGTTCCCATACCTATACTGCTGAAGATTAAGCCTTGAAATTCTCTGAAATGTTTAGGATGAACATTATTCTTAAGGGCTTTATCCATGAATCCTTTAGTCCCATCTGAAGTAGCGTAACCTTCTATGGGCATATATCTATAAGGAATTAAGTATATAAAACAAATTATTTAGAATAGAAAATGTCAAAATATTTAACTTTTAAGTTTTATTTCTCCTTTGCCTTTTTATGTATCCAATAATATTCGATCTTTGTTGAATCTATCCAATAAATTTCTGCAGCACCATCAATTCTTATGCTCTTTGTTGTATCATCAAAGGTCACATTATGTTTATGTAACTCAAACTGGTCTCCAGAATCGGTCTTTACCATCAGTTCCCCATTTTCTTCTAAAGCCTTCTTTAATGAATTGTAATCTACCATCTATCCCTCTCCCCACACCATCCTATAAATATCTTTGCTTAGAACCATAAAAAAGAGAAGCTATAACTTCAAGCAGGTAGAGGAACCCCTAAGAGTAATCCTCAAAGTGAGGTGAAAAAGTTAAATTGTCAAAGGTAAGTTAAAGGAACCAACCTATAATTTATTAAATACTCATTTGTACCCCTTTTGATGGGATTAACTCTTTGTGAAAGGATTTTATCAGATAAGCTAAATAGAGAGGTGAAGGCTGGAGAAATCGTAGTTAGTCCAGTGGATATGACCATAGTTCAAGATGGCACAGGGCCCTTAACCTTCGATGTAATAAAAGAGATCATGGGTAAAGAATATGTATTTGATCCTAAAAAGGCTCTATTGGTAATAGATCATACGGGTCCTAGCCCTAGAGTTGAGCTGAGCAATTTTCAGTTAGCTTTAAGAAACTTTTCTAAGAATACAGGAGCCTTATTAAGGGATGTGGGAGAAGGGATAAGCCATATACTTTTGGCTGAAGATTATGTTAAGCCTGGAGATGTAGTAGTGGGAGCTGATTCTCATACTAGTACTTCTGGGGGTTTAGGTGCCTTTGCCACAGGTATGGGCTCAACAGATATTGCTATAGCTATGATTTTAGGTAAGATTTGGTTTAGGGTTCCTGAAACCTTAAAGTTTAATTTAAAGGGGAAGTTTCAAAAGGGTGTTTATTCAAAGGATATCATTCTCCATATAATTGGAACCATAGGGGAGGAGGGAGGTAACTATAAAGCCATGGAGTATGGGGGGGAAGGATTAAAAGAATTGAGTATGGATGCAAGGTTTACTGTAACAAGTATGGCCCAAGAAGCTGGAGCTAAATTGGGAATTTTTCCCTCTGATGAAAATACAAAGAAGCATTTAGAAGAAAATGGTAGAGGTAAAGATTGGAAGCCTTTAAAAGCAGATGATGATGCAAATTATGAGAAGGTTTATGAGATAAACCTTGATGAGTTAGAGCCCCTTATATCTATACCTCACAATCCTGGTAATGTTAAGAAGGTTAAAGAGGTGGAGAAGGAGAATATTAAGGTTAATCAAGTATTTATAGGGACCTGCACAAATGGTAGATTGGAGGATTTGAGGATAGCAGCTAAAATTCTTAAAGGAAATAGGGTTCATAAAGATACTAGAACTCTAATTTACCCAGCCTCTAGGAAGATTTACCATCAAGCTTTGAAGGAAGGTTTGATAGATACCTTTATAGAAGCTGGAGCTGTAGTAGGTATACCAGGTTGTGGTGCCTGTCCTGGAATACATCAGGGAATATTGGGGGATAATGAAGTTTGTGTTGCCACGCAAAATAGAAACTTTAAAGGGAGATTAGGCAATCCTAATTCTTATATCTATTTATCATCCCCAGCTACAGCAGCTTCATGCGCTATAGCTGGTAAAATAGTTGATCCCAGGGAATATGTGTGAGGTGGGAATATGATAAGAGGAAAAGCCTGGAAATTTGGCGATGATATATCTACCGATTTAATAACAGCTGGAAGATACTACCATTTAAGGTCAAATATGAACGAATTGGTTAAGCATATCTTTGAAGATGCAGATATAAACTTTGCTAAAGAGGTTTTGAAGAGAGAGCAAGTATACATAGTAGTTGGAGGTAGGAACTTTGGAAAGGGTTCATCAAGGGAGCATGCTGCAAGATTGATAAAGATGGTTTCTCCAGCAGTGTTGGCAAAATCCTTTGCCAGAATTTTCTATAGAAATTGCTTTAATTTAGGCTTACCAGCCCTTATAGTAGATACCGATAAAATTGAACATGGTGATGAATTGGAGATAGATTTAGCTAAGGGAAGGGTTAGAAACTTGACAAAGAATTACGAGCTAAACTTTAGCCCTATACCTGAAAGCCTCCAAAAGATACTTCAAGAGGGAGGTATTATAGAGTACATTAAAAAGTATAGGGATATTAAATTCTAATAATTCTAATTAATCATCTTTGTAAGAAAGCTTTTTCTAAATAATATTTTTTGGGGTCGTAGTCTAGTCTGGTCTATGATGCCAGCCTCGGGAGCTGGAGGTCATGGGTTCAAATCCCATCGACCCCACTATTAAAAGGGAAAGGCTTAAATAATCATAAAGCGAGTATATTCTATGCACGAAAATCCGAAAAAGTTAGATAGAAGAAAGTTCCTATATGCTGGATTAGGTGCTGCAATTGTAGTAGTTGGTGGATTAGCTGCATACTTTGCTACTAGACCTCCTGAAAGAATTGTAGAAACTGTTGAGAAACCAGTAGAAAAGACTGTAGTTCAAACTCAAATACAGACTCAAACTCTAATTCAAACCCAAACTATAGAGAGACCAGTAGAAAAAACAATAGTAACTACAGTAGCTGGTACTCCTACTACTATAGTACAAAGAGAAACTTTAACTCAAACTATTGAGAAGACTATAGAAAAAATTGGAGGAACTGTTATAATACATCAATCAGATAACGCTGACACTTTAGATCCAGCTGTAGCCTGGTCAGTTCAAGCCGGTGAAGGAGCGCAGCAAGTATATCAGGGTTTAGTAGCTACAAAATATGGTTCATCGGATATAGTTCCTTTACTGGCTGAGAGTTGGAAGGTAAGTAGTGATGGTTTAACTTGGAATTTTAAGATAAGAGAAGGAATAAAGTTCAGTAACGGTGACCCATTAAATGCCTATGTTTTCTGGTACTCTATATATAGAGCAGCAATAATGGGAAAATCTCCTGGTTGGTTAGTGACTGTTGCCATAGATCCAAAGGGCGTAACAGATGAAATGTTAAATATGTTTAATACACCAAATAACATACCTCCTCCAGAGCTAAAGAAGATAATGAACGATCCTAAATTGGCTCTAACCGTTAAAGGTGATTATGAGCTTGAGTTTCACCTAAATAAACCCTTAGGATACTTCTTAATGTTATTAACTCAACCATCCTTCTTTGCTGTAAGTCCAAGGGTAGTATCTGAGCATGGAGGAGTGAAGAAAAAAGAAATTAACTCATGGATGGTAAAAAATGCTATAGGAACAGGGCCCTTTATAGTAAAAGAGCATGAACCTAGAGTTAGAACAGTATTTGAAAGGAACCCTAACTATTGGGGTGGAGCTAATGGTGTACAACCTACACCAAAGGTGGATAGGGTAATAGTTGAAGTTGTTCCAGATTCCCTTGTAAGGTTTACAAATCTAGAGAAAGGCACAGCCCATCTAACCTTTTTAGATTACGATCTTATAAATCAGTTAGTTGGGAAACCTGGAATTTATATACCAAACGTAGGTTTCTTAATGACTATACACACAGTTTCTCTCACTACCGCAAAGCCTCCCTTCAATAATAAATTAGTTAGAAAAGCGATATCCTATGCAATAGATTATGATGCTATATCAAAGCTTTACGCAGGTTTCGCTGAACCCTTTGCAGGTCCAGTACCAAAGGGTGTATTAGGTAATAACCCCAGGTTAGAACCATATAAATACGATCCTGTAAAGGCGAAGGAGTTATTAGCTCAAGCAGGATATCCAGAAGGTAAAGGGATAGGGGAATTAACTTTGCTTTACTCTCCTGAGAGGCCTCCATTATCTAAAGTAGCACCTGTTATACAGAGGAACCTTGCAGATATTGGAATAAAGGTAAAGCTTTTAGAGATGCCTACAGGACAGAGGGCAAGTTTACAAGGCTCAATACCCCCAACAGATCCTAAATATCCTGAACTAATATTACAAACATGGACTTGGTTCCCAGATCCTTGGGCCTTTGCTGATTGGTTCGTTGGTCCTTTAGATTACGGTCCATCTAACTCTGCCCACTATAAGAATCCGGAGGTGGATGAGTTGCTAACTAAAGCAGAGGTTACAATAGATCCTGAAGAAAGAGCAAAGATATATAAGAGGATATCTGAGATAGTTATGGATGATACTCCCTATATTTGGTATGCACAATTTAAGAATGCCTTCTCTTTCGGACCTTTGGTTATGAGTGTAAAGGTTACAGGCTTACAGGCTAACGTAGCCTTCTGGCAACTTGACTACAGTATATTAAGATTGGTAGACTAAAAAGTAATGAAAGTTAAAATAGATGTACCCCCCATTTTTATTTTTTTAACAAAACGTATTTTATACTCCATTTTTGTTTTGTTTGGTGTTATAACCATAGTATTCATAGTTACTAGGGTTGCTTTACCTAATCCAGCTGTTGCTTGGGCTGGAGGTAGAGTTACTGAGAGCTTCCTAAGGACAATAGAGGAACGTTATCACCTTAACGAACCTGTTTACACTCAATTTTACTACTATCTTCAGGATTTACTTAGTGGTAACTGGGGAGAAGTTCCTCAAACAGGAGAACCTGTCCTTGAAAATATAAGAAGATTTTTACCTGCCACTATTGAACTTACATTATTTGCTGTTTTAATCATGATAGCTATAGGAATACCCTTAGGGGTAATAGCAGCGGTAAATAAGGATAAGACCATAGATCATACTTCAAGAATAGTGGCTTTATTAGGAGTTTCTTCCCCCCCTTTTCTATTTGCCCTTCTTTTACAATTAATTTTTTTCTACCATCTTGGATTGATTCCAGAATCTGGTGGTAGAATATCCAGTAATTTAGGCATGCCTACTTACATAACTGGATTAATAATCTTCGACGGTTTAATAGTAGGTGATTGGGAAGCTTTAACATCTGCCCTTCAACATATTATACTTCCCGCCTTTTCTTTAGCCTTCCTTAACCTTGGACTTATTAGTAGATTAACTCGCTCATCTATGTTAGAAGCCTTAGCCAGTGATTATGTTAGAACAGCTAAAGCAAAAGGGTTAAGTAAAAACAAAGTTATATACAAGCACGCTCTAAGGAATTCTTTAATTCAACCTATAACAGTACTTAATGTTTATATAGCTTACTTCTTAGGTGGTTCTTTAGTAGTTGAAACAATATTTAGTTGGCCAGGTATGGGTAGATATGCCGCAAATTCTATAGTATTGGTAGATTTGCCTTCAATAATGGGTATAACTATAGTTTTTACTATAGCTGTTATAATAACCAATTTGATAGCTGATATAATTTATGCCATACTCGATCCAAGATTGAGGAAAGGGTAATGATATCTACAACTAAACAAGATATGTTAATCACCTTAAGACTAATTAGAAAAAACATTTTATCTATAGTTGGTATAGTAATAGTAAGTTTATTTGTTGTTACATCTTTATTTGTTGCTCTTACTGGTATGTTACCCTATGATCCTAATGAGATAAATATGCAAAGGAGATTACTACCACCTTCTTTTACTCATCCATTTGGTACAGATCATCTTGGTAGAGATATCTTTAGTAGAGTTTTAGCTGCTGCACCTTTAGATCTAATTGTAGCATTTACGGTAGTCAGTATTTCCTTAATAATAGGGTTAATTATAGGTTCGGTAGCTGGATACTATGCAGGTAAAGTTGATCAGATACTCATGAGAATTACAGATGTTTTTTTAGCCTTTCCACCTTTAATTCTAGCTGTAGCTGTAGCTGTTGCTTTAGGAGCAGGTATTGATAAGCTTATACTAGCTTTACTTATAGTATGGTGGCCTATATATTCCAGAATGGCTAGGGCAAGTGCTCTCTCTATAAAGGAAAGTTTCTTTGTTAAAGCTGCAAAAATATCTGGCTTAAACTCTTTAATTATTATAAGAAAGCATATAATTCCCAATACCGTTTCTACCTTACTCATATACGCTACACTAGATATGGGTACAGTCATTTTATATGCTTCCGTTTTAAGTTATTTAGGATTAGGAGCTCAACCCCCCCAATCGGAGTGGGGAAGGATGGTTTTTGATGGTCAATCTTATTTAATCCAAGCTTGGTGGTCCCCAATAATCCCAGGTTTAGTGATATTTTTTGTTGCTTTAGGTTTTAATCTTATGGGTGATGCAATAAGAGACATATTGGATCCTAGATATAGGAGGTGAAGTGAATAAAGAAGTTATTGGAAGTTGAAGATTTAAGTATAAATTTTGAAACTCTTTACGGTACTTTAAAGGTCCTTAATGGTGTTAACTTTATTATTAATGAAGGAGAGATAGTTGGTCTAGTTGGGGAATCTGGATGTGGTAAATCCACCTTTGCTCTCTCTATTATGGGGCTATTACCACCTCAGGCTAAATTAATGGGAGGTAAGATTTACTTTCAAAATTCTGAAATTAATGTATTAGATGAGAAATTTATGGAGAAAATAAGAGGGAGAAAGATCAGCATGGTATTCCAAGAGCCTTTAACTTCCCTTAACCCAATTTTAACTATAGGAGAGCAATTAATGGAAGCCATAAAAATAGGTTCAGATAAAAAAGATGTAAAAAAAGAAGAGGCTTTAAAATGGTTAAAGAGAGTAGGGATACCAGATCCAGAAAGGACTCTAAAAAGATACCCCCATGAGCTTAGTGGTGGTATGAGACAGAGAATTATGATAATAATGGCTTTAGCTACTAAGCCTTCCTTATTGATTGCTGATGAACCTACAACAGCTTTGGATGTTACTACACAAGCCCAAATTCTTAAATTAATGAAGAATTTAGTAAAAGAGAACAAAGTCTCAGTTCTATTTATTTCTCACGATCTTGGGGTTATAGCTCAAATAGCTGACAGAGTAGCTGTTATGTATGCTGGAAAGATAGTAGAAGAGAGTAAAATATTTGAAATCTTTGAAAATCCTTTACACCCTTACACTAAAGATCTACTATCTTCTATTCCTAAATTAGAAGGAAAATCGGAGAAGCTACCTACAATAAAGGGTTCAGTACCGAATCTTCTTAACTTGCCAGAAGGTTGCATATACCATACTAGATGTAAGTACGTGATGGATAATTGTAAAGTTAAAGAGCCAGAACTTAAAGAATACTTAACTAAGCGCAAAGTTGCCTGCTTTTTATACTAAATATGGCAAAGGTACTTTTAAGGGTTGAAAACCTTAAAAAATATTTCCCAGCTAAAGGGGGATTATTCTATACAGAAAAGGGTATTCTAGCGAAGGCTTCTGTTATTCATGCTGTAGATGATGTTAGTTTTAATTTATTTGAAAATGAAAATTTAGGGATAGTTGGGGAAAGTGGGTGTGGAAAAAGTACTTTAGCTGCTACTATACTCTTACTATACAAACCTACCTTTGGTAAGATCTACTTTTATGACAAAGAAATAACTCAGTTATCTTCTGAGGAGCTTAGAAGATTAAGACCAAAGCTACAAATGGTATTTCAAGATCCTTACTCTTCCCTTAACCCTAGAATGAGGGTAAAGGATATAGTAGCTGAGCCTCTTTCTTTAATTGAAAAGAATAAATATAATGTAACTCAGAAGGTTAGAGAGATTATAGTAAAAGTAGGTTTAAGAGAAGAACATTTAGAAAGGTATCCTCATGAACTAAGCGCTGGTCAAAGACAAAGGGTAGCCATTGCTAGGTCGATAATAACCAATCCAAAGTTAGTGATATTGGATGAACCTACTAGTGCTCTTGATGTTTCCACTCAAGCTCAAATTCTTAACCTACTTAAGGATCTTCAGAAAGAGTATGGGATGAACTATATCTCTATCTCACATAATATTAGTGTAGTAAGTTACATGAGTGATAGGATAGCTGTAATGTATTTAGGTAAAATAGTTGAGATAGGTAAGACTGAAGATCTAATTATTAGACCTAAGCATCCTTATACCAAGATACTTATGGGATCTATCCCTTTACCAGATCCTAAAAGGAGAGATTATATGATGGAAGTAATAGGTGAGACCCCTAGCCCTGTTAATATTCCAACTGGATGTAGATTTCATCCAAGATGTCCCTATGCTAAAGAAATATGTAAAGTTAGTGAGCCAAATTTGAGAGAAATAGAGGATAGGTTAGTTGCTTGTCATTTAGTAGAAGAGATTGAGAAATCTTAAAGATTTAAATATTATCTTTATCATTTAAGTTGTTATGAAGATAGAACCTATCTATAATGTTAAAATAATCAAAAATATACTAATTCCCATGGAGGATGGTATTAATTTAGCAGCTGACTTATACTTTCCTGTTTCTGATGAAAAATTTCCAGCTATTTTAGAATACATACCCTACAGAAAGGATGATAACACTGTACCAAGGGATTCTATACATTACTATTTTGCAGAAAGAGGATTTGTAGGTGTAAGGGTAGATATAAGAGGTACAGGATCATCTGAAGGGATAACTAACGATGAATATGAAAAAGTTCAGATAAAGGATGGATATAAAGTGATTGAATGGTTAGCATCACAGGATTGGTGTAACGGCTCTGTAGGTATGTGGGGAACTTCCTATGGTGGATTTACAAGTATAGAAGTAGCCATGTTAAATCCACCAAAGCTTAAGGCAATAACTCCAGTATATGCTACGGATGATAGATATACAGATGATTGTCATTATTGCGGAGGAGCGTTAAGGGCTTACTATGATACTGGATTTTATGGTAACTTTATGGTAGCTTTAAACGCTTTACCACCTAGTAGGGAAATATATAAAGAAAGATGGGAAGATGTATGGAGAAATAGATTAGAGAATTGTGAACCTTGGATCTTTAATTGGTTAGAGAATGAGACAGATTCAGATTACTGGAGGGAAGCTTTAGGTAGAAAATATGATAAAGTTAGATGCCCTACTTTTATAATAGGAGGTTGGAGAGATGGTTACCCAAACCCCCCTTTAAGACTTTTTCAAAATCTAAAGGTTCCAAAAAAACTTCTTATAGGCCCTTGGACTCACGAAAGACCTCATAGGGCTATACCGGGACCAAATATAGACTTTATTAATGAGATGTTAAGATGGTTTGCATATTGGTTAAAAGGAATTGATACTGGTATAACTTCAGAACCTCCAATAACTATTTATGTTCAGACTTATGATGAACCTTCTCCTACTAGAACTCAAACTACTGGGTATTGGAGATGTGAAGACTCTTGGCCACCTAAAGATAGTAGTGAGATTCGTTATTATTTAAAGGGAAGAGGATTGTTAGATGAGTTTAAACCTTTAGAGGAAAAGGCTTTTGATTCTTTTGAGTATATACCCACAATAGGAACTAAAGCTGGTTTATGGTCAGGGGGTTGGATAACCTGTTTACCTTTAGATCAAAGAGTTGATGAAACCTACTCTCTAAACTACACATCTAAGTCTATGGATAAAGATATGCTCATTTTAGGTAATCCTATTATGGATCTCTATGCCTCAGCTAACTCGGATATTGCCTTTTTTATTATAAAGCTTATTGATGTAGCTCCAGATGGTAAATCAGCTTTAATAACTAAAGGTATATTAAATGCCACAAGAAGAGATTCCTTTGAATATCCTAAACCCCTTGAACCTAATAAAATCTATAAATTAACTATCCAGCTAGATGCCACTTGCTGGTTAATTCAGAAGGGACATAGCTTAAGGGTGAGTATTTCTGGAGGTGATTGGCCAAACCTTTGGCCCTCCCCTAAAGAATGGATAGGTAAGATATACAGAGATTCTTCATATTCCTCTTCTTTAACTTTACCTATAGCTCCTCCTTCTCGTAATGATTTACCCATCCCCTCCTTCCTTCCACCTCCTGAACTTAAAGAATTTGTGAGGTTTATACGGAAAGAACATAGCTGGTATATAGTAGATGATATGTTTGATGGATCGGTAACCGTTAAAGCCAATGTAGCTGATATATATAGCTTCCCAAATGGCGATCTTTATGAAAGTGAAGAAAGAATGGAAGCAAAGGGTTATAATAAATTGCCCTCTAACGCTTTAGTTAAAGGATTTAGCAGAAAGTATCTAAAGAGATTTGGAGAGACTTTTGAGGTAATAAGTAAAAGTTCCCTAAATAGTAATATAGAAGAATTTATCCTTAATATACAGTTGGAAGTCTATAGGAATGGATTACCCTATTTTACAAAGAATTGGTCAAGAAAAATTAAAAGAAATTTACTTTAATTGGTTTATATGAAGAAAAAAGTAAAAAATTGGGAAAGTGATGAGATACTTATAATAGGTCATAGAGGATACCCAGTTAAATATCCTGAAAATACCATAGTATCCTTTTTAATGGCCTTAAAAAGTGGAGCTGATGCGGTTGAGTTAGATGTATATACATCTAGAGATGGTATACCTATTATAGCCCATGATCCCGTATGTAAAGATATCTTTGGAAGAGAAGTGACAATTACTAAATCATCTAGCAAAAGATTAATAGGTACCCCTTTATCCATGGGACAATGCTTACCTACCTTAAGAGATTTACTAAACTCAATACCTAAAGAAACTCTCTTGAATATAGAATTTAAACATCTAAAGGCTACGGATAAAGTATATAAGGTGATAAAAAAAGCTTCTATCTTTAAGGAAGTTTTATTTTCCAGTTTTGATATAGAAGCTTTAAGGAGGATAAAAGAGATAGATAAAGATAGTAGAATAGGATTACTGTTAGAAGATTTTAGTAATTTGGAGGAGTTAATAAATACGGCTATTAAGCTTGAAGCCTTTTCTTTTAATTTACCCATAGATGAAATTAATAGGATAGGGAAAGAATCCTTCTTAGATAAGTTAAGACGATTAAAGAATAAAGGATTTAAGGTGATTCTTTGGACAGTTAACGATCCTTCTTATTTAAGAATACTCAAAGGATACATTAACGGAATTATAACAGATGAGGTAGAAATTATGGTATCTAAATTAAGAAGATAACATAGGGCCTTTAAAAAAATGAAGATTAGAGATTTTAGTGAGACTAGTAAAAGAATTTACGATATCATAATCATAGGAGGGGGTATTGTAGGTACAGGCATAGCAAGAGAGGCAGCTAGGCGTGGTTTTAAAGTTATACTATTTGAAAAGGAAGATTTTTCCTATGGAACTACGGCTAAATCTAGTAGACTAATCCATGGTGGTTTACGTTACTTAGAAATGTTAGATTTTAAGCTCGTGTTTAAGGATTTACAAGAAAGAGAAAAACTTTTAAAGTTAGCCCCTCATCTTATTCATCCTTTACCCTTTCTTATTCCAGTATATAAAGATGGTCCTAAATCAAAGTTAAAATTAAAGTTAGGTATGCTAATTTATGACTTACTATCTTACAATAAAAGTTTACCTTCTCATAAATTCCTTTCAGCTTCTCAAGTATTAAAAGTTGAACCAAAATTAAAAGGAGATGGACTTATAGGTGCCTTTTTATACTACGATTGTCAAGTACCCTTTGTTGAAAGATTAAGTATTGAAAATGTTGTAGACGCTTTAAATAATGGAGCTATAATTTTTAATCATGCAGAAGTTAAAGACTTAATAAAGGATGATAGGAAAATTTTAGGGGTTAGAGTAAATGATAAGCTTTCTTTTAAAGAATTTGATTTCTATTCTAAAATTGTAGTAAATGCTACGGGACCTTGGGCTAAAAATATAACTAATGGGGTTAATAATAAGAATTTATTGATAACCACTAAAGGTATACATTTTACAGCCCCTAAAGCTACTAAGCATGCTATAGTCTTATATTCTAGAGCCGAGGAGAGGTTATTTTTCGTTATACCTTGGTACAATTATTCTTTGGTAGGCACTACTGATACTTATTATAGTGGAGATTTAGATGAAGTTAAAGTTGAAAAGGAGGATATGGATTATCTATTAAAGGAAGTTAAATATTTTCTACCTCATGTAGATTGGGGTAAAATATATTTTACTTACGCTGGTGTAAGACCTTTAGTTAAAGTTAAAAATACTAAGAGTCCATCAAAAATATCCAGAGCTTATAAGATTTTTGATCACGGTTCAGAGGGATTAAATGGATTGATCTCTGTTTTAGGGGTAAAGATAACTTCTTATCGTTTAGCCTCAGAAGAAACGGTGAACCTGATAGAGAAAAAGTTGAGTTTAAGGGTAAAATCAAAGAGTGATATTATTCCTTTACCTGGGGCTATGGGTATAAATAATTTTTCTCTTTATTTAAAAGAGAAGAAAAATTATGCAGTAAAGTTTGGTTTAAGTGAAGATCAGATTGAGTATTTAATTAATATTTATGGTAGTAGATTTAATCGTATAATTGATATTATAATAAAGAAACCTAAACTTAAAGAAAGGATATGTAAACATAATTTAGATATTATGGCCCAAGTTTTTTTAGCTGTGAGGGATGAATTAGCTTTAACTGTTAGTGATTTTATGTTTAGGAGAGTTCCTATTGCCTATAGTGAATGTCAAGGTTTAGATGGTTTGGAAAAAGTAGTAAGCTATATGGGAGAAATCTTATCATGGGATGATGAAAAAATAAAAGAAGAAATATCTTCTTATAAGAAAGAAGTTGAGAAGATAAAAGCATCTTAATTACATTTTCCACTATTACCCATAAATGAATTCAAGGATACTGTCAAGTTATTTTTAGGGGGCTTTGAGAAGAAGCTTTTTGGAGGTGATTTCCATCAGGTGGCTCCTCAAGCCCTTGAGAATAGTGGTTTGTTCAGGATTAATAGGTTTTCGCTCCAGATGAAGGTTAGGGCTGTTCTGCTTTATATGGCTGGTCTAAGCTACAGGGAAATAACCTACGTTCTGAGGTTTGTGCC
>JARVJX010000129.1 GCA_029775995.1 Nitrososphaeria archaeon | reverse complement strand
TGCTATACTCCTTAGATATGAACCTGAATAATGCAGGAGGGCTAGAGGATCTTATCTTGCAAAGGCACCTTATTCCTCTTAAAGATCTTAGCCTCCTTAACCATCCTCACAAGGTAATCCAGTCCACCCATAGAGTATGGAGAGAGGGAAATAGAACAAAAAGCCTAAGGTTAAATAGAATATACAGAATGAGAACGTTATCTTGACAATCCCCGAACAAACCATCGTAAAAGTTATATTAATCCACAAAGCATAAGAGATGATTAGTCTAGGGCGGCTCTAGAATGGATCCAGTGATCTTTCTTCTCATCGTCTTCCTAGTTTCAGCAGCGGCAGGCTTCCTTGGTTCACTCTTAGGCCTAGGAGGAGGTGTAATAGTTGTGCCAGCTATGACGCTGTTATTACACATCAACATCCATTTCGCCATAGGAGCCAGCATAGTTTCAGTCATAGCCACCTCTAGTGGAGCAGCCGCAGCATATGTCAAAGAGAGGATTACAAATATCAGAATTGGAATGTTTCTCGAGATAGCTACAACTATAGGTGCCATTTCAGGAGCCGTAGCCGCAGCTTTAGTTCAAGCCTCGATGCTCTTCGTCGTATTTGGTGTAGTCTTGATCCTCTCCGTTATACCCTTGGTGAGGAAGATAGGGGAGGAGTTTCCAATGGATGTGGCTGGAGATCGCTTGGCTAGAAGTCTGAATCTGGAGGGCCGATACTATGATGAGGCGGTTGGAAGAGATATTGAGTATAGAGCTGATAGAACTCCTATAGGGTTTGGAATGATGTATGTTGCAGGCCTGGTTTCTGGGCTGCTGGGCATAGGTAGTGGTCCCTTCAAGGTTCTAGCCATGGATTTGGCGATGCGTCTGCCGATGAAGGTTTCGAGTGCTACTAGTAACTTCATGATCGGTGTTACAGCAGCTGCGAGTGCTGGCATCTACTTCCTGAGGGGAGATGTCAATCCCTTTGTAGCTGCTCCTGTAGCACTCGGAGTCTTGTTGGGAGCCACTTTAGGCGCAAGATGGCTTCCAAAGGCTAGGAGTAGCCTGATCAGGAAGATATTTGCGGTGGTTCTGATCATGGTAGCTCTTCAGATGATCATTCGAGGATCCACGGTGGGGGTCTAAGGTTGGGTAGTAATGGGAGAGGAGAAGACGTTGGCCGCAGAAAAGAAGTAGTATTGAGCCTAGTTCTACGATGGGGAGTCGTATCAAGTGCAGCCATTATCATCCTGGGGTTAATCCTGATGATCCTTACCGGACACAGTGGATACGGCGCAGGCTTCGACATAGATAGGCTACTCTACTTTGATGAAAGCAAGATCCCCCACAGATTCTATCCTACAAATCTGAAGACAATCCTAAATGGCCTGCTTTCGCTAAAACCCTTCTCCATCATCGAACTTGGTCTTATAATACTGATAGCCACACCTATTTTAAGGGTCGGAATGTCTATACTTCTCTTTGGGATCGAGGGAGATAAGAAATACGTCGCCATCACCATACTAGTCCTCATTATTCTTATTTTGAGCATTTTAGCGGTATAGAGGAAAGATTATTTTGTTGCAATCTCGCTAGTTTTGTTGTGGGGGTGATGGAGATTATTTGGTTTCGTTACCTAGGGCTCATGTATGACAGATGATCGGCCTTTTGGAAGTCTTGGAGGACTTTAAGGGAAGGGTTGACATAGCCAAGGTTGCAGACGACCTTATGCTAGAACTTGATGATCTACTTCCAGCAGTCGATGCAGCTGAACTCCTAGTTTTCTTGAAGATCGATTCCGGAGACCTGATCCTTATAGAGGAAGGCAAGAAGTTTCTTTCAAAGGGATCTGGTGGTAAAGGCGGGAATTAGCTAATATGAACACAGTATGGGAATGTCGATGAGGACTTCGACTCAAATATTTTAGCGACTACCGAAAGAGCTAAATTCTGGCTTAAATTGAGCTTTAAATGTGGTGCGGGGGTTAGGTTATCTTACTCGTTCGAACCATCAATTTATCTTGCTTGTGTATATAAATGAGAACTTATTGTATCAGACTTGAGTAAGGGAGAAATCTATTGAAGCATTAAACTTTTTAGGTGCGCCTCGTCTTTTAACAATGGGTGTTGTAGTTGGGCTTCGTCAGGGTTAAGTGTTCCTTCGGTTCAGCGGATCAGAAGACGGTTAAAGAGGTTGATTTTCTAACTTATACAGGAGCATTCTACACAATGATACCGCCACAACTAGCCAAAGAATTGGGCATCAAATCTGGGTTACCACGAAACTCATGTTGGCGGATAAACGTGTAGTTGAAGCAGGCATTTCCCTAGCTTATATCAAAATTCTTGAAAGAGAGGGAATATTTAATATCGCCATAATGGATGTACAGGAACCCTTACTTGGCGTTTCAACACTTGAAGGCTTAGGCATAAGAGTAGACCCAACGACCGGGAAGGTAGAATACTCCAGATCCTACGGATTGGCGGTGCTTTAACTCTCTAACCATCTCTTATGGTGCGGGGGTTAGGTTTAGACTTCGGTTTATAATTTTCCCAAAAAGCAAGTTTGGGCGGCTTTAGACCTCGAAGAGCTTAACTTCGATCTCCCTTACCTTTGAGTGTTCCTTATCGGTTGTTAGCAGTAATGCTTTCCTCCTTTTGGCATGTGTAAATAAGTTGCTTTTAAGCGCCCCTTAATTATACACCTAGTTTTGCCTGCATTGGTAGTGATTTTGTAACAGGAGGGAACATGATACTTAAACAATTCTGGAGACTAGGGTTACTCGTAGGCTGGGCACAAATACTTGCGGCTTACACTATACAAATAGTCAGTAAGGTGGATACAAACGTAGGACCTTTCGAAGGTGCAAGCTGGTATTTTCGTATTCAGGAAGGTAAACCTATTATGGGTGAGCTAAAGATTGAGAGCCAAAAAATATCTTGAGAGGGTATGCCAACGAGAAGAGATGTTAGAATATGCTTGGGATGTTTGTGATCGAGTAGGAGAAAGTAAAATTCTGAAATTGTTAAAGAAAAAGTTTGAGAAGGGCCAAGAGTGAAATTAACACTTTCTTCAGGTCACAGAACTATTTCATAACTTTTCCCTCAAACCTCACCAGACCTAACTCAACCATTCTCTTCATGTAATTGCGATAAGCTCTGTCAACGACAGGGCTTTTGACCAACTTATAATATTTCTTGTAAAGTTCACCTGATGGCATTCGCTTTTTCTTCCCTAGTATCTCGTAAATTATTTTCTGGTGCTCATTTAACTTTGAAAGAAGGAGGCTTTGAACCTTTTAGCTTCCTTTGCAGATTGCTTTATCTCTTCAATGGTAACCTTTCTATCCTCAGCTTTCTTCCCCGCTCTTCTCAAAATTTCTAATCCAACTCTTGCATCTCCTTCAGCCATTACGGAAACGATTTTAATCAATTCATCTTTTAGCGACTTTTAGCCGAAAAAGCTCAATTCGGGCTATTTTTAGTCTTTGAATATGGTGCAGAGGGTGCTAGCTCCTTAAGTCGTTTCCGTCATCTTCCACTCAGCTAGCCTTTCTCTTATATCCTTTGGTATGGGGTTCTCAGTTATTAAGCTATGCTTTGGAGCCTTACTCACTATATGTGAGTCGTTGGAAACAATGACTGGTATACGGTGTTTTAAGGCAGTAGCTATAAGAAAGCCGTCGCCTAGGGGTATATTATCCGCTAAGGATATGTTAAGGCCCGTGATAGAGGGTTCCACGATTTTCAAACCGCCAACAGTGAGCATGAGCTTCTCTAAAAGTTTCTCTAGCGGCCTCACCTTGTAAAACCAGAAGAGTACATTATACGTCTCTAGGATTGTGGTATGTGTTAGGTAAAGTTCAATCTCTCCTAGCAAACCCCTCTCTAAGACTTCCCAAGAATAGGGATGGGCCGGGCTCTCATCGTATAAAGCGTAAGAGAGAATGTCAGAGTCCATAATCCTCAATACTTAACCCCACCATAGAAATCCTTAATAGTAGCAGCGTCTACAAAGGCTTTCTCCCCATTGCCCACAAGTCTGATATCTGCGACTTTCTTCACGAGCTCACGTCTATCCTCAAGAGCCTTTAGGACTATCATATCTTTGCCTGAAAGCTCCACCTTAAAGGCTTTTTTACCTACTACCCTTCTAATCTCAGCGGGAATAGTTATCCTCCCTTTATCATCTACCTCTACAATTTCTCCCACTTCCACCACCCACACCCACTAACCTCACCAACATATAAAAACGTTGCTATTAAAGGGGTGTTGTCCTAAAAGCCCTTTGCCAGGAGCTTTTTGCCCTATAGTAGGTCCTTCTGCTGATCCTTCCTTCTTTGAGTCAATGTTTTAGGACAAAACTGTGTGAAGCAAAGCCTGTAAAAAGGGCCTCTCTTCTATCTAGGGTAAATGTGTAGGCCGTCTGGTCTGGGATAACAGAATTTGAGCCCTTTTGTATCTTCGAATTTGCCTCCCTTAGTTTGATGAACAGCACATTGCCAATTAGTTCCTTTCTTTAAGATTTTAAAGTATTAAATGGATTTCTTTATAAAAAATTTAAAAATTTTTATTTATTAACGCTCTTGCCTCCTTAGTGAATGATAAGTTATTTACTTCCTCTTCCGATTTTCATATATGGTTGGGAGTATACGTTTATCCTTAACCATTATGGATGGTGAGGTTGTTGAGCTTATCCTTAGACGTA
>JARVJX010000128.1 GCA_029775995.1 Nitrososphaeria archaeon | reverse complement strand
TCATAGACTTCAAGAAAGTCCAAGCTAAGAAGAAGCTCACCACGCCTAATAAGCCTCTCATCAACAACAGACCAATACATAGATTAAAGCAAGACATAAGAAACTTAAAGAATTAAGCCACAAAGCAAATTTTCTCACTAACTTTGCTAAGAAGTGAGTGATAAACCTAACCTTTTATTTAAATTCTGATCACTAACCACTTCAGTATAATCTATCTTTCCATCTCCATTCATATCAAAACCTCTAACTACTATAGCCCAATTTTCTTCTCCCTTGTAGCTTCTTAAAGTCTCATTCCAATATTTTGTTATAGCTATTATGGCTGCTTTAGTACCTATATGCCTAAATCCGGCTAAAATTATTATGAAGCTTGAATCGTCAAAAGGATTTTTTATCTTTGCAATTAAAGCATCGCTAGCATGGTTATAGGTTTTATCTCCTTCTACTAAACCTAACCAGTAATTTTTTTCATTAAATCTTATTGGGAGATGGCTGTTTATGCTATAGGTTATCAAATTTACCCCTGGCCCCCCTATTAATATCATGTTTCTATTCATTTCTTTCTCAGCCTTAACATCTACATCTAACTTAACTATAAAATCCTCCATTAGCTCACAGTATCTACCCAAAAATAGAGCCAACTGGGCTGAATAGTGACCATCTCTAGCTGAAGCTTTATAGGGGCCATGGGGCTCAGGTGAGCCTACAACTATATAACCATTAAATTTACTTTGAGAAATTAAAGGATGAAAAAAATTTTCTAAAACTTTTGGCATAGGTAATAAATTTTTTGTTAGGCTTCCCTTTTGAGGTAACTCTAAGGCAAAAGCTCTATAGTTTAATTTGTATAACTTTGCTAAGCCACCCTTAACCTCTTTCTTTTCTATAACCTTAATTAGCTTAACCTCTTCAAGCTTCTTTATGTAATAGTGAATATTTTGTCGGTTTATCTTTAGCTCCTTTGCTATCTTATTAGCATAGGATGGGTTTTCCATTAAAAGCTTGACTATCTTCCAACCTATAGGATTTGTTAAAACTTTAAACTTTTCAGGTTCTTGAGTAATATAAACTTCCTTAATTTCATATTCGCCTTCTTTATCCTCTTTTATTACAAAGGGCACATAGAGGGTTAACTACTTGTAATATAAAATTTTTACCTGTAAAGATGGGATTGCTATTGTAGTTATAAGTCTATAAAAAAAGAAAGAACTGTGTGTGGAATAGTTGGCTACATAGGCCATAGAAATTGCTTCCCCATACTTATAAAGGGTTTAAAAAGGGTTGAATATAGAGGTTACGATTCGGTAGGCTTAGCTTTATTATCTAGGGATTCTTTTGAAGTTTTTAAAAAAGTTGGGAAGGTTAATGAATTAGAAGGAGAAATCTCTAATTTAAGCTCCAACTCCTGCTTAGGTATCGCTCATACAAGATGGGCTACTCATGGAGGAATAACAGAGGAAAATGCTCATCCTCATGTAGATTGTTCAAAGGGTATAGCAATAGTTCATAACGGTATAATTGAAAATTGTAATGAATTGAAAGAAGAGCTAATTCTTAAGGGCCATACTTTCTTGAGTGAAACGGATTCAGAAATTATTGCCCACATTCTTGAGGAAGAATATAAGAGCAACAAGGATTATATAAAAGCAACTTTAAATACTGTATCTAAGCTGAAAGGTTCCTTTGCCTTACTAGCTGTTATAAAAGATCTTGAATTAATTATTGGTGCGAGGTTAGATTCTCCTTTGACCATAGGTATTGGAAAAGATGAATACTTTGTATCCAGTGATATTTTGTCCTTCATAGAATATACTGATGATGTGATTTTTCTAAATAATAGAGAAGTTTGCTTTATTAAAAGGGATTCTTTAACCCTAATGAATTTTGATGGTAGTGAAATTAAGAGAGATATTGTAAAGGTAGCAAAGGAGTTATCAGATTTATCTAATAAAGTCTTTGAGCACTATACTCTGAAAGAGATTCATGAACAAACTCAAGTAGTGAGATTAGCCCTTTTACAGGATGAAAAGAGATTTAAAACTTTCTTAGAAGGTATAAAAAGGGCTAAAAAAATTTATTTTACTGGCTGTGGCACTAGCTATCATGCCTGTGTTTTAGCTACCTATCTCCTTGCAAAGTTTCCCAAACTAACTTCAGAAGCTTTAATAGCCAGTGAGTTTGATAGTATTTTTGAGCTAATAGATAAAGATACTCTCCTTATAGCTATAAGCCAAAGTGGTGAAACAGCAGACCTGCTTTCCTGTGTAAGGGAGGCTAAAGCTAAAGGAGCTAAAGTCTTCGCTTTAGTAAATAACGTGAATTCTTCTCTTGTAAGAGAAGTGGATCTTTTCTTACCCTTAAATTGTGGTCCAGAAGTAGGGGTAGCCGCTACAAAGAGCTTTATAGCCCAATTGGCTTTACTTTATTTAATCAGTTTGAGCTTAAAGGGAGATAACTCAATGATAAAGGAACTTTACAATTTGAGCAATTCCATTGAAGAAGTTCTTAAGCTCGAAGAAGATATAAAGAGATTAGCATTAAAATATAAGGATTCCAAGGATTTCTATTTTATAGGAAGGGCTTTACATTACCCCATAGCTTTAGAGGGAGCCTTAAAGCTTAAAGAATTATCCTATATTCATGCTGAAGGTTTGGCTGCTGGGGAGCTTAAACATGGCCCCTTAGCTCTAATTTCTGATGGTACTCCAACTTTGGCAATAAATCCTAGTGATGAGACCTATCAAAGGACTTTGAATAACGCTTCAGAGATGAAGGCAAGGGGGGCAAAAATAATAGGCTTATCCGATGAGAACAATTCCCTTTACGATGATTTCATTAAAATACCTAAAGTGATGGAAGTTTTTTATCCTATAATTGAAGTTATTCCTCTTCAACTTTTAGCCTACTATGTAACCCTTCAGAGAAAATTGAATCCAGATTATCCAAGAAATTTAGCAAAAAGTGTTACCGTCCCTTAGATTTATTTACAGAATTTTTGGAAAATTCGTTGTTTTATAAGTAAATACTGTTAATCAAATAGGATGAAGCTGATGTTAGAGCTATCAGACCATAAGGTGAAACAATAAGGAAGGAAACTTTTAACAGCCTATTTGAGAAATAAAATAAAAATTCTTGAGGGTGAATGTATCTTAACAAACCTAAGAACAAAAATAGAAACTCATATATTTATGAGAGAGTTAGGTATGTAGAGTAAAATGGAAATAAAGGAGGAAAAAAAGCTAGAAAGGTTAGAAGAGGTAAATTATAAAGAATTAACTTGGATAAACCTAGAGAAACCTACTCAAGAACACATGAATTTTTTAGGCTCTCGTTATCCTTTTCATTCTCTGAACTTAGAAGACTGTTTATCTAAGGTTCAGCTTACTAAAATAGATGCCTACGAAGACCATCTTTTCATAGTTCTCCATTTTCCCGTCATGGAAATTGACAGTAAAAATAATAAGACCATCCGATCAAGCCAGCTATCCATATTCTTGGGAGAGAATTATTTAGTTACTGTTCATCAAGGTGAACTTGAACCCCTTTTGAAAATCTTTCAAGCCTGTAAAGAGAATGAAGAAAAAGCTCAAGCCTTTATGAATAAAGGTTCTGTGTTTCTCTTCTACAGAATTTTAGATAGTTTGGTAGACTACCTTTTCCCCCTAGGAGATTATATTTTAAAGGAGTTAGATAGCATAGAAGATAAGGTCTTTGATGAGAAAATAGAAGCCATAAAGGAGGTTTCTAGAATGAGGAGAAATATAGCAGACCTAAGAAGAATAGTTTACCCTTTGAGGAGAATTATCGATGAGCTAAGCCTAAAAACTAGAAAATTTAGTGAATACGATCTTTCAAACTATTTTGATGATGTAAAGGATCATGTAGAAAAAATATGGGAGATACTTGAAGAAAGCAAGGAAACTGTAGAAATTTATAAGGATACCGATTTTATTCTTAGCACAGAGAGAACTAACAAAATTCTTGCTTTGCTAACCATAGTATTTACCTTATCTATCCCAGCTTCTCTTATAGCTTCCTTTTATGGGATGAATATAAATTTGCCTGGAGGTATTGAGACTGGTCCCTACACTTTCTTTGGTCCCTACACAACACTAATAATAATAAGCTCCATCTCTATAGCTATTGCTTTATTCATGCTTTGGATCTTTCATAGAAAAGCTTGGATATGAGTTAATAGCCCATAGAAGCCCTTCTATACCTATTTATTAGAGCATCTCCTGAGAATAACCTTATCAAAGAACTTAATTTTAAAACAGTATGAAAGGGCTCTTCTGAAGCCTTTTCTCTTTCAAGATAGCCTCTCATCCTTTTCTCAGATTTTATTATGCCTTTTGAATTCAAGAACTTTAAAGCTTCTTCCAAATTCTTTTCTCTTTCAATTCTATCTTCAAGGCTAAAACCTCCTAAAGACCAAAGTTCACTTAAAGTAGTTAAGAGCTCATCATGCCAGGCTGAACCGTAAAGAATTACCAAGGCCCTTAATATATCACAGGATAGGGAATAAAGCTCCTTCTCCTTCTCCCTATCTTTTATCTCTTTAACCTGAAGATCAAAGCTTTCCAACAGCTATACATGGTTTAAAGCAGTATAGAAGGTTTTTGCTTTTACTGGGTTGGTGCATAACTAACTATTTGCTCAATCTTTTTCGACATACTTTTTCTTATAGCATTCTGTACCTCCTTGATGGAATGAACTGGAAAGAGATAGATGCCAAGTATGTCAGGCAGGGCGAGCTCCTCTTGGATCTTGAGTTTGTCAAGAGTTGGAGGAGGGAGGTCAGCAAGATGAACT
>JARVJX010000127.1 GCA_029775995.1 Nitrososphaeria archaeon | reverse complement strand
CTCAAAGGTGAAGAGAAGAGAAGAGGAGGCTTAAAGCCCTTTATAATAGCTTCCCCTTTAGAGCATCCATATCATCGATGACTAAATTCTTAAGTGTGTTCATAGGGCTCTATAATCTAGAGATTAGCTGGGCTTATCTTGACAATCCCGATGCTTTGAGTAATTCATTTTATATAATAAGTATTTGGTAATAGAGCCCTCTCAAAATGTGTTGATGCTTGAAGTGGCAAAGTTAGCTCTAGACCATTTTGATTCACTCATCATTGCTCTTGGGAGGAACTAAAGGCTATGATAATAAAAGAGGATAAAGGAATCAATTTTACTCTCTACTAAATGAAACCTAATAAAAATAATCAAAGTAATCTAAGGTGGAAATTTAAAGAATTTTTTCTTAATGATCCTTACACATTAGCCTAGATTACACATTAGCCTAGACTCTTCCCTTCCACCATCTCTACTTTTGCCTTTTTACATAAATTTACATAAAGTATCAATGATTCTATCTATGATTACTTTTGCACCATCCAAGAACATCTTCTCCAATTTGTTGGCATAATTATCAGGGTCATTAACAGCAATATGGGGATCCACATAAAAATTTACAGCTTTGTAAGCTTCTTTACCAAAGACGCTAATTAGTGCCTCTTCTATTGCTTCAAGAAATATAGTTTCAAAATTCTTCTCTTTACTCATTTTCTTCATCTCTTTAAGAATTGGTATATGCGATAAAGTATGAATCCAGAAAGTATAACCATAGATATAGTATGTAGAGCTAAGCCAAGTAGTTTTTATAGGCTCAAGGCTAAGAAATCCTAAGGATTCTAACATTAATGGAACTTCTGATATAACTAAAATTAAAGCAAAAAGAAATAACTGAAACTGAAGGCTTCTTATACTTTTAGCCTTAAAAGCTAAAGATGTTAGAATAGCAAAGGAAAGAAGGATAAGTATAAAAGATATAGTTTCACCTATCTGAATTGCAAGCTCAGACACTTCTAACCACCTCTTTTAGCGAAGTAGATAGAAAAGGCAAGAAACAAGGCCCAACTTAAAGGCTCCACTACCACATCTTCCACAAATTCAAGGAACTCAACTTCAAAGGTTCCTTCAAAAGTTCCTAAAAGATGGTATAAACCATGAAGGAGAAAGAAAGAAGATAATAGAATAGATAAGCTCCTAATGGGAGAAAGTCTAATTTTTGAAGACATATAGAACATAAGAATTGAATAACCAATGATTAGCACCGTACTTATAGCATTTTAAGTAGCCTCTAAGGACAAATATCTCACCTTAACTGTTATTCTTAAATGATTTATTAAGATTTTGTTAATTAAGTTGTATTTTTTCTCACCATTCAGGAAGATTTAAGTTGGAACCATTTAATATACACTAAATTTAGAGGAAAGATAAGACAATTTATTGTATGGGGACGGTGAGACTCGAACTCACGACCTCTGCCTCGTCAGAGCAGCGTCCTAACCATTCTAGACGACGTCCCCCCTTAAAAACTTATTATATTACATATAAAAATTCTTTAATAGTTATAAGGATGGTAGAAATAACTTTTAGTGAAGTAATCAAAGGAATTATAGCCTTAGTTATCATAATGGATCCTATTGGGTTGATACCTTTATTTTTAAGTTTAACAGAAAAGAAAACAAAGGAAGAAAGAAGATCTATATTAAAAATGGCAATTTTAACATCTATAATTTTACTAATCCTTTTTACCTTAACTGGTCAGCAAATTTTAGCCCTCTTTGATATATCTTTACAAAGCTTTATGATAGCTGGAGGAATTCTTTTAATGATTCTCTCTGTTGAGATGCTTTTAGGTTTAGGCTTAACAGAAAAGCTCTTCTCTTCAGAAGAAGTAGGAATAGTTCCTATAGCTTTCCCTCTTTTAGTGGGGCCTGGAGCTATAACCACTACTTTAATAATCATGCAATCCTCAGGCTTAATTGTAAGCTTAATAAGTGTAATAGTAGCCATGGTGATAACTTGGCTTATACTGAGCCAAGTGGATAGAATTTACAGAATTTTGGGTAAGAGGGGTTCTCTTATAATATCTAAGCTTATGGCCATTCTAATAGCAGCTATAGCCATTGAGTTTATAATAAAGGGATTACAATACTATTTTAGATAAAGTTTACCTTCTAATAAAGTGATTTTGATGAAAAGGGGGGCTTTAATTTTATCAGGTGGTAAGAGCTCTAGGATGGGCAGGGATAAAGGCATTATTCTTTTAATGAATAAACCCTTAGTCTCTATTATAGCTGAGAGGCTAAATAAAATGGTAGAGGAGCTTTGTATAGTTATAAGTAAAATTCAGAATAAAGAGATTTATGAAGGGGCTATAAAGGGCCTTGGTAAAGTAATTTTAGAGGAAGGAGATTTGAGATCTCCTCTAGTAGGAATTTATTATGGATTGAAAAATATGGTAAGCGATTATGTGGCTATAATTGCCTGTGATTTGCCTTTAGTCAATTTAAAGGTTATAGATTATATGTTTGATAAAGCCATCAATTATGATGCCTGTATTCCTATATGGGAGAATGGTAAAATAGAGCCTTTACATGCCATATATAATAGGAAGAAAACCCTAAAGGCTTCTCTAAATTCCTTAAGAAAGGGAGAGCTTGATAATAGAAGCATGATAAAAAGATTAGAAAAGGTTCACTATATTAGCGTTGATGAGCTCAGGACCTTCGATAAAAATCTTACCTTTCTCTTTAATGTAAATACTAAAGAAGAATTAGAGCAGGCAAAAAATCTTTTTTTAAAGGGCTATTAAACTCCTTCAGGCTTCTCAAATTTAAAGGATCCATCCTTTATTGTTAAATTGTAAACATCGTTAACTTCAAATCTAATTCCTAGCATCTCATACTCTCTTTCTGTTAGAAAGAGGGTCATCTTAGGTATACTTAAATCTCCTCTTATAGGTAATATCCCAAAGGATTGTAATTGAGACATTATACTCTTTATGAGCTGGGTTTCTTCTCTAACATCAAAGCTTTGAGTTCTAGGTCTAACCTCTACCAACTCTATCTGCTTTCCAGGCTGACCAGTTTCAGGGTCGTTAACACTTGTGATTCTAAAGACTTTAACCAAAACCATTTTTCTCACCTAAAGTAAATAACAGAGCCTTATAAATTAGTTGGTTTCCCTTTAACTTCTTCTTGAGTTAAGTCTTCTTCCTTTAAAGATTCTTCCAATTCTTTGCTACCTTCTTTCTTTATTAGCTGCTCAGCGTATTCTCTAGATAATACCCTCGCAGTTAGAAGGTTCACCAAAGAATTTGCAGAGGCTTCACCTGTAACTTTACCCATCTTCCCTCTAATTTGCCTCCACTTAAGCTTTGTGTTACCACTCTTAGAAACGTAAATTATCCCCAAAACATCCCTTGCATTTATAAAGGTTACATCCCTAATCTTCTTTAAGGTAACTTTATCAGCAGCCTCAATGTAAATGGAGCCCTGTTCTCCTTCTCTTTCAGGAAAGACCTCATTATCCCTCCAGTAACTCTCAGGAATATAGGATTTACAAGTACTTACTATAAGGAATCTTCTAAAACTTTCTAAGGAGGCTGTGGTATCTATGTGAACCATTCCAGTTAAGCTTTTATTTTAATAAATTTAACTTTTTATGGCGATGAGGACAAGAGCCCTCGCGATTAGATGAGCTGGATCTTGAGTTCTGAGCCTTTAGATTAGACTCATATACTGCTTAGTGGTGTACCTATACGCTGAACCTAAAACTGTAATGCTAAACTTAATGATATACCAGAGCATAACTTAAGTTAACTCAATAGGATATAATAAATTTAAAAAAGTGAATCTTAGCAAGCTGAAGGATGATGAAGATTAAAAGACGAAGATTTCTTCAAAGCTTTTCTATCTCAGCCTTAGGTTTAGGCATAGGATACTCATACTATGAAACAAGGTCTTTAGAGATAACTAGACTTAACTTAAACATTGGTTCAAAAATTGCTTTTTTAGTAGATACTCACATTCATGAATTTGGTGAAGTTGAAGAAAGAATTTTAGAGCTTGTTAAAAAGGAAGAACCAGATATAATTTTATTGGGAGGGGATATTTTAGATGAGTTTACAGATGATTTTAGAGCTGTTATAAGATACATCTCTAACTTAGAAGCTAGGGAAAAGTTTGCTGTTCTTGGAAACCATGATTACTGGAGCGGTAAAGCAGGCGAACTGGCTAAAATTCTTAAGGATAACAAGTTTAAGATCCTTTACGACTCAACTGAGCAAAGTCTCATTGGAAAGATTTACGGTTTAGATTGGAGGGATAGCAGAATTTATTCAGAATTAAAGGCTCAGGGTATTGTTATAGTTCACGACCCAAATGCTGCTAAAAAAATTTCTGGAAATTGCTTCATAATGGCTGGACATACGCATGGAGGAGTAGTATTGGGAAGTTTAGCCCTTTTATCTAATTCAATTTATGTTAGAGGTCTCTATAATTTGGAGGAAAATGTAAAGCTTTACGTTTCAAAGGGGCTAGGCCAAATGTTTCCTTTCAGACCAACCTCCCCTCTAGAACTTTTGATCATCGAGTGATTAGGCTGTGGCAGAAAAGCTACTTCACAGTCTCCTTTATGGATGTAATGTTGGCTATTCCTATGTTTAGTTGATGACCCTTAGGTAGAGCTCCTTTCTCTGGCTTCTCCTCCTTCTTGATGATAGGGCATTGCCTAATACCCTCTTCAGAACCGAGTATACGGATTCGACTCTGGGTTGATGGTGATGCTTGTTGAACTCATCTTTATTCTCTCTGTATAGCTTGATCATGCTCCTCCATTTGTGAGCCTTTTGCCTTCACCTTCGAGTTCTTCTTCGGCTTGATGTATGGAGTT
>JARVJX010000126.1 GCA_029775995.1 Nitrososphaeria archaeon | reverse complement strand
TAGGTCCCTCTACCCCTTAAGGCCTGAATTCACGTAGGTTTCATATCTCTACTATTCCCTTTAGCTTCTCATTTATTCTATTCTATTCTATTCTATTCAGATACATGCTCTCCCTCAGCTTCCTTACCATCCTATACATAGGCTCCTGGTACATGTTAAGCATATTGGATGGCTCAATGGATGCTTTAGACTGAACCATGAATGCTTTAAAGAACCATCTTAAAGGGACCCTAGACCTATGAAATATAGTTCCAGTCTTATTAAATACAGAGCCGCAGTCCTTACATTACATAGATACCTATGAGCTAGGCCATAATGCCCCTACTTCATCACATTCTTGAATTAGAAGGATGGACATAAGACACCTTCAGGCCACCTCATCTTCCTTAAAACAGTAAAGCAATCTTCCTCATTAGGAATAAAGGACTCTAGCTTCAGCATAGAAAAAGATAGATTAAGATAAGCATTAGAAGTATCAAGCCAAGAAAAATGTATCTAATGCTAAACAACCATTAACCAGATAAGAGGGTTAACCTTTTAATGGTAGGAAAAAGGTCTAAATCTTTATGAGGCAAGTAAAGAGAGTCTATAAATTCTTTCTGAAAACTCTCTTCATGTCCTAACAAAAAGTATTTTGTCTTTTTAATTATCTCCTTAACTTCTTTCTTTAATTCTGAGGATTTTAATAGTAATCTAGCTCCTGTTCCTGCTGCATTACCTAAAAGTTTTATATTTTGAAGAGGTATATCTGGATACATGCCTATAATCTTAGCGCTTAAAGGATCTATATAATTTCCAAAGGACCCAGCAACGTACATACTTTTTATATCAGAAAAATTTAGACCTAAATGTCTAAGAGAGAGAGTTATACCAGTATAAACTGCTGCCTTAGCCAATTGAATCTTTCTAATATCTTGTTGAGTAATTAACACATCCTTTCCTATTGATGTCTCATCTTTATAGGCTATCACTAAAGCGTATTCATTATTCACTTTTTTAATCCTATTATTTTCATAATTTATTTTTCCAGTATTATCTATTAAACCTACTTTTAACATTTCAGATATGGCAGATATTATTCCTGAACCACATATTCCTTTAACCTTTTCATTACCTATAACTTTGTATTTAACACTCATATCTTCTGGATTTATCCATACTCTCTCTATAGCTCCTCTAACAGCCCTCATACCAAAAGTTATTTCTGCACCTTCTAAAGCTGGACCAGCTGGAGTCGAGCAAGCCTGAAGTCCATCTTTATTTCCGCAAATTATTTCAACATTAGTTCCAATATCTACCAATAAAGATAATTCATCCTTTTTGTATATCTCACTAGCTAATATATCAGCTATAGCATCAGCCCCAACAAATCCAGCGACATTAGGAGGAGAATAAATATACGCTTCTGGGTTTATCTCTATTCTTAAATCTTTAGCCTTAACCTCTATCTCCCTACCTACTACTGCAGTATATGGAGATAAACCAACAGGTATGGGAGAGATATTAAAAAAGAAGTGGTGCATAGCGGTATTACCAACTACCACCATATCAAGAATATCTTCTCTTTTTAATCTAGCTTTTTTACATAACTTTCCAACTATTTCATTTATTGCTGATATAAGTAATTGATGCATTTCTTCAAGTTTATCTTTATCCTTCATGGCATAGGAGATCCTTGTTATAACGTCTCCTCCCTTAGATATTTGAGGATTTATTAAAGAATAACTGGCCAAATTGTTACCATCCTTCAGATTAACTAAATATCCTACTATCTTTGTTGTTCCTATGTCAAAAGCGATTCCAAAAAGCTTATCTGCTTCATCATAGGCTTCTAGGGCAATTACTTCTTCATTTTTAATGGCTAAAGTGATCTCCCAATTAGAATTTTTAACTACCTCAGGCAAATTTAATAAAACAGTATAGGAGAACTTATTTACCTTTATCCCTTTTTCTCTCAGTGTCTCAGCTATCCTTTCAGTATGTGCCCTCAGATCTTTTAGATCAGGCTTCTTAATTCTTAAAAAGATTTTATTCACCTCTGGTTTAAGTTTTATGGCTGGTTCTAAACCTTTAATCAATATCCTTTGAATTCCCAATAGACTTTCTGCTGGTATTTCTAAAACTATCTCCCCTTCCTTTACTATATTTACACAGCAAGATAGTCTATACCCATATTCTATCTCATCTTTTGATAAAAATTTAATTTCAGAATCCTTTATAGGAGATAAGCATTCTTGACCTGAAAGAACTACTATTCTACATTTGCCACAGGCCTCTCTCCCCCCACAAGGAGCATCTATATCTATTCCTAATTCGTTAGCAATCTTTAATAAATTATCAAATTTAATCTTACATTCTTTTCTTAAATTTATAAACTTTATACTTTTCAATTTTTACAATATAATAAATTTAATTTTTTTATTTCAAATTTTTATGCCCATCTCTTGGCTACCTCTCTAACTATCTCATCTAATCCCTTCTTAATATCAGGATCTAAAGGTTCTGGTTTATGGGTTTCTAATATCTTCTTAGCCTTATCTATGGTTCTCCTTAATCCATCTTTACCTCCCTTTCTTACCCACTCATCCCAACTACTTCTATCTGCTATATCTGGCATATAATATTCCTTAAAGAAAAATCTTCTTGTATGTTCCTCAGCTAAGAAATGCCCCTTTTCTACTACTTTTTTAATAACATCTAAAGCTAAAGTATCATAATTTATCTCTATACCTCTTAAAAATCTATTAACGTAACTCCAAATTTCATCATTTATAACCATTTGGGCTGGGCTAGTCATTAAATAAGAATTTATTATACCTGCATGCAGATTGATATCTGGTTTAACTGTACCAGCCAGAAGGGCACCTAAAGCTACCTCGTATCCAGCCTGTATATCGGGAATCTTTGAATCAGATACGAGGAAAGAGGTTCTAGAAGGGATATTATAAAACTTAGCCAATTCAACACTCATAGTATTAAACAGTAGAGCCTCTGGACTACCAATGGCTGGATTCCCACTCTTCATATCTACAGGAGCAGTAGCAGATCCATAAACTATCGGTGTACCTGGGTTTACTACTTGAGCCAATAATATTCCACTTAAAACCTCTGCGTTATGTTGCGCTAAAGATCCAGCAAGGGTTACAGGCCCAGTAGCTCCAATTATTACAAACGAAGCTATTATTAAAGGTTGCTTCCATTTAGCATACTCTATTATGCTCTCGAGCATGGATGAATCATGCTCTAAAGGACTTCTAGGATTTATTAAACCCATTACAGTAGGCACTTTTTTCAATTCTTCTTCCCCTCCAAACACAATAGATGCCATTCTCATACAATCAAGGGCAACATCGTTATCCTTTATACAACGAGTATAACCCATTACACATTTACTAGTATTCTCTATCATAGTTTTATAAAGATATGCATGAGATGCCCTTGCTTCTATATCTGAAGGTTGAACTATAAGTCCTCCAGCACCATGTATATTAGGTAATGCATCGGTTATTTTTGTAAGCTCTTCAACATCTTTAAGGGTTCCTAACCTTCTATTTCCATCTAAATCTAGGATATATATTGCACCATAGCTAGGTAAAAGATGAACCTTTCCAGAGCCTATCTCTAAATTGTTTTTTGTGTTTCTTGCCCTCCAAGTAAAACTTTTTGGTACCTTTTTAATAAATTCTTCAATTAAAGATCTAGATATATAAGCCCTTTTCTTTTCATCAAAGATTACTCCAACATCCTTTAAATATTTAGCAGCTTTATCACTTCTAAATCTCACACCTATCTTTTCTAAAATTTCCATGGTAGCTTCATGTATCTTTTCAATATCTTCACGAGAAAAAATTTTTAAAAGACTCAATACAAAAATAACTTTAAGCTGTTATATTTAAAATTATAGTTTTAAGAGGGAGGAGATGTTAAGTTAAAGGGACCACTCTACAGATAGAATGTGGATTAAAGAATCTTAAGAAACTAGAGCCTTCATAATTTTAGCTTTTATAACTCATGGTTCATCTAACACTATTAAATATATAATAAAAAGAGAATTTATAGGGGTAGAGATCTCTAGCACCTTCTCTCTGCTCTCTCTACCATTGTATTGAAGTCAAGTAGCTTACTTAACTCTCTTTTCAAATCCTTCTATTCAAATTCTATAGGATTCGAGTCTGGTGAGTATGGTAGTAGGGAGATGATGATTATGCCAAGTTGTATAGCCTTCTCCTTCACTAAGCTTGCTATATGTATCCTTGCGTTATCGAGTATTATGCATATACATGCTCCGGATTCTCTCTCCTTATCAGCTTAAGAAATGATATAGCATTTATAGCCTTTGATATATCTGAAAGCATAGCCACACCACATCCATTTATGCCATGAAACAAAAGAAAATTTTAGACCTCCTCTATGAGCACATGTCTTACTATGGTGTATTAATGACACAACCTCTTTTGATTGAGATGGAGTGAGGCTTTCATCCATGAATCCTAGATTGGCTTCTTGGTTGTAAAGAGGGCTTCATCGAGCCTCATAAGATCCCTCTAGCATTCTTTGGTCTTTTCTTGTTATGAATGGTTTCCCATATTGACTTTCTCTTCATCCTTAGCTTTGATGACCCATTGAATTTCTCATAGACCCTCCAGTTCCGCTCATACCTCTTTCAGTACCTCTTCTTAGCTAAGAATCACCTCCCCAGCACTTCTACGAGGATAGATTATGGGTTATTAAGCTGACATGACAGGAAGTTTAGACCATGAGACGAACTTTTCTGCCACAGCCACATTGAGGATTGTCAAGATAACGTTCTCATTCTGTATATTCTATTTAACCTTAGGCTTTTTGTTCTATTTCCCTCTCTCCATACTCTATGGGTGGACTGGATTACCTTGTGAGGATGGTTAAGGAGGCT
>JARVJX010000125.1 GCA_029775995.1 Nitrososphaeria archaeon | reverse complement strand
CCTCCTTACCAGCATTCATCTCCTCCAGCTCGCTGCTCCAGCCTCTGAGGAGGCTGAGGTCTAGGAGAACCTCACCTCGCCTCACCAAAGCCTCATTGTAACCAGCCCAATCCCTAGCCATATGAAACCCGGTGAAGGCAAAAGCCACAAAAATTAATATCCGCACCTATCCCCTCAGAGCAAAAACCTAAGTCACGCAACAAAACTTTAGAAAAATTTATATATCGCTTTTGTAGAAATTGGTTGGGATTTTACTTGATAAAGGAAAAAGAGTATAAGATTTCGTCTCCTTCAAACAGATGTCCAAGATGTGGAAAGGGAACGATGGTAACAGATAGTGAGGGTGGAGAGATGTTCTGTAGTAACTGTGGTTTTGTTATAAAGGAAAAGATAGAGGAATTAGGGCCAGAATGGAGAGCTTTCTCTAAAGAGGAAAAGGAGGATAAGGGAAGGGCTGGTATGCCCTCATCCTTAGCTATACACGATATGGGGCTAGCTACCATGATAGGGCAGCAAGATAAAGATGCCTCTGGGAGAGCTTTATCTACATCCATGAGGAGTATAATTGAGAGATTGAGAACCTGGAATAGTAGAAGCCAAGTGCATGAACCCTTAGATAGAAACCTTAGACAAGCTTTCAGTGAATTAGATAGATTGGCTGATAAGCTTAAGGTGAATGAAGCGGTGGTAGAGAGAGCTGCCTATATTTACAGAAAAGCCTTAGAGAAAGGCTTAGTTAGAGGAAGGTCCATATCAGCTCTAATTGCAGCTTCTTTATATGCTTCTTGTAGAGATACTGAAACACCTAGAACCCTAAAAGATATAGCAGCTGTAAGCAATCTGAAAAAGAAAGAAATTGGTAGATGCTATCGTTTATTGGTAAGAGAACTGGATTTGAAGATGCCTGTAATAGATCTTGTTAAGTGTATACCAAGGATAGCTAATATGGCTGGATTATCAGAGAAGACCAAAAGAAGGGCTTTAGAAATTCTAAACAAAATTATGGATACTCATATGTCTGCTGGAAAGGATCCCATGGGCTTTGTAGCCGCAGCTTTATATGTAGCCTGTGTATTAGAGGGTGAAAATAAGACTCAAAAGGATGTGGCAGAAGCAGCGGGGGTAACAGAAGTTACCATAAGAAACAGATATAAGGGAATAAAAACAGCCCTTAACCTTCCTTAAATCTATACTTTAACCCTTCGTTTAGAAGCTTCTAAGAGATAATCCTTAGCTAATAGCTTAGGAAATTTTTTTTCAAGGATTTTAATGTACATTGCTACCTCATCATCACTCATATACTGGAATTGGTATTCACCAGTGTAAGGAGAAGGCTCTCCTATTCTCTCAACAAATTCAATATGCATAAGAGGGTCCCCCCCTTTTATTACTATTGGCTTTCTATCATTACTCAAATTCACCAATTCTAAAGCTAGTCTACCAATGAAACCACTGTGAACCTTAGCAGCATTTAAAAAGGATAGACCCATCCTTCCATACTTGCTCTTTGCTGTTAAATGGGCTACGTAATTTGGAGGAGTAAATACAATCTCCTGAGAAATCAAATTCTTATGCTCTAAGTATTGAAGAGAGGTTTCGTATTTCACCGTTAATATATAACCATCTCCATCAAGGTTGTTAGGGTTAAAAGGATAAATGCACTTATATTTCTGTATCAGAGGTATAAGCTCACTTCTTCCAACTATGCACATTCCCTTCACCTTTAACTCAAAAGAGAACTTATTTCTTTTATGAGTTCCTCCTCTTCTCTATCAGTTTCTAAGAGTTGGTCTTCAGCAAAGCCCTTTTTTCTTTCTTCTTCTCTAAGTCTCTTTGCTACTAATTCTATAGCTTTCCTTTGAGGATGGTATAGAACCCAAGCACCACTTCTTAATATATTTCCTACAGTAGCATGATCAAAAACAATTTTGCTATCATCCTGAAGCTCCACCATTAGCATGATTTGCCATACTTTTTCTTTCTCACCAGAGGGGGGTGCAATAATTATCCTTTTAACTTCAGAATCTTTAACGATTCTAACTTTCTTCTCCATATCTCATCACAATTCTACTGTAATTCCTTATAAAAAATTTATGGGAAAAGATTGGTTCAGGGTTGCTGGGCAAGATTACGCAAGACGAAAACCTTTCTCCATTAAAAAGTTAATCCTTAGTTTCAATTCTTGCATCCTTTAAGGCTTGAGAGCATATGCATTTTCTATCCTTTGGTATCTTTGGAGCCATATACTTAATCAATTCCTTCAGCTTCTCCAAATTTTCAGAGAATACTTTTACTACCTCTGAATGGCTAACGGGCTTAATCTTTGGATCTCCTTCTAAGCCCACATCGTAATCGGTAACCAAAGAGATATTGAGGTAGCATATTTCCTTTTCTCTAGCTAAAACACATTCAGGGTACTGAGTCATGTTAATTATCTCCCATCCTTGATTCTTAAAGAACCTGCTCTCAGCTCTGGTAGAGAACCTTGGTCCTTGAATAACTACTACGGTACCTTTTTCATGATGGCTTAAATTGAGTTTTTTAGCTGCATCAATAGCTATAGCTCTAAGTTCAGGGCAATAGGGGTCAGCAGAGCTTATGTGAGTTGTTATAGGCCCATCATAAAAGGTATCCCTTCTATCCTTCGTAAAATTTATAAACTGATCACAAAACACAAAGTCTCCAGGCTTGATATGAGCTTGCAGACTCCCAACGGCACAGGGAGCTATTATCCTCTTAACCCCAAGCTCTTTTAAAGCCCATAAATTAGCTAAATAGGGAATTTTGTGAGGAGGATACTCATGTTTTTCCCCATGCCTAGGTAAAAAGGCCACTCTAACATGATCTAAGTTGCCCAAGCTTATAGCCGCGCTAGGAGCTCCATAGGGTGTATCTATTCTAATTTTTTCAACTTTCTCAAGAAATTTGTAAAATCCAGTACCACCAATTATACCTATCTCAGCATTGCTCATGACAATAGGTTAATCAAAATTGCATTAAATCTTTACTATCCTCTTTCTTCTACCTAATGCTCAGCCATCCTTAAGTCTTTCTTCTTTGCTGAATAACTCGCAATTTTTTAATAAAGTAGGTAAATAGCAAGGTTATTCCTATTAGATAGGAAAAATAGGTGAAGATACTTTCATAAAGCTCCTTTTGAAAAAAGGAGGACAAATAGTGGTAAGAAGTTAAGACATAATTAAAGGACCAGTGTAATAAAATAGGAGCTATTAAACTGTACTTAATGTAAAGGATTCCAGCGAAGATTCCAAAGAAAGTAGCCTCAGTAAACTTTCCTAGCTTCCAACCACCAAAAATATGGGCTAACCCAAAAATTACAGCACTACCCAGAATAACAAAATATAGGTATCTTTTATCCGAAGGATTTTCCACTTTAGGATGCCAAAGAAGCTTTAAAAGATCAGACATCTTTAATTTCCCAGTTAACATAATTATTACTACTAAACCTATAATTGTTATTCTAAACCCAATTTCTTCTGTGAGTGGAGCAAGAGAATAGGATGTAAAATCCCTAAGTGGGTCAGTTCTCTGTAAGGAACCTATTTCTATTCCTAAGCGCTCCTGAAGAATTTCTATAAGATTATTTATAACAAATAAAATAGCAAAGGCATAGGACGCCTTTAAAAAGGGTCTCTGATTTGATATCTTCATCTTTAAACCCAAAAAACCCAACATTATGTAAATAGTCCAAAGGGAGAAGAAAAGGTATCCTATTGGTACAGATACATTAAAGGGTAGAGGAATTCCAGCAATAAAGAAGGTTATGGGCTTAAAGGAATAGCTCAGAGCTTGCTCACTCATCCTTCCTATATAAACCAAATAAAACCCTAAAGGATAAGATAGGATTAAAGCCCCAGCCATAGATAAAATGGAATACTTTTCAACTCTCTCTAATATACTAAAGTTACTCATACTCCTTTTCTAAGGCAAAGGGACCTGAATAACCACACTTTTTACAGTAATACTCTTCAGGAATTAACCAACCTGAATAGGGGCCATCTACTTCCAGCTCCTCAAAGCAATTGGGGCAATATTTGACTTTACCCTCTAAGCCCCTTTTAACTATTCTTATCTTTTTATTGGATTTCGATGGATGAGTCTCTGAATCCAAGCCTTATCAAGTGCTCCTTAACTGCTTCCCTATGGTCTCCTTGAAGAAGAATATAGCCATCTTTAGCTGTTCCTCCGCAAGCTAACTTGCTCTTTAACTGTTGAGCAATTCTATTTAAATCTAATCTTTTACTATTAAGACCTTCAATCATAGTGGTAGGTTTCTTGAATCTCCTCATCTCTAATCTGATTACCACCCTGCTCTCTTCCTTATCCAGCTCTTCACAAACGCATAAATCTATAGGTAAACCACAAGAGCTACAAACTTCCATAATCACACCTATGTGTAAACCTTGATTTGATGAGCATAGCACCAAGTTGCTCTTCTTTCTTTTTATGATCCTTACCTATACATACCATCCTCTTATAGAGAGGATGAACTCAAATATTTAAATCTTACCTTTTAAATAGCTGGGATTGTCAAGATAAGCCCAGCTAATCTCTAGATTATAGAGCCCTATGAACACTAGAGCCCTATGAACACACTTAAGAATTTAGTCATCGATGATATGGATGCTCTAAAGGGGAAGCTATTATAAAGGGCTTTAAGCCTCCTCTTCTCTTCACCTTTGAGAAACCAATCTATGCTATTCCTCCTCCCTCTCTCTACTTGCTCATAATCCAATCCTAACCTCTTCAATGCATTCACATACCATTCTTCAGATCCACGATACACGAGTATAATAGGTTTATTCTCACCGTATTGAAGAATATGTTTGAGGAAGGGCTCTGCATCCAATCCCCTTCTCGTATAGGATACTCTCACCCCTAAGACTTCTCTTGTATCCATATCCCTTGCCATTAATACATAGA
>JARVJX010000124.1 GCA_029775995.1 Nitrososphaeria archaeon | reverse complement strand
TTCGTATATGCTGGTTTAGGTGCTGTAGCTATAGCTGCTATAGGTATAGCTGCATACTTTGCCACTAGACCTCCTGAAAAAATAGTAGAAACAGTTGTTCAAACACAAGTACAAACGGTAGAGAAGCCTATTGAAAGGGTAGTAACTCAAACTATAGAGAGACCAGTAGAAAAGACTATAGTAACTACTGTAGCTGGTACTCCTACTACTATAGTACAAACAGAGGTTAAGAGGGAAACGGTAGTACAAACACAAACAGTAGAGAAAACGGTAGAAGTAACTCCAACGCCAGTGGCTAAGAAAACCATCGATTATCTAAACATATTTAACGTTCAATCAGCTGGTGCAAGATTATTCAGCAAGTTAATGGTGGAAAAATTTAATGCTCTACATCCTACCCATAATATAAATGTTAGCTTCGATAGCTATACTGCCATAATAAATCCTGAGCTATTGGGTAAAATTAAAGCAGGGACCCATCCTTTATTCTTCGATACTGTAGATCATTGGGATGGGCAGTATATAATTTTAGATGCCGTAGTGCCCTTAGATGAGTTCTTAGACAAGCATCCAGAGCTGAAGCAGGATAACTGGTGTTTAGCCTTTGAGGAAAAGTGGTACAAACCATATCAAGAGAGGTATGGATTCAAGTACTGGGCTCTCCCCTTTTGTACAACCTATCAATCCTATTTCTGGGTAAGAACCGATTTGATAAAGGAAGCTGGATTCACTTTAGATGATATCAAAAAGATAAATAGCTTGGATAGATTAAAGGAGATAGGCTTACAAATAAACAATCACTTCAAAGGTTTAGGAAAAACTGTATGGGGCTTTGAGCTCTGTGGAACAAGATTTGATATTACAGATACCATATGGCCTCAGTGGGCTATAGCTCACGATAAAAAGCTTGGCTATTGGTTAAGTGAAGATTGGTCTGAAACCTACTTAGATCAGTGGCCTTGGGTAAAGACCATGGAGGCTATGGTAGATTTTGTACATGAGTCAAAGGTTTCTTCACCAGCGGCTCCAAGAAATAGTGATGAAGTAATTGCAGAGCTATTAATGCAGGGAACAGTTGCCATGACTCAATCAGAGCCTATAAACGTTGGTGTTATCATGGATAGGGATAGGACTTTGGCAGAAACAAGACAACCTCAATTCTTGAAAACAGGTACTATCCAGTTTGTACCTGGTGCAGATTATGGCTCTGGAATAAGGGGGTTGGTAGCACCCTTAGGCTTTGCCATACTAAAGAGACCCGAAGCTACAAAGAAGGATTATGAAGCAGCCTTTGAGTTTGCAAGCTCTTGGCTAACTGAAGAAGCTCAGAGAGATGTATATGATTTCTCAGGAGGAATACCAGCGAGCACAAAGGTTATGGATGCTTTGCTAAAGGAAGCTAAAGAAAGGATAGCAAAAGATGACTTCTCCTTACAACATATCGAGGCTTTATGGCCCATGATGAAGGACACCACGAAAAACTTACTATTCCCACCCTTCCCAGCAGTGGTAAGCATGCTTTATGATATTCAAGCAGGATGGGGAGAAAAAGCTTGGTTAAAGCAAGTTCCAGTACAGGAGGCTATGAATAACGCTGCAAAAGAAGTAAGGAAGTTAATCAGAGATTTGGGCTTCGCGAAGTAGTAGAAAACATGGCTAAGTGGAAGTATAACCTTTCCACCCTTTTATTTTTTCTTCCTGTAATTGCCTATTTAATTGTATTTCTCTGGTATCCCTTTCTCTTTGGAGTTTGGATGAGTTTTCACAGATGGATATATATTGTTGTGCAAGAACCACCCTTTATAGGTCTAACAAATTATATTGAATTATTTAACTCACCAATTTTTTATGATGTTTTAAAGGTTACTGGGATTTATATTACTGCTACAGCCATTCAACTTTTTCTAGGTTTAATTGCAGCCTTAGTGATAAATGAGCCCATAAGGGGGAGATCAATTATAGCAGGAATACTCCTAATAGGCTACGCTATGCCCGAAATGGCTACAGGAGGTGTTTGGAAATTTATGTATGATGCTAACTTTGGTATATTAAACGTTTTCCTTTACGATATTGGGGTTATTGATAGTTTCATCCCATGGCTAACCGATTCAAATTTTGCTGCCTGGGCTGTTACCCTTGCAAACGCTTGGAAATTTTGGCCCTTTGTATTTTTAATTCTTTTAGCAGCTCTACAAGGAATTCCTAAGGATTTTTATGATGTTGCAAAGGTCTTTGGAGCTAATGTATGGCAAAGATTCATACATATAACCCTTCCCCAGCTGAAAACAGCTATAATTGTTGTTTTAGTACTCCGTATTTCTTGGAACCTATCTAAATTTTCTGAAATATATATGATGACTGAAGGTGGTCCAGGCTTTTCTACCACAAACACTGCCCTCTTTATATATAGGAAGGCTTATCAAGCCTTTAATTTTGGTGAAGCCTTTTCAGCGGGGATACTTCTTCTCTTAATTATAGTCCCCCTCGTCCTAATTTATTATAGGGTAATGGTGAAAAGATGAGCCCAAAAAATGCTTCAAGGCTTAAAAAGATCGTTATAGGGATAACTTTAGCTATATTGCTATCTATAGCCATCTTTCCCATAGCTGTAGCCATAACTTTATCCTTTAGACCATCAGCCGAAGCCTATAGCGTATGGCATTGGATTCCTAACAATTTTACCGTTGAAACTTGGATTAGTGCACTAACCCTTTACAACATGGGTCATTTCATAATGAATAGTGTTTATTCAGCTATAGGAGCTGGGCTCTTATCCCTTTTAATAGCTATTCCTCCCTCTTATGCCTTTGCTAGAAGGAGATTTAGAGGTAAAAAATTAGGTTTCTCCATGATAGTCTTTGCCCTTCTATTTCCCTATGTTTTGCTCTTAATTCCTATTAATGTTATCCTTGCCCAATTAAATTTGACCGATACCATTCCAGGTCTATGGTTTGCCTTTCTCACCTTCACAATTCCTTATTCTATATGGATACTAACAGATTTCTTCTCTAAACTTCCAAGAGATGTTGAAGAGGCTGCCATGCTAGATGGTTTGGGATACTTTGGAGCCTTCTTCAAAGTGGTTCTCCCTTTAGCTAAACCAGCTATCCTGGCTGTATTCTTTCTAGCCTTTCTCTACGGTTGGGATGACTTCATGTTCCCAAGTGTATTAACCACTGAGAAAACTAGAACAGCTGTTGTGAATTTATACTTATTTACTACAGCCTCTGGTTTCACCTATTGGGGCGAACTAATGGCCTCTGTAATAATGATTTCCTTACCTCCCATAATACTTTATATCTTTATACACAGGTATATTGTAAGAGGATTGGCTATAACTGTAGCTGAATAAATTGTAATTTTATTTTTTAAGCTTATAGGTGAGTTTTTCTAATTTTAAATTATGAAGAGAATTACAATTAAAGGCAAAAAATTCTTGCTTTTAAGCTGGAAGGAAATAATAAATTTGGTAAGAAAACTATCTTATAATATTTCAGAGAAATATGAGCCTAACCTTATTATAGGCTTATTAAGGGGAGGAATAATAGTAAGTAGACTTTTATCTGATGAGTTAAGGGTTAAGGATATGCTAAGTTTAGGAGTTAAAAACTATGTAAATATTGGATTAAAGGATAGAATAGAAGCCTATCAATGGGTAAATGAAGAACTGTTAAAGGGTAAAAGAGTTCTACTTGTGGACGATGTTTGTGATTCTGGAGAAACCATGAGATACTGCTTTGATAAAATTTCTAAGATTCCTTTAGAGAGTATCAGAAGCGCTACCCTCCATATAAAGCCTTGGTCAAAGTTTAAACCTGACTTTTACGCCCAACAAGTAGAGGAATGGATAGTTTATCCTTGGGAAAAAAGGGAGTTTTTAGAATGGAAATCTAAGAAAGGTGAGCAGGAATGAAGTTAAGGGAGGTAATAGATTTCGATTTAGAGAATATTAAGGATTTCCAAGGTCTTTTAAAAGCCATGGAGAGTGGTGGAGGCTTTTCAGCGAAGTCTTTAGGGGAGGCTTATGATGTACTTAAAATCATGCTCATGAGAAAAGATTGTCTAAGAATTTTATCCTTTGTAGGCTCCATAATCTCCACAGGAGTTAGGGGTATCATAAAAGAGTTTGTAAAGAGAAGATGGTTTGATTTAATCATAACCACAACAGGAGCTTTAGACCACGATTTGAGCAGAAGCTTCTCTTCTTACTATCATGGGAGCTTTGACCTTAACGATAAAGAATTATATAAAAAGGGGTATCATAGATTAGGTAATATTCTTATACCTAAAGAAAGTTATGGCAAGCTTATCGAAGATAAGATTTTATCTTTACTAAAAGATGCTTATTCTAAAAATATCGGAAGCTTTTCTTGTTATAAATTTTGTTGGGAAATAGGAAAGATGATAAATAAAGAATCTTCTTTCCTATACTGGGCTTATAAGAATAATATACCTGTAATAGTTCCAGGCTTTTATGATGGTGCTATAGGTAATATTGTATGGCTCTTTTCTCAAACAAAAAAGGATTTTAGAATCGATATAATTGAGGACGAGAATTTATTATCAGAAAAGTTCTTTGAGTCTAAGAAAAGAGGTGCCTTAATCATTGGAGGTGGTATTTCAAAGCATCATACTTTATGGTGGAGTCAATTTAAAGGGGGATTAGACTATGGAGTTTATATAACCACCTCATCAGAGTATGATGGTAGTTTAAGTGGGGCAAGGTTAAAGGAAGCTATTTCTTGGGGAAAAGTAGGATTAAAAGCTAAGCAAGTAACTATTTCAGGTGAAGCTACCCTTATACTACCAATTCTCTCCTTAGGATTATTTAAAATAATTAAGGAATAGCGAGCTCTCAATTCTCTATTTAAGATTTTTCTTATTAGTGGGTTGGTCCATAACTGGATAGTTACCATGCTTCCCTAATTGGCATTCTTCTGATGGGCCCTTTGTATGTAAGACCTTCAGCCTAACTTCTTGGATCATGTTACGAAGCTTCTTA
>JARVJX010000123.1 GCA_029775995.1 Nitrososphaeria archaeon | reverse complement strand
CACGTTAATGGGTGTGAGAGCTACAACTGGCACCTAAGAACCTTCCTAAGACCTAAGCGAGGAATATCTAGGAGAAAAGCCTCCTCCAAGCATTGGAGCCTCAGCTTACGCTAGAACATAGTGGAAAGATCTAGATCAGCATACAAATGGTTAATAACGATAACCATTCACTAAGGAGACAAGAGCGTTATCTTTTTATTTATGTAAGCTTCATCCTTAACTCTATTTAATGTAATTACTTTTAAATGCCATGAGAAATTATATAAGTTTGAAGAACCTATTCAGGGAGTAAGATATAATTTAGCATCTGATAAGAAAGAGGCATAGCTAAGTAGTAAGAATCATGCAGAAAGTTTTAGCTCTAAGGTGGAAGAGCAATTAATAATGCGGGCTGGAAATATATACCTTGCCTAATCTAAAAAGGTTACCATAAGGGTAATATAGAGTATGAATAAACCCTATAATAAAAATGGGAAGGTGGTTCGAATAAGCGAGAAGGAACCAAATGTTGTCCTCTACTATTTTTAAATTCTAAAATCCTCTTAAACTAGCCTAACTTTTGAGAACCTTTCCTCCCTTTTCTATAATCTTCTCCTTAAGCCTATGGGCCAATTCCATAGCTCTCTTTCTCGCTTCTTTTTCATCCTCATGAATTACGTTTATATCCAATTCAATTTTAGGGGCACCAACTTCTTTACCTTTAGGATGAGACTTAATATAAACATCAGGATTTTCTTTTACTACCTCATCTAAAATTGGGGCTAACGAGGATTCCATAAGTTCATAAATCTCTAAAGTAACTATTACACTATACTTTCTCTTCATCTCTTTAAGAATTAAAGGCTTAACTTCTTCTTCAAAGATGGCTTTCAATTCAGCTGGAACTCCTGGTAAGCAAACTATTTTGCTTCTTTTATACATTAGGAGGACTCCTGGAGCTGTTCCTACAGAATTTTTTAGAGGTTCAGAATCTTTTGGAAGCTTAGCCATCTTTATCCTTGCTTCAGTAAGCTCAGCCTTTCCTTCATACTTTTCCTTTACCATTTCTAAAGCTTTAGGATTAATTTCTAATTCTCTATTTAAAGCTCTACTAACCCCTTCCAAAGTTTTATCATCGTAAGTTGGACCTAAGCCCCCAGAGAGGATTATCCAATGGGTCTTTCTTCTTAAAGAATCTATTAAAGCTGATGCTATTTCATCTATATCGTCTCTTACAGTAATAATCCTTCTAACATAACCTCCTAAAGAAGTTATTTCTTGGGCTAACCACTGGGAGTTGGTATTTAATGTTCTTCCTGTTAATAGCTCATTTCCTATACTTATGAATTCAAAGGTAAGAGGCATGGTAAGAGTTAAGGTAAAGTGATTATTAAACTTACGGTTATCCTTAATATAAGATAAAGACCTAGACAGAATTAACCTAGAAACCATTGAGCAAGTGTATTTTAGTTCAAAGCCTATTCCTTACTCTTTAAATTAATAGTTTTACACTTTCTTTTTTCAAATGAGCAAATCACAGGTTAGGGGAAAGACTATGGAGTTTTAGCGTAACTTTTACCCAATTTTTCCTCTTCTTCTATGGAAAACACTTCCTCTAATGTGTCAATTACTTTATCTATATGTTTCTCTTCAATTACTAAAGGAGGCAAAAATCTTAACACATTTCTTCCAGCGTAAAGCATTATTACCCCTTTCTTAAGAGCCCTCAAAATTACATCTTTAACTTCAAATCTTAGCTCAACACCTATCATTAAGCCTAAACCTCTTACATCTCTAACTATCTTATACCTATCTTTGAGCTCCCTTAACCTTTTTATAAAGTAATCACCCATCTTCTTTGCATTATCTATTAGCCCATCTTTAATGAGGGAATCTATGGCAGCAGAGGCAGCTTTACAAGCTAAAGGATTACCCCCAAAAGTGCTAGTGTGCTCCCCAAGCTCTAAAGCTTCCATTACCTCTCTCTTAGCCATAGTTATACTAATAGGTAAACCTCCTCCTATACCCTTTGCTGAGCATAAAACATCAGGTATAGCATTATAATTCTCAAAGCACCAGAATTTACCTGTCCTACCAAAGCCCGTTTGAACTTCATCAAAGATTAGGATTATTCCTCTTTCATTACATAGCCCTCTAAGCTTAAAAAGATAATCTTGGGGGGGTAGATGAATACCGCTTTCCCCTTGTATAGGCTCCACTATAATTGATCCAATATTATTATCTAAACTCCTCTCAACTTCTTCAACGCTTCCATATTTTACAAACTTAACTCCCTGTAAAAGAGGTTCGAAGGAGACTCTGTATTTTTGAGACCAGGTTACTGATAAAGCCCCTAGAGTTTTACCATGAAAGCCACCCATCATAGCAATTACCCCCATTTTTCCACTCTTCTTTCTTGCCACCTTAAGGGCACATTCAACACTTTCAGCACCACTGTTACCAAAGAAAAAGCTATTTAGCTCTGGAGGATTAACCTTAAGAAGCTTGCTTATCAATTCAGCTCTAGCATCATTATAAAGGGAACCATGACAAATCATTAATTTCTCCCCTTGCTCTTTGATAGCTCTAACGATTCTATCATTACAATGACCAACTATAGCTACTCCATAGCCTCCCATACAATCAACATATTCGTTTCCTTTCTCATCATAGACTAAGGCTCCTTTCCCCCTAACTATACATAAGGGTAGCTTCTGGTATACTCTAGCTAAATGCTCATCCTCAAGCTCAAAGAGGCTCATGTAAAGGGTTAAGGTAGAGTAAGTTAATAGCTCTTACTATGAGGTAAGCTACACATACTATAGCCTTTAGCTTAAAAGCTCCTGAGCTTAAAGTATTTATTTATCTGCTTCTTGGCTTATGTTATGAAGGGCCTTAGTGGTAAAGTAGCCATAGTAACTGGTGCAGCTAGAGGAATAGGTAGAGCTACTGCATTAAGGCTTACAGAGGAAGGTTGTAAAGTTGTAATAAACTATTTTAAGAGTGAAAAGCAAGCAAAAGAATTGCAGGAAATAATAGGAGAGAAAAGAAGCCTTCTTTTTAAGGCTGATGTAGGGAAAGTAGAGGAGTGTAAAAGTTTAGTGGAAGCTACTGTAAAACATTTTGGAGGTGTTGATATATTGGTCAATAATGCTGGATTCTTTGAGCCCAAATCTCTTGCTGAAGTTACTGAAGAGGATTGGGATAGGATGATGGATGTAAATGTTAAAGGTGCCTTATTTTGTTCTAAATTCTCAGTACCTTATATGAAAAGGGGAGGAAGTATTGTGAACATAACTTCTATTGCAGGACTTACAAGCTTTCCTCATAGACTTACCTACACACCAACTAAAACAAGTATGGTTGGATTAACTAAGGCTTTAGCCATAGAACTGGCTCCCAATATAAGGGTAAATGCTATAGCTCCAGGTGTAATAGAAACAGAGATGACCTATTGGTTAAGGGCTGATGAAGAAGCATCAAAGAGGAGATTAGATTTAACACCTTTAAAGAGGTTTGGTAAGCCTGAGGAAATTGCGAGTGTTGTAGCTTTCTTAGCCTCTGATGAGGCAAGCTACATTACAGGAGAGGTTATAGTGGTTGATGGAGGTTTCTTATTCCTAAGGCCTTATTAAAGAAATTTATAGCCAATTAAAAATTAATTGATGATGGAAATAAAGGTTGGTAAAGCTAAGGTGAAGCTAATCCAAGGCGATATAACAGAGCAAGCCACTGATGCTATAGTTAATGCTGCAAATCCTACTTTAATGGGAGGTGGAGGGGTTGATGGGGCCATACATAGGAAAGGTGGAGCAAGAATTCTTGAAGAGTGCAAGAGGATAAGAGAAAATCAGTATCCTCATGGTCTTCCAGTAGGAGAAGCTGTTATCACTACGGGAGGATATTTGAAGGCAAAGTATGTAATTCATACCGTAGGTCCCATTTGGAAGGGAGGGAATAAAGGTGAAGCAGAGCTCTTAGCAAAGGCTTACCAAAGTTCCTTAAAGTTAGCCGTTAGCAAAGGATTAAAAAGCATAGCCTTTCCCTCTATAAGTACTGGAGCTTATGGTTATCCTATTAAAGAAGCCAGTAAAGTAGCTTTATCTAAGGTAAAAGAATTTTTAGAGAAGGAAGATCTTTTGGATGAAGTGATCTTCGTGTTGTTTAGTGAAAGGGATTTAAAGGTTTATAATGATGTAGTAAAAGAGATCTTTAACCTTTAGTGAAGATTCTCAAATAATGTTAAGTTTAGCTTTCATCCTTGCTACATCTTCTTCCATTTTTCTCAATCTTTCATCAAGTAATACCACTAAATCCTGTCTTAAAGCTTTTATCTCCTCCACGATTTCTCTCTGATCTTTTCTTAAAGCTTTTATCTCCTCCAAAGTATCTTTTTGGTCTTTCCTAATGGCTCTTATCTCTTCTAAAGTCTCTCTCTGTAAGCCTAAAATAGTCATTAGATTAGATAAGTTATATTACTACCTAAACCTTCTATCAACTCCTCTTCAAGCTTATTAACTATTATTTTGAATGTATTACACTCTCCTGTTTGGGGAGTTTCTTTAATATCGATACTTTCTATGATTATAAAGTTTTCATTTACTCCGCCAGTTGTATCTGGTTCTTCTTTAATATCGATACTTTCTATGACTATGGGAGGTTCTACAGTTTTTATACCCTTTAAGAAATTATCAAAATTTTGTTTTTTTATCTTCTGCTATTACTTCTACTCTACCATCTTCAAGGTTCTTAACGTAACCTGTTATTTTGTTTTTTTAGCTATAGAGGCAATTAAATATTTGTATCTTACCCTCTGCACGTTACCATCTATCAATAGCTTGAACCTAACCTGCATCATTTTGAATAAAAATAAGAAGCTTAAAATGGTTTGTTGCACGAATCTGTGCTCGTTGCATCTTGGACTGGGATGACCTCACCATCTTTTTGTCTATACCATGGCTATGAACAGATTGTACATGTATGCCTTCATGGCCATCTCCTTGGCCATCTTCACGAACTTTCTTGCTGAGACATACT
>JARVJX010000122.1 GCA_029775995.1 Nitrososphaeria archaeon | reverse complement strand
AACAGCGTTCTCAACATTCAAGCGTATCTTCGGCGATTACTGCTTGGCTAAGGAGCTGCCAAACATAGCCAAAGAGCTAAAAATAAAAGCATTCATATACAACACAATCATAAACCTATAAACACAATCCAACACTAAAAACAAAGAGCAAACACACAACAATAATTAAGCCACAAAGCTTATATTTTTATATTTTAAGGCTTTATTTAAAAGGGCTATTAAATAAAAATAGCCGAAAATGTAAGGCTAAAAGTTAAGATAGGGCTAAGATATAAATCCTAGTGTGCTTAATGGTGTTAGGATAATTTTTGTTAGAAGTGGCACTCTCTATAAAGCCTCCTCGAAGCTGGATTCAGAGAATCACTATAAAGTACCCTGCAAGGGTAAGGATTCTAGATTGCAAAGCCTTAGAAGGGAAAGAAGGGGTAGAGGAGCTCTTTGAAATCATTTCTGATAAGAGATACACCAATAATATACTTAAGGATCTTAAGGAAGATACCTATTTATCAGATATTGAGATCATCAGTTCAAAGGATGGTAGAATACTTGGTTCTGTTAAAACCCATAAGTGCACAGCTTGTAAATCCTTCGCCTTCTCTAACTGTTTTCTTATATCAGTTTCATCAGAAGAGGATGGTTTTGTTGAATGGGTTATCCTTTCAAGTGAAGAAGCCTATAAAAAGCTTCTTCGAGACCTTGAAGAACAAGGAGTGGAGGTTATGGTAAAGAGAATCTCTAGGGTTAGGGATAAAGAAGCCTTAACAGCAAGGCAAGAGGAAATTCTTCAGATAGCTTTAGAGATGGGTTACTTTGAATATCCAAAGAGTATAGATCTAAGATCCTTAGCTTCTAGGCTTGATATATCTCCCTCAACTCTATCGGAGCTTTTGAGAAAGTCCCTTAAGAAGGTTCTTAAAGAGTACTTTAAAGGTAGGGTATCTGCCCTTTCAAGGCAAGCAAGGTTATAATACCGTAAATATTCGGTATAAAGAATAAGCCTCATCCTTAAGCATCTTTAATGGTGAAGAGGATGGCAAGGTATGGTTTGTTAGCTTCCATAGCTATAGTTGTAGGAGTAGTTTTAATACTTCTGACTCAATTCTCCTTTATAACCCTCTATGAGAAAACAATTGCTGAATTATCAGAAGTTAAAGAATCTTTATCAAAATTGGAAGCTAAATTACCTTCTTTAAAGGAAGAAAAGATCCCTTCTGAGAAAACTTCTGAATCAGCTCCAGAGAAGTATAAAGTTATCATAGAAAATAATGCGTGGGATCCTAACTCAAAGAAAGGTTACTCACCAAAGGTGCTTAAAATTAAGGTTGGTGATTCTATAACCTTTGTTAACGAAGATACTGTAACCCATACTCTAACTGATAAAGGAAAAGAATTTGATTCTGGTTATATAATGCCTGGAGAATCTTGGACTTTCACTTTCTCAAAGGCTGGAGAGTACAATTACTTCTGTGTTCCTCACCCATGGATGGAAGGTAAAATTATCGTTGAAGGGGTTTTAACTCCTGAGAAAAGTATAGCTCCAAAGGAAAAAGCATCCCAACCTCAAATTGCTAAAGCAGAGGTTGAAAACGTTATAAGAGATCCTTCAGATGTGCCTCCTCCCATTGAAAGGAGAGAGCCAAAATTGGTTAAGGTTACCCTTGTTTATAAAGAGATAGTGGCTGAGTTAGATAACGGTGTTACCTTTGAATTCTGGACCTTTAATGGAACCGTTCCTGGTCCTCTAATAAGGGTGATGGAAGGAGATATTGTAGAGGTTAAAGTAATTAATCCAAAGGAGAACAAGATGGTCCATAATGTAGATTTTCATGCTGTTACTGGCCCTGGTGGAGGAGCTGCAGTTTCACTAGTTAAGCCAGGAGAAACCAAGACCTTTAGGTTTAAAGCCTTAGCTACTGGAGCTTATATTTACCATTGTGCTGCACCTTTGCCTCCTGATCATGTAGCCAGGGGTATGTATGGGGTAATTTTGGTAGAGCCTATAGGAGGCTTACCAAAGGTAGATAAAGAATTTTACGTTGTTCAAGGAGAATGGTACACTGCTGGCAAGTTAGGAGAAAAGGGCTTTCAGAGCTTTGATAGAGAAAAGGCTTTGGCTGAAAATGCAGAATATATAACGTTTAATGGTCATGTTAAGGCTCTAACAGAAAAATACAAGATGAGTGCAAAAGTGGGAGATAGGGTAAGGCTCATCTTCGGTGTTGGAGGCCCTAACATTGGTAGTAATTTCCATATAATTGGGGAAATCTTTGACAAGGTTTATCTGGGAGATCCAGAGACTTATGTAGCTAATGAAGAAACGGTATATGTGGCTCCTGGTGCAGCAGGCGTCTTTGAGTTTAAGGTAGATGTACCTGGAAGATATGTATTAGTTGATCATGCATTGTACAGGATAATTAAAGGTGCTTTAGGTTTCTTGGAAGCTACAGGACCTCCTAATGAGGAAATCTATTATCCTCAACCTTAAACAGAAATCAAAGCACGTATTGCAGATATTCAAGAAGGGCATTTTCTATACAAAAATAATTTCAGGTGCTAACGAATAAGGGAAGAAAGATCACCATTCTTTCTTTAGTCTTGCTTGGAGTAATAATGATTTTACTTTTTCAGTTCAAAGGAAACATAGTAACAATAAATATTCCAGAAGGGGCCCATGAACCCATCGCAAAACTAACTTCATACCTTCAGCAGTGAAGGTTCCTAAAGGAACTGTAATAGTAGTTAAAAATGAAGAAAAATTACCAGTAAGACTATTTCTTAGGAAAATTTCTCCAAGGAGATTTACTTCTAAATTAGATAGAATTAAAGCCTAGCGAATCCATTAGCATCACACTAACAGAGCCAGGAACCTTATAGGGCTTAGACCATTCCTTACACTTGACTGAGGGATCATATTATAGTTTCTTGAAACTATTCAAGGATTTTTGCTTAATTAAAGAAGAATCTAATAGAGGAACTTTTTAGTTTTTCCATCATTCTTGGTAAAGCCTTTTATCAAAGTGCTTACTTATTAGATTTATGGGAAACTTTACCTTTGATGAATACGTATCGGTATTTAGCTGGAGGTACGGTAGTAAAGAGATGAGAAGGATATTTTCAGAGAAGAGGCAGAGAGTCCTCTGGAGAAAGCTATGGTCCTCTCTAGCTGAAATACAGCATAAATATGGAATTGTTAGCAAAGAAGAGTTGGAGGATATTAAAGCCAAGGCTAAAGAAGAATATATAGAAATTTCTAAAGCCCATGAGATTGAAAAGGAGATTAAGCATGATCTAATGGCTGAATTGAGGGTCTTTGCTGATCAGAGCCCTATAGGGGGAAAGAAATTGCATTTGGGAGCCACTTCTGCAGATATTGAAGATAATGTAGATATTATTAGAATGAGAGAAGCTTTAAATCTAATTTTGAGGAGAACGGTAAATTGTTTAGAAGATTTGGCCGATAAAATTCTGAAATATAAAGCTTTAGTTTGTATGGGTTATACTCATTTACAGCCTGCAGAACCTACTACCCTAGGTTATCGCTTTGCTAACTATGCCCTTGATCTCATATTAGATTTGGAACTTTTAGAATTTTTAATGAAAGAAGTATTAAAGGGTAAAGGAATAAAAGGTGCTGTAGGAACTTCAGCCAGCTTCAAAAGCCTCTTGAATAATAAGGTTTCAACCTTTGAATTTGAAAGAGAGGTTATGAGCCTCTTAGGTTTAGAATACTTCCCAGTATCGACTCAAACCTACCCAAGGAAGGTAGATGCCATTATATTATCCTGTTTAGCTAACTTAGCCCAAAGCTGCCATAAATTTGCTTTAGATTTAAGGATATTACAGAGCCCCAATTTTGGCGAAATATCGGAACCCTTCGGAGAAAAGCAGGTAGGCTCATCCACTATGGCCTTTAAAAGAAACCCTGTATATTCTGAGAGAATCTGCTCCCTGTCAAGGTTTATTTATGTTTTACCCTATGTAGCTTGCTTTTATTCATCATCAACTATTTTTGAAAGAACCTTAGATGATTCTGCAGCTAGGAGAATAGTAATACCTGAAGCTTTCCTAGCTTTAGACGAAATTTTAATTCTCTATGAGAAGATTCTAAAGGGTTTAATAGTTAGAGAAGAAATGATCAGAAAAAACCTAAAGAATTTTGGTCTATTTTCAGGTACCGAGGCTTTAATGGTTAAGCTTACAGAGCTTGGAGAAGATAGGCAAAGGGTCCATGAGCTTATAAGAGAAATTAGCATGAAAGCCTGGGAAAAGGTAATGAAGGGAGAAGAGAATCCTTTGCTAGAGCTTCTAAAGAAAGAGAAAGCCATAATCTCTAAGATTAAAGAAGAGGAGCTTAAAAGATATTTTGAGCTTGAAAAATACGTTGGAGATGCAGAGGAGAGATGTGAGCTCATTGTAAAAGAGTATATTGAACCCATAATAAAGAGGTATAAGGAAAGTAAATTAGAGGCTGTAGAGGAGAGATTTTAAGGGATAATCTAAGAGCCTTAAAGAGTTGAGGCTTATAACCTTACTCGTTATAATAACCTTTATGACCTTTTTAGGCTCATCCATGTATAGACCTTACTTTGCCCTCTTTTTAAAGGATAGGGGGATTTCTGCTTCAGAGGTTGGTCTTATCTTTATAGTCTTTGGGTTATCTTACAGCTTTCTATCTCTACCTTTTGGGACTTTATCAGATATTTTGGGAAGAAGGAAAAGCTTGCTTATGGGAATAATCATAGAAGCCTTAGCCTTAGCTTCTTTACCCCTAATATTTGATAAGTTTAGTGCCTATCTTTTAGCCATAGTATTGGGTTTGGGCATGGCTATAATAGACCCTTCTTTAACGGCTATACCAGCTGAAATAAGCTTAAAGCAGGAGTTTGGTAAAAGCTTTGGAATCTTCGCATCCTTTCTTCAATTGGGGCTCATATTGGGTCCTTTATTTGGAGGTATCTTTGCAACCCTTTACGGTTATAAACCTACTGCTTTGTGGCTTAATTCTTTAAGTTTCTTATGTCTTGCTTTAATCTATGTATTGGTCTGTTGTTGATGAGAGGCTTATTAGGCGTGGTGAGCTTCTTCTTAGCTTGGACTTT
>JARVJX010000121.1 GCA_029775995.1 Nitrososphaeria archaeon | reverse complement strand
AGGAGGCTTAAAGCCCTTTATAATAGCTTCCCCTTTAGAGCATCCATATCATCGATGACTAAATTCTTAAGTGTGTTCATAGGGCTCTATAATCTAGAGATTAGTTGGGCTTATCTTGACAATCCCTGATATTTCAACAGGAAGGTTTTTTGGTTTGTGGTCATAGCCTTCCAAATCTACCAAGATAGTTATTAAGGCTTAAGGATTTATATACTCTGAAAACTAATTGAGTAGTGATTCTTATGGCTGACGTTGAAGCTGAACGCTTGGCTCAGAAAAGGGTTAAGGATCTGATAGCTATAAGCCTCTATCAAGCTAGGGCTAACAAGGTAAAGGAATACGTAAGAGAGCCTTACAAGAGCTATGAACCCTACTTGAAACCATTAGAGGAAGTGAGGAAGATTTTAGCAAAAGAAATAGCTGGAGAGAAAACTTTGAGCTAAGAGATCGTTGAGCTCAGGAGAAGGGAGATCCATTGAATGGCCACCTTATACTTCGACACCTCAGCTATAGTTAAAAGATATCGCAAAGAAATTGGTTCTTAGGGTATAGACAAGATATTTGAACTTAAAGAGCATGCTTTCACTGTTTCTTTCTTGAGCATAATTGAGTTTATAGTTGCCTTCTCAGTTAGAAAGAGCCTAACCTTCAAGCCTTTGGTTATGCTAATAAGTTTAACATGTAACTTTACAAGTATAAAGAGAATAGAAGCTAAGTATTCAAATTCTTTCTTAATAAATGAAGGTAAATAGGATTCTGTTGAGTTATTGAACATGAGGTGAATATTAATGCTTTACCTTTCTCTAACTTCTTTACTTGCTGTAGGGCTTGAGGTAAGGCTTTACTCCATCTTAATTTAAATTGATAGTTAGGCTCTGCTCTCTTTCTATACATCTAAAAGAAAGAATGAATCAGAAGATGACTTGATGCTAGAAAATTTCTAGATTAGGAGAATAGAGAAAAAGTTCTCAAAACTCGAATTTGGAATCAGGTTCATAAGGGCTAAAAGGGAATAGCAATCAAAATAATTATCAATACTTCATTTAACATCATCAAAGTTATGAGAGGAGTAATAGGTATTAAGGTAGTTTTTATTTATATTTCACCTAAAACTATAGCCAGGATGTTAAAAATTTGCTTGTATCTAAGGTTTTAACATCTATTAAAAATGGTTTTCCTAAATTTAAACTTTCTATGCCTTTTTCTAATGCTTCTTTTAAATAATCAGGATTATCTACCGAGATGGATTGTATACCGAAGAATTTAGGAGCAAAGCTAAAATCTATTATTGGATCTTTAAGATCTTGTCCTATAATATTATCTATAATATCCCCCTCTTTCATCTTCTTTAAATAATCTATATGTACACTTTTAGTACTACTAAAGCAACTGTTATTATCTATTATGTAAAGGATAGGTATATTATAGTGAGCAACAGTCCAAAGGGCCGAAAAACCATTTCCATATAAGAAGGATCCATCTCCAAGTATACATATAACTTTTCTTTCAGGTTTATTGCTCATACTATAACTTTACGGGAAGAGATTTATAAGCTTTTTACGCCTCTTATTCTTGCTAAATTAATAGAGTAATATGCCAAGGCTCTTCCTTGATACATGCATCGATATCCCTCAGCCCTATATATTAAGTCTGTAATTTTCTGATCAGATGAGCTTGTTCTTCAAGTTTATGGGCTATGCTTTGTATGACTTTAACTAGATCAGCAGCAATCTCTGAAATAGGCTTATCTATATATAGGGAAGCCTTTCCCTTCCTGATATTTGTCTCCTCCACCAAGGCTAGCTGATGGGGCGGTATTCTAGCGATTCCTTTTTGAGCACAAATATGCTTCCACCTATTCTAGCTATGGTATCTGCATCACTACCTATATTTGCTCCTCCTATGATAGCTTGCCAAGGATCCCCTTTTGCTACAACAATTATCCCAAATGTTAAAGCAAGAACCTCCACAGGATTTATGAAACTGATGCCATATTTTTAATCCGTTTTGGGTCTTGTAACCAGTCTCCTTTCGGAGAATTACCACCAAACCTAATACACTTTTGATATAAAACCTCTCTAACTTCAAAAACATCCTATAAGCTGAAGCAACTTCTGAACTCTTCAAAATATCACCTAAAGTTTCTTCACCCAGTAGCCAAGAACACCATTCAGGATTAACAGCAACTCTACTCGAATTATCTACAGAAGCCTTAATAACATAGTCTAAATTAGGATTAGGTCTCATAGCAGATATGATTATTACTGCCATAGTGTTGGCACTCTTGGGTATGAAGAAGATTGGAACTACGTTGAAAGATATGCCAGCAACCAGTTAGCCAAATATAAATTTACGAATCTAGGATGGTAAAGACCAATAGAAAGATGACTGATACAACCTTCAGAACATATGATAAGTTGCCAAAAGGGTTCTAGGTGGAGTTGCAGGGGAGCATGTTGCTTGTTTGGCTCCAAATGAGTTTCCTTTAGTAGAAGGAGCTCATGGTGCTGCTCTCAAATGGTCTAAAAGCCTTTTAGCATGTGTGGGATAATATAGAAACCCAATACAAAAGTGGTATATATGTCAATAAATAAAAATTTAAATATATTAGGTGTTAACTCAAGAGTGATGCAAGAGGAAGAGTGCTTTAGCTTAGAAACTATTAAATCTGAACTTAAGGAAAAAGGCTTTAATTTTGAATTTAATAAATCTCTTAAAGGAAAATCTAATATAGAGCATAAATTTGACCTTGTAATTTCTGATGGGTCTATTGTTTTTGATTTTATTTCATCTCAAGTTCCTTTAGATGATATAGCGGTTATAAGGTTCTTTGCAAAGGTCTTTGATGTAAATGCAAAAAAGGGCGTATTGGTAGTTAAACCAAGGCTTAGAGATTCAGGTAAGAAGCTCGCAAAATTATACAAAATTAAAACTGTAGAGGTTGAAAATATGAGTGAAAAGGAATCAATTGAAGCCATTATGAAACTAATTACATAGAGTTAGATAGTAAGGTGATACGGTAAAGAATTTATTGTTTGAGTCGAGTTTAGAAGATAAATGAAGATGATTAAAGTTGAAGAGATAAGGGAATTCTTAAAGCGTATAGCAAAAAATGCTGTAAGAATATTATGGAATTTATGGGATTTTATAGAATATATAAAATTAGGAAATATTTCTGCAAGAGTTTTAATTTAGCCTCTTTGTCTTAACCTCTAATTAAATATGAAAGAGAGATTTAAAAATTATCGAACTTTAAAGAACTTTTAACTTTTAAAAAATGTAGCTATTAAGCTAGATTAGATTTAGGCAAGATAAAAATATATTAAGATGGTGATAGAGGTCTTTAGGATGTAAATGTTAGAGGGAGACCTTATACTTTGAAAAAGGAAGCTAAAACTTACAATTTGGAGAGAGATAGTAGAGGTAAGGACCTCAACCCTATTGGGTTCTTTGCCTTAAGAATTTTAGATCTTTCATCAAATCTAAGGGCATTAACTTTGAAGGCTTTGGAAAAGGGGGGAGAAGAAATAACAAGAAGGGCAAAGAGAAGGCTTAGGATGGAGCATATCTGGCTCCTTTCATCTCTTCCAGCTAATGCAGCCCTTGCTGGATTAAATATTTTGGTACCCCTATATATTCTTTCCTTAGGAGGAAATGTTTTAGATGTTGCATTAATAGTTTCCCTTTTTCATATAGCATTAACTTTAGGTTCTTTACTTTGGGGTTATTTTATAGACCGCTTTGAATGGAGAAAGCATATAATCCTTATATCTTACTTTGGTTTTCTATTATGCTCTATATTTACCTTTTTATTTAGAGAGTTATGGATTGTGGCTCTATTCTATCCATTAATGGGCTTTTTAAGTGTAGGCCCTCAACCAGTTACTAATTTACTCATAATGGAAACAGTAAAGAAGGAAAGGTGGGGAAGGGTCTTTGCAAGGGCTCAATTAATAGCTACCTTGGGGTTAATGGTTGGTGTTTTAGTAGGGGTAGCTTGGATAGCTCTTTATGAGCTACCATCCTTCTTTTTAGGTGTATCCCTCTTAAGTACCATAGCCACGATCTTAGCCTACTGGTTAATAAAAGAGCCTCCTTTAAAATTTGAAAGGCATATGATGGCTCGTTCTCCTCACAGTCTTATACATAGACTTTTTCATCCTCCCATTTTATTCCTTAAGTATCCTTCCCTAGAAGAATTCAAAAAGTTTGTAAGAAGGGTAAAGGTAAGTCTTACAAGAGAGCTGCCTCTCTTTTTCTTTTCTATCTTTCTCTTTTACACTTCTGGTAGCTTATACTTTACATCTCTAATACCCTTTATGAAGGAAAGAAATATTAGTGATACAGGTGTATTTTCAGCCTTCTTTGGATTACATTTAACTAAGGTTTTATTCTTTCCCTTAGCTTCCAGACTTATTGAACGTAATGGAGAGATGAAAATGGCCCTTCTTTCCTTCCTACCTAGAGTTGGTGGAACCCTATTAACTGTACTTTCTGCCCTATACTTTAGCGATATTTACCTACTTATTATGATTATGATTACCCTTGTTATATTGGATGTGGCTTTTCCTTTCTTTCACACAGCCACTTCTGTTTTGCTCTTTAAGCTTTTACATGGAGAACGAAGGGGAGAGATTTTAGGACTATTCAGTGCTTTTACAGGAGCAGGATTGCTAATAGGTTCTATAACTTCAGGATTAGTCTCAGCTTCCTTTGGCTTCCCTATGACCTTTAGTTTAGCAACTCTGCTTTTGTTGGGCTCTTTCTTTATATTAAGATTGTTCTCTAATTTGAGAATTAATAAAAATATTAAATTTTAGAAGGGGCTATTTTTAATTTAGATAAGATAAATTTATAGAAAAGAAGGTACTAATTTCCAGTTTAAGCATCTTTAAACAAAAGGTAAGCTAAATGGTGCCTTTTAAAATATTTTATTTATCTTTTATGCTGTGTTGCATTATTTGAGCATGTTATCTAAGAATTTTGTTTCAAGCCTTCTTAATATATACGTTGAATATGCTCTATGGCTTCTGATGAAAGAGATTGTAGCAAGTACAACGAAGAATTGGTGAGGAGGGGAGAGATCCTTCTTGACTTCTC
>JARVJX010000120.1 GCA_029775995.1 Nitrososphaeria archaeon | reverse complement strand
TACGTCTAAGGATAAGCTCAACAACCTCACCATCCATAATGGTTAAGGATAAACGTATACTCCCAACCATATATGAAAATCGGAAGAGGAAGTAAATAACTTATCATTCACTAAGGAGGCAAGAGCGTAATCTCTTAATTTACCAATCTCTCCTCTAACTTCCCCAATTTCTGTTCTAAATTCTTCTCTTAATTTACCCATCTCCCCCCTCACAGCATTTATCTCTCTTCTTAACTCTACTATATCTTTCTTTGTAGCCACTTCCGCTATGGCTGCATTTATAATGGCTAATCTAATTTCAGGATCAGAAGCTATACTTGATGCTAATTCTTTTAAGGCATCTTTATTAGCCTTTATAAGATTTACTATGTCTCTTCCAGAAATACTCAACTAAATATAATTTTTTAAAGTTTGTTTAAGCTTTTTCTATTTTGTGCTGTATAATACCTTTAGCAGCACTTTGAGAACCTTTGAAGCTACAATTTTAGGATAAATTAATTAAAATCTTGGTTTAACTTTACCCTTATGGTGATATACTGTATAATACCTCTGAAGAGCAAAAGAAAGGTAAAGCTTAGACTATCCAGTGTTCTTAATCTTGATGAAAGAATTAAACTCACCTTATACATGTTAGAGGACATTTTAGAAGTTTTGCAAAGCTCAAAGATAATTAAGAAGCTTTTTATAGTTACACCTGATAAAGATTTCTCAGAATTTTTTAAAGGCTATAAAAATGTAGAGGTTCTCAAGGAGGAGAGGGATGAAGGGGTAAATTTAGCTGTAAGAAAAGCTAATAAAGTATGTATGGAGGATAACGCTATAGGTTCTTTAGTTATTCCAAGCGATATACCCCTAATTTCAGAGAAAGAGTTAAAAATTATTGAAGATTTTCTAGAGGGAGTCATTATATCACCATCCCTAAGATTAGATGGTACAAATCTCCTCCTAAGGATACCTCCCAATTCAATACCAACTTACTACGATAATAACAGCTTTTATAATCACTTAAATGCATCATTAAAGAAAAAGATAAGTACTAAAATTTTTCTATCGAGAAACCTTTGTTTAGATATAGATTCTATTGAAGATGTTAAAGAATTTCTAAGCATTAAAGTTGATAAGAAAAGCTATCATTACCTTAGTAGGATATTAGGAAGGGAAATTGTATAAGTATAGATGCCCTAAATGCGGTGGAAGCTTAAATATAGCAAAGATTTTTGATGGTAGAAGGATAGTTAAGTGCAATAAGTGCTCTATAGCAGATATTTTCTTACCTAAAAGTGATAGCAATGATGAAGCCTATTTAAATTTTCTAGAAAGATACGATAATGAACTGATTAACCCTAAAGAAGATCTCATAGGCCTTCTAGAAAGGGAAGGAATTTTGAGAAGGGAAGAGGATGTAATAAAAATGGTAGAGAAAAGTGTTAATTTCTATCTTTTACCTGAGCTTTTAAAGCAAGTTCTACTCTCAAAGCAAGATTACATGGTAAGCTACAATTTAATGGAAAGAGAGGAGCCAAAAATTGAAGGAGACATATATTCCTTACCCTTAGACCCTAGGTTAATTAAGGCTTTAGAGGATAGAGGGATTAAAAATTTATACGATTTTCAATTTAAAGCCATCAAAGAAATTTTATCTGGAAAGAATTTGATTATTGTAGCTCCTACTGGTGCTGGAAAGACCGAAGCCTTTACCCTTCCTATCTTTCAGAAAATTTTAGAAGATAAAGTGAGGGGAGTTAGAGCTTTATTCCTATATCCAACAAAGGCTTTAGCTAGAGACCAATTACCAAAATTACAAGCTTTAGGTAAAAACAATATAAGAGTTGAAGTCTTTGATGGAGATGTTCCAAAAAGCCTGAGAGATAGGATAATTTCTGACCCTCCTGAAGTTATAGTATCCAATATTGATATTCTTCATTTGCACATGATGTATAGAACTCAATTTTCAAATCTTTTAAGAGGAGTAAGATATTTGGTATTGGATGAACTACATACTTATTTGGGAACCTTTGGTTCTAACGCTTACTTTATCTTAAAAAGGCTAAAGAGAATAACTAAAGACCTTCAGTTGATTGGGGCCTCTGCTACCATAGCAAATCCTAAAGAATTTGGTGAGAGACTTTTTGGTTCTGATGTTGAGGTAATATATGGAGAAAGAGGGAAGAGAGGAAGAATTCATTTTTGTATGCTCTTTCCTACCCTAAGAGGTAGTAGAGCTCTGATATTAGATCTGATTAAAAGGCTCTATAAAGATGGTCATAGATTTTTAGTTTTCTCAAGCTCTCATATAGGCTCAGAGCTTAATGCCTTTTTTGCTAAAAGGGATGGAATTAAAATTGATGTTCATAGGGCTGGTTTAAGTGCTCAGCATAGAAGAAGAGTGGAAAATGAATTTAAGAGTGGTATAATAAATTGTATTTCAACCACTCCAACTTTAGAGTTAGGGATCGATATAGGAGATATGGATTCTATCATATCCGACATGGTTCCCATAAATAGAGTTATTCAGAGAATTGGGAGAATAGGGAGAAGAGGGCAAGAAAGCTTAGCCTTTTTAATTCTGAATAGTGATAGTCCCATAGGTCAATACTATAGAAAAAATCCTGAACAATACTTTAAGGACTTTGAGCAAGCCTATTTAGACCCTAAGAATCCTGTCATAGCAAAAAAGCAAATTTTAGCCATGAGTATGGATAAACCTTTAAGAAGAGAAGAAGTTAGAGAATACTTCAATATTTTGGAGGAATTGAGAGAAGAGGGCTTAATAATAGAAAGGGGAAATAATTACTTCCCTAACTATAGAAAGGCCCTTAGACTATTAAAGGGCTACAATATAAGAGGAGCAGGTTATGAAGTAAGCATTTATTTTGGAGATAAGAGGGTAGGAGAGAGAAGTTTACCTATTGCTATAGAGGAATTACATCCAGAGGCTATTTACTTTCTAGGAGGAAAAAGATATCGAGTTAAGAGCCTATCCTTAGAAAGAGAAGGTGGTAAAGCCTATTTAGAACCTTTACCTCAGAATTACCCCTACTATACAAGGGCCTTCAGAATGGAATATCCAAGAATCCTAGAAGTTCATGAGAGAAAGATAGCTTTTGATGTTGAAGTAGCTTACTGCACCTTAGATATAGATAAGAAGATAATGGGCTACTTTCTAAAAGAGATGGATAAAGATGGTAAGGGAGAATTAAGATTGTTCGATATACCAACAAGATATCAATTTATTACAAAGGGAATAGTATTCAGAGCTCCTGAACCCCTTGAAACCCTTGAGTTGAATAAGGATAGAATTGAATATGTTTTAGCCAGCAGCTATCATGCTTCTGAGCATGTGATTATAGAGGGTACCAATAGTGTTACAGGAGGAGGGGCTATAGATATGGGAGGTATAGCCATGGGGACTAGTGGATTAATCTTCATTTACGATGGTTCCATAGGAGGGAATGGGGCAAGTAAAGCCTTATTTGATAGGTTTGAAAGGGCTTGCCATGTAGCTAAGGAAATCCTTGACAATTGCCCCTGTGAAAGGGAAGATGGCTGCCCAAGATGCACCTATTCCTATAGGTGTGGTAATAATAACCAATATCTCCACAAATTAGGCTCCAAAGAAGTTTATGAAAAGGTAATAAATAGGAGTAAAACAAGAATAATTGAGCCCTATGAGGGGGAAAAGCCTTATGTTTAGAATTCTAATCCTAAATGGGAGAGGAGTAGCATGAGTGAGAGTGAAGAGCAAAGCCTAGGAAAAGAAATGACTTTTTTAGAGCACCTAAATGAGCTTAGGATAAGAGTTACTAGAATACTTGCTACCATAGGGATAATAGCAGTAATTTCCTTTAGCTTTGGAATACAGAAATTTGAAATATTTGGGATAACTCTTTATCTGCCTTATCCAACAGTTTTTGACAATATAAGCTCTCAAATTCTCTCTAAAGCTGCTCACGATTTGCTCCCGAACTATGTTGAAATTATTCAAATAGCTCCTGGGCAAGCTATCATTGCCCAATTGTACGTTTCTGTATTTCTAGGTTTACTTTTTGGTATGCCCATTATAATTAGAGAGATATGGGCCTTTGTTAGTCCAGCCTTATATCCTCATGAAAAGAAAACTATAGCTCATTTAACGATTCCAGCATCCTTGCTCTTTGCTTTAGGAGCTTACTTTTCTTATGTTTACGTTACACCATTAGGAATTGACTTTCTTTATAAGTATGGAGTAGCTGTAGGAGCAAAAACCTTTGTTACCATTGAAGATTTCATTTCCTTTACTTTACTATTTTTAGTAGGTTTGGGGTTAGCTTTTCAGCTGCCCATAATTATGTGGTTTATAACTAGACTTGGAATAGTTGAACCTAGATTTTGGTGGGAGAACTTTAGGTATAGTTTTGTTGCCATGGTGATCTTTGGTGCCGTAATAACCCCTGATGGTAGTGGAATAACCATGTGGTTAGTTGCAGGTCCCATGATAGGTCTATATTTAGGTACCTACCTTCTTCTAAGATTCAAAATGAAGGGTATACAAAGTTGAAGAAGCTAAAAGGTAAGAGATATATAGAGGTAAAAAGGTAAGAAAGCCATGTTAAGCCTGTATTTTATAGGAGGAATAGAATGGTTTTGGATTCTCTTAGCCCTTTTGATACTTATCTTTGGCTCAAAAAAATTACCAGAATTGGCAAGGTCCTTAGGTAGGGCTTTTGCAGAATTTCAAAAGGGAAAAATAGAATTTGAAAGAGAATTAAGAGCCATACAAGAAGAAATTACCTTACCCGTTCGGGAAGTAAAGAGTACCATGGAAGAGATGAGGAGTGATTTAAAGACCATGACAGCCCCAATAGATTTGAGTATTTCTAAAGCATCCAATGTTTCATCTCAAGAATCAAAACCATCTACTGGAGTCTTAAAAGAATTAGACAATAGTCAGAAGATTTTACAAATTGCAAAAACTCTAAATATAAATACAGAAGGAAAAACTAATCAACAGCTTAAGGAAGAAGTAAAGAAGAAGTTAGAGGAGTTAGGATAATATGCTGTGTTGCGTGACTTAGGTTTTTGCTCTGAGGGGATAGGTGCGGATATTAATTTTGTGGCTTTTGCCTTCACCGGCTTTCATATGGCTAGGGATTGGGCTGGTTACAATGA
>JARVJX010000011.1 GCA_029775995.1 Nitrososphaeria archaeon | reverse complement strand
AACAGCGTTCTCAACATTCAAGCGTATCTTCGGCGATTACTGCTTGGCTAAGGAGCTGCCAAACATAGCCAAAGAGCTAAAAATAAAAGCATTCATATACAACACAATCATAAACCTATAAACACAATCCAACACTAAAAACAAAGAGCAAACACACAACAATAATTAAGCCACAAAGCTACAAAAATTAAAAATAAAAAAGAAGAACAAAAGATTAAAAGCTTCTATCATCTTCACAAAGCAAAATTTGAAAACCTCTAACTCTATGAATAAATAGGACACAGTTTTTGTTAACACACCAATAAAACTTATCTCTCGTTACCTCATTAATGGCTAAATCATCGGTCATTAGTTCTTCCCGCATGAAACACAATAAATTTTCTTTTTCATTTAACCGAAATCAATTCCCCGAATCTTCTTTCTTGAGCTTCTTTTTCTTCTCCTAGAATAGTATCTGCTCATAAGATCTAACCTTATTCCTTGGTCGAAGATTATTGTCTGATCACCATCTTCTATTCTGATGAAATTTCCTCCAATGCTCGTTGAACCGCTAAGAATCTTTGTCTCCATCACGTTTCCTCACGCTTTAGGTCGCAAGATATACCTTTTTTGAACTCTCTCAAAAACCTGCATGTCCATAGTTTCCAAAGGATTCTGAAATCTCAACACTTTGGGTTGTCCGCTTTCTATATCGTAGACTATGTAAACCCAATACCTCTCTTTTTCTTTTTCTGCAACCTTCGCTTCGTCCTCAGTTAACTCCGCGTAAATTTCTAGCCCTTTATGCCCCTTAACTTCTATTAGTCTCGTTTCGCCTGTGGACGGGTTTATGCTTTTAATGTCATAGTGTTCACTTTCGGGCATTAATAGGGGTAAACGCCCTTCGGCCTTTTCATCGACTAACACTTTTTCAACAGCCCGTTTTTCTATTTCCCTTTTAACTTCTTCAGGTAAACTTTCATGGGGCTTTGTTGAAACTTTTACAAAGTGTAAATATCCTATAGCATTAGATGTGATAACTTCCATGTCTGAGTTTTTTATCCAAGTTTTCTCAAGGTCTCTCAGTCCATAATTTTCAAGTCGCGATTTGTACACATTCGCAGTATTGAGAAGCTCAGCCATACTCCTATTTGTTTCGTCGATTATGTTGGCATAAGTTGAAATGGGTATTTCTTCGGATTTACTGGCAAGCTTCTCTGCACCTATACAATTTGAGATAGCTTGGGATATAATATCTATTAGTGAGAAACCTTTCAAAATATTGCCGTGAGTTGTATTAACTCCAATAAGATCTGTATGCAAAAGGGAACCGTCCCTTCGATCTATGATTGAAATGGGTATAAGGCTTATTAATGCTTCATATTCTCCATATGCAACTATGCAGACCGCTTCGTTTGTACTGCTTTTTTCAGTTAGGTTGGCGTAAAAACCATCTAAAGTGCTGATGCTGGTTGGCATTTGCATTTCTTTCCAGATTTTTATGCTTTCACCTTCTTCAAGAAAGCTAAGGCCCAGCATAGGTGCTGAGGCCTTAAGGAGATTTTTTAATGCTTGAAAGATTTCTTTGTGATCTTTGAAGCCAGTTAGTTTTACTGCTTCCTCTACCTCTTTTCGTGAACGTGGCTTGTATAAAACCCCCTTTGATGAAATTTCTCTTTCTATTTCTTGTTTTGCCGCTATGATTGAACGAACAAGCTCCTGTAGGCCTGCTTCATCTTTTTCTAGATAGGCCTTTATTGACTTAGCTTCGGTTACCTTGACAATTTTCTTTCTTCTTTCTTCTTTGGTTAATGCTATTGATGGTGGAAGTTCTGCTATATCTTTGGCTTCGGCATAGTAAAAGAGCACTTCTTGACCTGTTATTGGTCTAGGATGAAGTTCTGCCCTTTTTAAGTTTAAAAGTTTTTGATACATGGAGTTTAATGCTGCTTTATCTGCGATGTTATCCATGAACAGCGTGTATGCTTCGACGTCTTTTTTCTGGCCGAGCCTCCAAACTCTGCCAATTCGCTGTTCAAGTTTAATTAGGCTCCATGGAATTTCATAGTTTATAACTATGTTTGCTACTTGAAGGTTAACTCCTTCTGCTATAACGTCTGTGGCCACGAGGATTCTTGCTTTAGGGCTTTTTTCAAAGGCATCGCGGACTTTGTTGAAGAGCTTTTCGTCCCGTGTCTCCTCTGAGCTTAGGCTTAATATGCTTTGGCTCCATTCTCGATGCTTATTCTTTAGATTGTTAACTATATAGTCGAGCGTGTCTTTGTATTCGGTAAACACTATAACTTTGGAGTCGGTTTCAGCCATTATGTCTTCGAGAAGAGAGACTGTAGCGTTAAGCTTCGTGTCCCCTTTCTCCATTATTGACTGAGCCATATCTTTGAGTTCTCTTATTTTCTCCATGTCATTGGCACTTAGTAGGAAAGATGCCCTGTCGAGGAAATCATTGAATATTTCCTCCGGGTCTTTTTCGTATTCGAAGTCTTCGTATCCGACGCCGAGGAAACTTTCAACGCTTGCCACCAGCTCTTTAGGGAAATCTGGCTTCACCCTTTTAAGCAACAGTCTTTGAAGCGTTGTCCAAGCTGAGTATGGACTTGATGTCGCCCTTTTGAATATCAAGATTACTAATAGGGGGATCACTTTCTCGCTTATCAAGCCCTTTTCATACGCAAACTCGATTAGCTTTGTTCTCAGGAACGTTACGAGCTCTTTTACGAATTCCTTTTCGTCTTCTCTCCCCGCAATAAGGCCAGCGTAAAACCTAGCGTCCATGAAAATCTTCTTTTCTTCATAAATATTGTTGACGTCTTCTTTGGTTCTTCTGAAGAGTATAGAGCCGTGAGTAACCTCGTAAAAAAGTCTCTTATCAAGATTTTTCCAGTCTTCAACAAGGTATGGATCGAGCAGCTGTAAGCGATGTATGTAATCTCTGGGGTCGCCTCGATGAGGAGTTGCGGATAAAAATATGACGTTCCGAGATGGTTTACCTTCAATAAGCATCTTTCCTATTTTCCAAAATCTTTTTGTCTTATAGCCGAATTTGTGGACTTCATCCACTATTATAAGGTCCCATTCCACATCTACGATTTTAGATATTCTTTCCTCTCTCTTAAGAAGGTCCATTGAAGCGATGTAATAACCCTCAGGGAAGCCTTTCATTCTGTAAAATTCGATGTTTTCGCTTTCTAAATAATTGATTTTTGATGCTGGAATGCCCATTCGTATGAGTTCTTTGCGCCACTGCAAGACTAAGACTCTTGGAACGATTATTAAGGTTCTTTTAGCCCTTCCCGTGGTTTCCAAGTATTTAGCTATTGCTAGGGCTGTTATAGTTTTTCCTAAGCCTATTTCGTCTCCAATCAATACTCTAATGGGCTTTCTTATAGCCAATCTGGCTATGAGCTCGCATTGGTGAAGGTAATGCTTCGGCGGGTTCTCGGTGGAAGTTTTAAGATATGGAGCAAACAGCGGATGATAGCTTAACTGGTTCAATACGTTTGTTAGGAGGGTGTTTATGGCTGTCCTTAGTTCCATGTTTGACTCGCCTATTCTATTTCAAAGAAGAGTCTAAACGCCTTAATGGCATTTTGAAGGTTTGTGCGTTTTCCGTGCTTCCACCATAATTCTCTGAAGGCTGAAGCCCAATAGTGGGCATCCCAACTTGTCATGCCAAGTATTTGCTCTTCAAGTTTGCGTATGCTCCCGATGTTTTTCCTTAAGGAGGATCTAACACAAGCGTATATGAGTAGCCTATTATAAACTTCGAGGTTTTGAACGAGTATTTTGTTTTTCTCAACTGAGATGTTGAATTCGTTTGCTAATGAAAGGAGTTCTTTTGGGTTTATCTTTGCTTTTAAGTCGACTGAGCTTTCCAATGGAGTTTGAGGGGTTGAACCCCATATAAAGGTCGCCGTGTTTTTGGCGAGTTTAACCTGATATTTTGTTTCTGTTAGTTCTTGTTTCAGGGTTGGGGTTCTCATTTTTTCATTACCCAAAGTTTGAATAGCACTTTTCCTGATAATGGTGTGAAAGCGGTTATCTTTGAGCTGTCAAGGGTTAGTGGTTGCTTAAGCTTTAGTGATCCTAGCAATTGTGTTTCTTTTAGATTTAGCGTCATTTCAATATCTCTGAATTTTTGGGCAAAGTAGCCTGCAAGTTTGGAGTCTATTTCTTTGCATAAGAATGTGATGTTTTCTCCGAGGGTTATTGTTAACTGTGGAACCGTGGCTTCTTGGTTAAGTTTGGAGAGTGTTTCGGTTGCCATTTGCAATGCAATGACGTTCTTGGGGGTTATTTGGATTAGCTTTGCGCCAACGTGGGTTAGATCAAGCTTTTCAACTTCAACCTCTTCTTCTAAGCTTTCTACAATAATTGATAAAGTTGCCGCGGATTCTGTTCCATCCTCGCCTACAGCTTTAACTCTGAATTTATATTCTCCCACTTCTTCAAGGATCCCTACATCCCATGTTATTTCGAAGGGTGCCTTGCCTTTGTCCGGCATCACTGTCCCTTTTTCGGTTTCTATTGTTATTAGGTAGTCGTAGGAATCTATTGGCGTTATTGAAGCTTTTACTTCGGCCTTTTCGCCTGTTTTTCTTTTTAGTGAGCTTGGTTTTAAAGTTAGTATGAAGCTTGTTGCGATTATTCGTTCGTTTTTGAGTATTGTGCCCATTTTCAGTATTTTTTCCCAGTCTTTTTGTTGAACAAGATCCTCAAGCCTTACTCTTCTATTTTGAATTTCAACCTCATACCATATTTCGTGCACTTCTTTGCCTATTTTTTTGAGCCCGCTTTCTGCCAGTAAGGTGTCTTTTAGGATTGTTGCGGCTATTTTGTATGGGAGGATATCTGCTTCGTCTTTGATTTTGGGAGGTGTTTCTGCACCGTTTTGGGGGCCTATTTGTTTCCAGTATAGTTTTCCATCCATTAATATTCCGATGTCGAAGGTTTCTGCGCCTCTCTTTATCGCTTGTTCAATGGCGTAGCGTGTGGTGAGCGGGGCGGATGTTACTGTGTAAAATGTGTCTAGTATGCTTCTGAACGTGTATCTGTTTGTTCCTTCGATTAGGTTCCAGTTTTGGTTCATTTTTAGGAATTCAGCTAGGTCTCTGAAGCTTATGTCTGTTCTTAGTTTTGGGCCTGTGGCGGGGTTTTTCAAGCCGGCTTCTACTTGCGATATTATTGCTGAGGCTGTGGATGTTGTGGTCCATTTTATTTCGTCTTTTCCGGCTTCTTTTGCCGGGTATGCGATTCTGGTTAATGCTGAGAGGAGATGTTCGCTTAGAAGTCTCGTGTTGTCCTGTATGTAGTTTTTCAGCTTTGTCTCCTGTAAGTTTCTTATGTCTTTATCTGTGTAGTATTCGGTTAGGCTATCCATGACTTCTTCTGCGGATTTTATTTTTGCGGCGAAGGATAGGAGGGTTTTGAAGTCGGTTTGTTGGTGTGGGCATGCCACGACTACCGTGTTTCTGTAAGTTCTCCTGCCTTCTTTGCCTTTCATGAGGATTATGTTTCTTACTTCGTCTCCGTTTATTTCGGGTTTGACGAGGACTACTAGTTGGGGGTATGGTTCGTCGTCTATTATAATCTCTTTAAGGAGATCTCCGTAGCCTATTACCGTGGTGTTTTTCTCGTCGAAGACTTCGCCACGTTCTTCTATGCCTCTTCTTTCTTTTCTGATGAGCATGTTTTCTGCACATTCTGTTATAGCTCTGTAAAGTTCAAGTCTTGGCTCACGCAGTTTTTCTGCAGCTTTTTTCTCTACGTATTCTATTACGGAGGGGTATGGTGTGAACCAGTAGCGTCCGCTTTCTGTTGTGAAGTGGGGTAGTCTGCTTGCCATTTCCGCTAGCGTGTCTTTTATGTCTAAGGGTGTCAGGTCTTCGGCTGTGAAGGTTTCGGGGTCGTAAACCGTGAGGGAGGCTTCTTTTATGTCGGGGAAAACTTTTAGGGGTTCTTTGAAGGTTTCATAGGTGTAGGTTTTTAGGAAGATTGCTGTCGCGATTTTGTAAGCTAGTTCGCTTTTTGAGCACTCTAATACTGAGCCTAGGCGTCCTTCTTCTGTGACTATGTCTCTTGAGACTACGTCTCTGAATTCTCTGTGGCTTTCTGTTATTATTCTTGTTCTTATGTCGTTGTCTTTTAGGTCTATGTGCCATGGCATTATGAAGCTTGCTTCTTTTTTGAGGCGTAGGAGTCTTCGGACAACTTTTCTTGTTATTCTTATGGCGTCTCTTGTTTTTTGGAGGTCTCGGTTTCTTGTTACAAATTCTTGTAGGACTTCTATGTATTTTGGGTGGAAGGGGTATGTGTCTTTGGCTGTGGCTATTCTGCCGGTTTCTGTGGAGTATTGCCAGTCTGATTCTACGCTGAAGAGTTCTGGGCGTTCACGGTATTTTCTGTAGAGTTCATCTCTTGCTTTCCATGCCTCCTCTTCCGGGATCTTTTTGAATATTCTTTTTTGGAGGACTTTTGCTACGTCGTCTGGTGAGACTGGAAGGACTATTTTTGTTGATTCTCTGCTTAGGTTTCTTAGGACTTTGCCTGCGTAGCCTGCGAATATGTCCTCTTCTAGGAGTTTTTTCTGTCCTTCCATTTTTCTGTATTCGGCTTGTATGGAAGCGACTAGAGCTGTTTTTGGTGTGTCTTCTATGGCTCTGGAGAGGTAGTCTAGGAATAGGAGTACTTTTTCTCCGTAGTCTTTGAGGTCTAGGGATTTGTCCATGTTGAATACGTAGTGGACTATTTCGTCCATTAGGATTAGGATTGGCTCTTTTGTTTCGGCCAGTATGTTTTTTATGAGGGTTACGTCTGGGGCTGGGGCTTTTTCGGTGTCGAGGTGTTTGACTTGGCTGTAGGCGCCTAGTTTGTAGGCTAGCATGCCCCATATTGTTTTTATGGTGAAGCCTCCAGCTTTGTAGGGTTCTTTTGGGTGGGGAATTAGGTCTGCTCTGCTTCCGTCCATGACGATTATTGTTGGTTTGCCGGCTTCGGCTATTTTTGCGGCTAATTGTGGGTTCATGTCTTTTAATGTGTCTGGGTTGCTGAAGGCGTGGTATAATGTTATTTGGGTATGAGTTTTCCCGCCACCGAAGAGTGAGGTTAGAAGGTATATGGCTCCGCCTCTTCCGTTTTTGAGGTTTTCGGCTATGTCTTCTATGAGGTTTTCTATAGCTTTTGTTAGGTATGTTCTTGCGAAGAATTCTTTTGGGTTTGCATATATTGGTTCTTCTTCGCCTTTGAGCAGGTCGCCTAGGTCTGGGGCTGCTTTATCGTCTAATCTTGCGTCGTATACGTCGTCCCATACTTCCATTAAACCGTTTTTTATGTGGTTTAGTATTCCCATTTTTATTCACCTCTTTATGGGAACAGAGTTTTTTGTTCAGGTGATAAGTAGTGCATTATGCGTTTGCATAAGCTATATTCTGGGGCTTCTTTTGGAAGGGTTTTTGCCAAGATTTTGGCTAGTGTTTGGGCTTCTTCCATATATACGGGATAATCATTTTTTAATTGTTTTAATTTGCGTTTAAACTCTTCTCTTGAAAATGTTGCAGCATAATATTCTAGTGTGTGCAGTGCGTCTACTGTGCATCTTATTTGTGGGTTTTCTGGGTTTATGCCTCTAATTTCAAGGATTTCAGCGAGGCTTAAACGTTCCGCGGATGGAGGCTCGATTAGAGTATAGGTTTTGGCTTTTGCCACTTTTGCGCCCGGTTCAGCTTCACCCTTTAATATTTTCCATGTCTTAATTGCCGTGTTGAGGTCTAAGGATGTGCCTATTGAAAATAGCCTCAAGTCCGTGCTTTCAAGGGTCTTTTTCTTTTCTCCTGGCAGGATTGATTTTATTAGTAGGTAGAACATGGCGTCAGGGTATTTCACACTTTCCTTCAATTCAGCTTTTAAGGCTAGAGCCTTTGCCAAACCGAGATAAGTTGCTGGGTAAACGTAGTTGTCAACAAGCGTTTTGGTGTCTATTTTTCCTATAACCTTTATCTCGCGATATTTTGTGGCTGCAGCTAAAGAGGCGGCTAGTGTCCCAATAACGAGGTCTCTGCCGGTTGCGCCGATATCCATTAACTCTCTTGCTCTTTTTGCTGATTCCTCAACCATCTGGTTGTAAAGTTCTGAGGCTTCGATTGAACCTTGACAGCCTTTCCTCCAAACAACAACTATGCTTGTGTCCATGGATAGCTTTCCTCTCTTTACCACACTTTGGGCTGACTCAGTTGTTATTGGAAAGGCGTTTGTAACCATTAGACCTGCTGCTTCCCATCCGGCTTCTAGAAAAGCTTTCCAAGCGTCTGGATCTGTGTGGGCATAATATGTAACTAGTAAACCGTCATCCTCAAGCCTAGAAGCCATAGTAATAAATGAAGTGTTAAGAAGGTTTTGGAAATGCTTAACGCCGTCCTCATACGTTGCATTTGCGCCAAGCCTAGGCGGGTTAAGGCTGACCTCGCTTAGGGCATACTTCTCCCACTGCGTCGAAACCTCAACCCAGCCATCGCCAACCCTTTCAAAGAAAGCTTCAGGCAGAAAACGCGGAACAAGCTTACCGCCTTCAGCGTCGCTCAAAGCCCGCTTAAGCCAAACATAATAGAAATCGCTGAGCTCGGCATAAGGGACGTCGTCATAATAAGGCGGGTCGGTAACTATTAACTTAAACTTCTGAAGGTTAAACTTACCTAATATGGTCGCATCGTCAACGAAAACTTCAACTTCCCTGGCGGCATTATTGGAAACAGGGTAACTAAGACCTTCCGTTGCGTTTTTCAAAGACCGAACCCATGTGCCAGTTATATTTGCGCATGGGTTCATATCTTGCCAATTCCACATCATACCAATGCCACGCATAGATAATGAGTGCCCTAATATCAGGGATTGATTCCATCCACCGGCTAAAGAACTATAGTCAATATACCTGCAAAGTGCAATTGCTAAGTATGCAATTATTGATTCTGCATATTTCAAACCTTCTTCTTGGCTTAACCCTTCTTTTTGTTTTTCTTCTTCGATTTTCTTGCCTGCCTCGCGTATCAGCTTGACAAGCTTGACGAGGGTTAAGAGTTGGCGCGGGTTAAACAGCTTATACCATTTATCAAAACCACAGACAATGACCCATATACTTCTTGCTTCATAAGCAGGCAGCATCTCTTTTGGTATGTCTGGGTCGCCTTCTCGTAGCATTTCCTCCACCTCTTTTCTTGCCAGTTCGAGTTTTTCTTGCTCTTTTTGGGTGCATGGCTCAAATTCTAGGTCGCCGTTCTTCACTTTCACTTTTACGAGCAGCCTCTGCCTCGCAGAAGGTGTTATGCCCTCCTGCTCAAGGCTTTGGTTGTAGGTTTTAATGACGTATTTCACGTAGCCCTCAAGCCTCTCCCTAACCTCTTTAGGCAAATTCTTCGCTTCAGTATAATGCCTCCCACTCTGCGAATCCACCTGTAATATCGGCTGGTGACATAACAAGCATACAGCTTTTTCACGCCGCGCCTCAATATTGCTTTCTGGAACCCTGAACTCTTTGCCGTTAGCCACAATTCTCAAGCCAGAAACCCTAGCACTCTTAACAGCTCTATCCCCTAACTCCTCGTTCAAATCAATGATCCGAATCATGACCTCATCGCCTTTTATAACGGGCTCCATCCAAGCCAGCCTCTCGTAGCCCTTATCGCTTTTGACTCTGGCAAGCCACCAGTTCCCAACGAGCGGAGTCCAACGCTCACAATGGGGACATTTAACCTCCCAAGAACCAATATAGACAGCTACATCCTCATCATATAACTCTCGAATAAGCGGGTCCTCCCTAAGCCGCTCGGTAACCCAACGCCCCCACCTCTCCACATCACGCACAAGCCTCTCGCCATACTTAGCCGGATACTCCAAAACAGCCTTCAAAAAAACATAAGCCACAGGCAAAAGCTCCACAGCCGTAACATCCAAACCAAGCCGCAAACCCTCAAGCGGAATAGAGCCAAACCCAGCAAAAGGATCCAAAAGCTTAACGCCTTCAAAACGGTAACGAGGCTTAACCCTGTGGGGTGTTCCGTCAAATATAATACGTCCATCAGCCCGCTTACCCTTACGCCTAACACCAATATTATACAAAAACTCACTGACATTGGTTTTCTCAGGCAACAAACAACCAGCAATAATAGCCCTAGCAGAAATCAAAGGCTTCCGAGTCCACCAAAAAACCATCTCCCAATGAGGAGGCCTACCAGGCCCCTTCTCAACAGCAGAAGCCTCACTAATAACACTGAAAGGAAAATTAACAGACTCAATAAAACGCCTCTCCATGACAGCCCACCCATCAGCAACAATCAACGTTATAACCGCTCCCTCAACATTCTATCCCCTCTTTACTTTTATTTTCTTTTGGCTCTTTTTCTCTTTTGAAAAATGAAAGAAGTTTCTCTTTTATTTCACCGAAACCAATTGGTTTAATCATTAAAAGCACCGTGATTATAGCTAAAATGAATACTAAAATCCATGAATAATTAAAGCCTTCTTTTTTGAGTTCACTTTCAGTTTGAGTTTCTTTTTCTAATTGCGTTTTAGGTTTTTCCTCACTCATGTTTTTCACCTAAGCCTAACACATCTAAATTTTCTATGTTTAAATAGGTCTCAATAACAATCTCCAATTTGAATTTTTAACTTCGCCTAAAGTCAAAATGGCTTTGATAATATCAATATCTACCAAAGGATTATCGGTATAGAATTTATATCTCATTTCTTTATTACCCTCTTTCTATATTCATCTAATTCAAGATTAAGTAGATGAATGCAAAATAAAGGAAGCTTAAGAGCATATCTTGGATAAATCACTTTGCTAAGAAGTTTATAACAGCATAAAGCTAAAGCATTTTCAAAATTCATAATCTCAACCTCATATTATCTCCGTAAGTTTTTTCAATATTTTCGTTAATGTACTCGAACAAACACTTAACAGAACAGAAGAAGATAATAGGAGTGAGAGGTGAAGTAAGCCTCACGGATTGACTAAAAGTTTTTTCTCTATAACATTGCCTACAAACTATATGACCTTTATGAACATTAAGATGTTGGATAGTCATTTTTATCACCTACCGAGAGAATAAACAACCATAACAGAAATCGGAATCTTCATAAACATAATGCTCCTTACATTCTAAACATAACTTTCTATTTTTTGTTTGTTCTCTATTTTGTTGCCTGATTTTCTCATAATATTCCCTTATCCTACACTCCTTACAAAAGTGAAGTAAATCTTTAGGTTTGCTAGATAACTCTGGGAAAGTTTCAAGGATAGGGCATTCAACTTTCACTCTATCCCAAAAACCTTCTTTTTTTACCCATTTGTAATAATTCCATAAACAATACCGCAACTTTGGAGCAATAGAATTGCCAGTTTTATTAAAGAAAGAGGTAATTATATAATCGGCCACTTCAGAAATAGATTTGTTCTCAGATTTAGCAAACTTAACTAATGCGTTATAATTGTTATCAGACAGCTTTATAGTTTTCATCAAAATGGTGGTAAAAAAGGAATAAAACCTTTGCGTTAATGCAAAATAAAAGCATCCTAGCTGCTTTTATTTAGAAATTTTATAGCTGGTTACCAAAAGTGCGTAAATAATGCATTATGCAATATCAAAAAGTCGTTTTTGATTCATGATATAAAAAATACACTCTCCCATAGAGGCAGTAGTTTTGCATTAAAAGAGTGATTGGTTACCAACTGACGCAATTCGGTAACCAACGGTTACCCAAGTGGTTACCACTTTAAAAAATCTGCGTAAAGCACAATCTCATATTTACGCAACCTTCTAAAAACATTAAAAAATTTGATTTTGCATTATATTTCGCATTGCGTCATTAATGCATTATGACCGTAAAGCCCACGTATATAACCACTTCCAGAAAACTAGGACAAATGGAAGGAAAGAGAACTGTTGAAGTGTTCAAGGATAATGTGAAGCGATATCTTTCAGAAGGTGGGAATAGGGAGGGGAGAGTAATATTCTATCCAACCTTCTTCGACTCAATAGCCTTGGACATCATTGCCCCTCATGACAGGAGGACAAGAACGATTGCGAGGATGGGCCCTATCCTTTTTGAAACGGCTCCGGAAGGTTCCCAAGGAACATTCTCGCTTCTTTACATACCTTTCGACCTACTGCCTGCGTTGGTGTCTCAAAATAGCAGCGAGAGAAGGGGAGCGCTAGTAGAGGTAAAGGAGGACTTAGAAATTCTGAAAGAAACAATACCACATATGCTAACAACATACGGTTTTGCCGCAAAAAAGACCAGCGGATACGGAGTTGCTGAAGATGTAATAGACTTTCGCTTAGATTCCATGGAAATGAAAGCGAAGAACTTTGACGAGTTCAAAAAGCAGATGGAGTCTCTAATAATGAATCTAGGTGGAACACATGAGTGAAAGCATCCTTAACGGCAAATGGACGGTTCAGTTATCAAATTAGGTGCTGAGTTATGAGTAAAGCGGTAGTCGATATTTTGAATCGTTCTCGGCCCCTAATCGTTTTCACGGAAATCCTTGGATTGCTCCATGACGTAGGTAAACTTGATGATGAAATATATCATAACCATTACCAACGAACAATAGTTGAGTTGAATCCAGATGGATTTATTGAAGATTTAGAGGATGTTAATAAAAGCGTATTAAGTAAAAAAGATGTTCCTGGGATATTATCTAAGCTCTTCTGTCAGACTTCTTTTAAAGATTTTTTACCGTTAGACACGAAGCTACTCGATATAGTGAGAAACTCCGTATTGGGAGACGCTATCTTTAATCATCATTATACCAAAGATAAGATGAGAAATCGACCATTAATTGAGCAAATAATTTTCTTAGCCGACAAGCAAGACTCATCTGAGGATAGGGGGGTTTGCGAAGAGGAGAGTGTACCTGCTGATAAGGCATATGTAGCCACGCCTTTTGGATTCGAGTCTTCACTGATCCATGAATATTTCAAAGAAAAGGTCAGCACGTTAAATTCGAAATATCAATGCGATATAAAAACTCTGAGAGAGGCACGGCGAGTGTTTTATGATGAACTTTCTAGATGTCTGGAAAAGATCGTTATGCAAAGAGGAGATAAGCTTGATTTCGTAGCTAATTTCAGTAAACTCAAGGAGCTAAGAGATAGCATATATTCTTTAGCTGAGGATTTCTTTTCCCAATCCTTAGCTGAATCTCGCCGACCAGCGAACGATGTTATTCTCTTTGATCATTGTTATATGACTGCGGCATTAGCTAAGGCTATAATCGCCGGTTGTGTAATTGATGAAGCCTTTTATGAAACAGCTAAAGCCAAAATAGCAAAGGATCAAAGATTTTGTTACAAACTGATTGTCGTAGGTTTTCGTGGCAAAGAATTTCTAACAAATGTCAATAGACTTCCAGACTTCGTTGGTCGGAAGCAACGATTCGAAAGAATACGTAACATAGTAAGGCAAACAATTGAGTTCGACTTACCCCTTGGTAACTTAATTTATGAAGACTTGAACATCATGTGTTTCTTGGTGCCTGATTTAGATTCATTGACAGATGGTCATGTTATCCTCAACGAGATAAGGGAGAGAGTTACGACCACTATTGTGAATGAAAGCAATGGTATTCTTGCACCTGTCTTCGAGCTCGTAGGCGACGAGAGTGGGCAAGCGTCCGATTACATCGGTCCGTTGATTAAAAATGCCAAGAACATCCTTGAGACTAAGATCCAAGTTCCCTTTGCTCGTAACCCTCTGACATCACCTCCCTTATCTTGGGTTAAACTATGGAAGGAAGCTGTGAGGAAAGAGAAATGTCAGATTTGCGGTTATGCACCTGAGGATTATGCACCTGAGGTTACCACAACAAGAGAACTCATCTTCACGAAAGGAGAAAAAATTTGTAGATACTGCCTAGAACTCCGACTGGAGGGGATGAGAGAGAGAACTAAGGCAATTGAGAGAAAAGAACTAGAAACAATATGGCTAGACGAGCTTAGAGATGACCGCCCAGATAATAGGATAGCTTTGATTGTAGGTAAGATCACTCCGGTTGAAGAATGGTTAAATGGAGAATTGATTCGAAAAACTACAAGAACGGTTTATGCAGATGAGAATAAAAGTAAAAGTAAAATTAGTAGTCTTAACCAGATTAAGGGTCTATTCAAGAACCTAAAAGATTTGGTTAACGCAGAAAAGCTCAATGATGCAGAAAAGGTAAAAGTAGCGTGGAAGACTATCGAAGAACTCAAATCCAAAGTCGAGAGGGTCCCACAAGATAATCCTAAAGCTCTTCAACTGTTTGAAGAAGAAGTAGATGCAAGGATAAAAAGAAGAGAGGTTATTTCTGAAGTGGATACATTAATCCAAAAAATGATTAGGATACTTTTGGAGAAATCGCCATCTCCATCTCGACTCCGGAGAGTGTGGCGTGAATTGCTAGATTTCTCCGAGAGATCCGAGTTGCTTGCTAGGGAGTTTTTTGTTAATCAACAGTTACTACGGAGACGCCTTGTTATTGAGGTAGAAGGAAAACTTGAGCCTGGTCGGTTAGGTGACACCAAAATCGGTGCGGTCATCTGCAAGGATGATAAAACACTAATAACAGCAGATCATCTTGACGCTAAATTAAATGGTAAGAAACTGAGCGAGTCTAGTGAGAAGGATTTGAAAGAACTGTTTGCTAATATGCAATTGGTCGTCACATGGTCTGATGGATCTAGGCAAGAACTTAAAGCCAAGGAAATCAAAGATATTCAGTTATACGTCCCAATCCTCCCCGTTTATAAGACGACTGGGGAGTTCATGCTTCTATGTCCAGCAAAGTCAGCGCTTCCAATCGTCGATGAGATAAAAAGTTACTTCTTCAACAGGTTTGAGAAAGCCCTAGGCAAACTGAATTTGAATTTGGGCGTGTTATACTTTAAGTACAAGTATCCGCTCTACATAATACTTGATGCAGGAAAAAGATTGACCAAGGAGTTCGAACTTCTGAAGCAAGAAGAAAGAGAAGTCACTATCAAGAAAGTTAACGAATCGTTTCTGTTTAATAACCTCGGCTGGAGAATCACACCAAAGCTTCGTGATGGCGGCGACGATAAGTATTATCCAGTCTTCAAGGATGCAAATATAGGAGACTATGTTTCCTTACTAGATCTAACAGATGGAAATAGGGTGAAAGTTCATATGAATCATTTCGATTTCGAGAGCGTGGACTCCTCTCAGAAGAGATTCGGTCTTGCCATAGAAGGCAATAACCAACGAGCTCACGCCGTATTAGGAACGAATGGTCCGAGGCCTTATCTCATAGAGAGTTTAGGAGAGATCTTTCATTTATGGACCATTCTTTGTAAACTGACAAGGTCTCAAATTAAAAATCTTGAGCAATCTTGTGTGACTAAGATAGAAGAATGGTTTAAGGAAAATAATGTACCGAAGAAGAATCCTGCCGAGGATAGGACGTATAGGGCTTTTGTCGAAGCATCCGTCAGAAACATTTGTAAGGATAGATTAGGTCGTGAGGAGAAAGAAAAGCTTGTACAAGCCATCCTCTCTGGTATGTTTTTTGATGCAGTGGAATTGTTTATAACTTTAGGGTCGCATATTCCTAAAGGGGGTTAAGCAGAATGGATGATGTGTATGTTAGGAAAACGTACTTTAGCATGGCGATAGACCCAATTCATGTAGGGACAGGTGGTTATACCTTAGGGCGAGCAGATAATCCTATACTCAGGGACTTTGATGGGGTTCCGAAGATTCCTGGAACGAGCATTGAAGGAACTGCTAGAACTTACGCATACTTTCAAGGTTTGGCATTGAAAAGGGAATGCGCAAAGGGAAAGAAGGATGCCTGCGGTCAATGTAAAGTGTGCGTTTCTTTTGGGTATACAGGCGAGGAAAGAAGCCAACAAGGCTTAGCTATATTCTCTGATGCGAAGGTGTTATTCTTTCCAGTAGCTTCTCTTGTTGGCCCAGTTTGGATTACAAGTCCCGGCAAGTTAAAGGAGTTAGGAATACAGCAAGATACATCGATATGGGAAAACTTCGACAAAAGTGAATCTTGCATAGTCTCCAATTATTTAAAAAATAAGCTAAAAAACGTGGGCTACCTAAACTTCGGATGGCTACTGCTCTACCTTGAGAAAGAAGGCGATCAACTAGCAACTCACAATATATCCACAAATACAATTTTCGGAGAAGATAAATTATCCTTTGCGCAAGGCGGCCTAGACAAAAAGGATGTTTTCGATAGGCTGGTAATCGTCAGCGATTCTGTGTTTTCTCAAATAGTCAACTCAAACTTAGAAGTCAGAACCTCCGTATCGATCAGCCCAGAAACAGGAGCAGCCGAAGAAGGAGCATTGTTTACTTACGAGGCAATTCCACGCGGAACCATACTTCAATTCACCATGGTTTACCAAAATCCAAAACACTTCGATGTAGCAGGGAAAAACCTAGAAGATATAATATCAACCGTAGAAACAAGTTTCGAGCTACTAGAATTCTTGGGAGTCGGTGGAATGGGGACCAGAGGCTTTGGCAAGCTAAAGGTTTTCGGTCTAGATAAGAGATACGACCCCATTAAGTTGGCGCAGATAAGGGTCGATACCATGCGAAAACGCCTTGAAGAAATAGATCAGATAATAAAGAGCGCTTCAGATGAAGAACAGACAAAATTAGAGAAAGAAAAACGCGAAATCCTTGAAGAGATGAAGCAAGCCAGAGAAAAATACAAACAGCTCGTTGAAATCTATGAAAAAGCCGCAGAAGGTGGATAAGTTGACTCAGCAAAACATCGATAGATTATGTGCAGATGTAGGGTTCTCCATTCCACAGATCGATTTAGACAAATCAAAACAGGAGAACGTGATTCAAAAAGCGTTAGGTGTTCTTTCACATGATGGAGTTTTCGCTTACTTAGTTTGGATAGAATCAAAATCAGGTGAGATTAGATGGAACAGAAATAAAAGAACATTCACAAGGTTAGATGATGATGAGAAAAGCAACCGATACATACTTCTTAAATCAATTGCACTGTTAAACAATGTCATTCAATTATCTCCATCGGTTTTAAAAGACCTACAAGATAAAGAGTTTGAGAAGAAAGTATTTAATGGAGATGTAGAAAAAAATCCTGATGGTGCCTGGGATCAGATACGAGATAAGTTTAGACAAGAACTAACAAAGCCTAATGGCATTCTAGAAGATATCCATCAAATGTTCTTGGTGAAGCAACTCTTCGAGCGGATGCTGACCTACGCCTTGTATAGGGCTAAATCACTTCCGAAAAAGTGAGTCCAAATGACTTGGAACTGCTATAGAGTAACGCTGGAAGCTAGGTCCCCGATTCACATCGGATACGGAGCCAGGCTAGGCGTTGTGAGCAGAACGAGGTACTATATTCTTGCCAAGCACATATGGGCTGCTTTGACGAACGTATTTGCTAAATCAATTATGGATAGATATGATGGCAGGATTTACGAGGATGTTGGAAACTCGTTGAAGGAGAATATGCGTTTCTCCTACTTCTACATAAGATCTGGAAAAGACCTGCTTGCTCCAAGATATGATATCTCTGAAGGATTAAAATATGGTAATATGAGTGTCGAAGCTTTTGAACAGAGATTCATCTCTTCTTATGTTTCTACAGCGTTAGAAAAATCGCTGAAAAGTGCTGAGGAAGGTTCACTCCACGAAGTCGAATTTATTAAACCCATAGAATCGGGTAAGCCAGTAGCATTTGAAGGATATTTCTTCACTAATGATAAGGAAGTCAGAATCGCCCCTTCTAAGAGTATTGATTTGGAGGACTTGAAGGGGTTAGAGATGAGGGTCGGTGGAGAAAGGATCTATGGCTTTGGAAAAGCCACGATAACTAATATTACTGAAAATAAGACCTTTTTCAATTCGGAAATAGATTTACGCGATCAGCCGACTTTGAAGATTGAGAAAGATATTCTCTTTCAAGTATATGCTCATACCTATACCGAGACTGACAACCTAATCAAAGAGATCGTCGGTGATTTCGAACCCTTAGTGGGAAGGGAGTGGCATAAAGAAAGGGGGGCTGGACAAGAAATTTGCTGTGCAGATATCTGCTATACCCCTGGAACCCAGATTAAAGTTAGACAACCCACTGAACTAAAGATCACCGAGAGTGGCTTATGGAAACTATTACCCTCATAAACACACTTTAGCGAGGACTAAGCCCTTCTGTCAAACGATCCCTTAGGAGTATCGTAATGCGAGAATCAAGGGTTCAAATTCTATCCTATTTACTCATCATTTAGCTTATTCCGGGCTGAAATCAAGCTTATAGATATCAATAGAGCAAACAAAATATTGTTTCTATCCTGGTGCGGGGGATGGGATTTGAACCCACGAACCCCTAAGGGACAGGATCTTAAGTCCTGCGCATCCAAGAGCCCTCTTTAGCGAGGCTAGGCTGCCCCCGCAAACTATCTAATAATCAAAGAACAGTTTATGTCTAATCATATAAAATAATCATATAAAAGTTACTATGATTAATTTTTTAATAGGTTTTTAGATAGTGTTAGGGAAGAATTTGAAGCTCTTTGATAGAATAGGAGAAGGAATAACCTTTGATGATGTACTTCTAGGTGATGGGTAGAGAGATAGCTACATTGGTGGCTGTGTTAAATGTACCCAAACCTCTTCTCCGTGTTAAAACATTTGAAGCTCTGGGCTTAAAGCTAGATCCTACAACTAATAGATTAGAAATCCTAAGACCCTACATAATTTTACTTGTATGATGTGGGTTTTAGTTTGTCATGTTCGTTATCATACTCGCAGTATTTTATAGCGTTAGAATAGACATTTTTTGCCCAAAAACAGTGTTAATGGACAGAAGGATACATCTACGATAAGGCATCACATCCCATGCGACTTGGTGGATTCCACACTTATACAGGTGCTGTGTTGGTCCCTTTATAATCTAGGGACCCTTCTCAAAGGGCTAGTAGTGCTTCGACTTTTCTTAGCTGTCTTGTTATTGGGTCAACTTTAAGCCCCAGTCCTTCTAATGCATATACTCCTAGGACTTCTGCATCTCCTCTCTCGGCAAAAACAACCATCCGTGTAGCTTTTTCCTTCATATACTCGAGTACGACTTCTCAAACCTTTCTTTCAAGCAACCTACCATCTATCGTTTTAAACCTTTTCGCGGTCTTTGCTTCTACATTTAAATTTTCAATATAACATCTGAAACCCCTGTGTATATCGATGTGTGTCTACCAGAAGCTCACCTTGCTCAGATTTTGACATGTCAGGCTATAAAATGTTACCTTAGCTATCTTGTGACCCAACACATGTCACTCTATCCCATCGAGAATGGTGCTTTGTTACACTAAAACCTTTTTCAAGGTTCAAGGATTTGAAGGGTTCAAACAAGGGTATAAACCTAATCCCCCGCACTTTCTGACATCTCTTAATTACAAATGGATCTTTTGACCTTTCTAATAAATGCCCTTAATTGAATGTTCATTCCATTGACTCTTACCCGTTTGGCTATATTAAGTCTCGGACAAATAACGATGACCTGCCTCCGTCAGCTGATAGATGGATGATTGCCCAAAGTTTTATCGCCTTTTACCTGCGCTCGTTTTAAGAGATACTTGTACAACTTGATTGGTGGTTCACTCGAAAAGTGCCTCCTTGGGTTCAACACTTGATTCAGTCATATCCCTGAAAATTATTCACCAGAAATATATAAAAGTTTGTCATCCCTTTCGTACAAGTTCACAGTGCTTTAAATCCTAATAAGGTAGTTTTAGACCCTCAGCTTCGGACTGGTCACAGAGAGTCGACTGCTGCTCCAGAATTCTCACCAGTAGCTTCCGTTCTGTTACCAAATGTGGCTTTGGAATAAAAGCCACATAGGAAAAGATTCGCTTTGCCAGAAACTTTGCTGGATTCCAGCTATGAGAAGTGAATCCGTGATGTAGTATTGCTCATTCGATTTCGTAAGGAAGCTACTCATAAAATTTATAAGTCCTTGAAATCCCTTCACAGATAATTGGTTTCTTTAATAAATTTAATAATTTTATGGATACATATATTCTCAGCTATCCTCTTTGTTGGTGGTTCCTTCTTTATATGGCTGATTATAGTTCCAGCATCAAAAGAAATCTTCAAAGATGAAAAAGAAAGAACCCTAGCCTTAGGAAAAATTGCTAAGCGATTTGGCAAGTTAGTTTATATAAATTTAATAACTTTGATTTTAACAGGTCTTTATAGCCTAACTTGGTATTTACCATCCTTTGATCTTCTTAACCCTTCAGCAAGGGTTCTCTTAATTAAAGTAACATTAGTGTTTTTAATGATAATCCTAATTTATATTCATAACATATATTTTGGTAAAAGGATTACCAAACTTGCTAAAGAAAATAAAATGAAGGAGCTTTGGAATTTAAGAAGGATGAGTAGAAAAATAGCTTATTCAAATTTAATATTAATGGCTTTAATAACTTTCTTAGCTGTTTTCCTCTGAATTTAATATACAGGCAGGATCCCTTTCTAAAGGGTCATTATAGTAAGAGTAGGCTCTAGCCCTTGAACCTCCACAAATTTTCTTATATTCACATATACCGCAGTAGCCCTTTAAATTTCTATTTCTTATATTCACTAAGATCTTATGATTCTTATAAACATCGACTAAACTTATCTCTTTTATATTTCCTAAGTAAAGAGGTAAAAATCCCCCTGGAAAAATGTTACCGTTATAAGATACAAAGATTATTCCATCTCCATCAAGGATAGGTTTAAGGGATATGGTAGATTCGTATTTGTATTCTTTGTATAAACTTGAAGTTAAAGCTCTGTAAAGCTCGTTTTTAAACTCATAAGCTTTATCGCTTCTTAGCTTAGCTATCCTTCTAATAAAGGGTGCCTCTATACATCTAATAACCGTTTTAGTGCAGGAGATATCGTAAAGAAAGTTACAAACAGCCTCATATTCTTCTTTAGTTAAATCTTGCTCCTCTAAAGCTCTTCCCGTCTTTATTAAAAAGAATATTTCCCAAACATCTATTCCTAAATTCCTTATAAGTTTGTAAATAAAGGGAAGGTCCCTAAGATTCTTTTTCATAACAACGGTATTTACTTGAAGGTCTAAGCCCATGGATAAAGCTTGCTTTATTATTTTCAAGCTTCTTTCAAAGGTACCACTAACTCCCCTTATCTCATCATGAATATTAGGATCAGAGGAATCCAAGCTTATAGAGATAGAAGATACTTCCAAATCCCTAAATTTCTTTAAAGATTCTCTATTTAATAGAGGTGTTACAGAGGGAGATACCGAAACTTTTATGCCTAAATCTCTAGCAAACTTTATCAAACCAAATATGTCTCTTCTCATTAACAAATCGCCTCCAGTAAATATCATAATAGGATAGGGCTTACCAAAATCTCTTACTTGTTCAATTAAAAGCTTCGCATCATCACTACTTAACTCATCTGGTAAAGGATTAGTTATAGCTTCAGCTCTGCAATGCTTGCAAGATAGTAAGCAAGCTTTCGTACTCTCCCAAAAAACTAACAAGGGTCTTTGATCAAACATAGGTTTAGAAATCTCTTCACCACCCTCCTACTCATCATCTAATCCTATAAGCTATTTCTATAAGCATAAGAAAGCTTAAGGGATGCTTCTTTATATAATGGATCTAAGAAGTTATAATCCTTAATTACACTTAAATCTTCTAAATTTCTAATTATATTTGAAAGAATGCTGGAGGATATGGTACTTCCTTCTTTCTCCTCAACATACCTTTTAATTTTACCCCAGCTCTTCTCACCTAAAGCTATAGCCCTTAATACTGTAGCATACCTTTTACCCCTTTCTTTAACTACATTTTCTAGCTCTTCTAGGGCTAAGTTTACAGCCATATCTTTAATCAGTGCAAACCTTTTACTACCCTTATAGTATTCGTTACCAAAGAAAGTTAACCAACCTGGTATTCCATTAAAGAAGCTTAAGGCTTCCTCTATTGTCTCTCTATTTACTTCTATATTAAGCTCTTTAAATCCAGCTTTTAGAAAATCTTCAGCCAAATCCCTTGAAAACCTTTCAATAGTTAAATTATAATGGTATCTTCCATAGAGCGGTGATTTTGTATCATTTACTCCTAAGAAGCTGTAAAGTAAACCCACTTCTGAACCAGTAAAGATAAAGGTTATATTTTTATCGTAATCATAGGCATGAGCTAAAGCGTTAAGTATTTCAGTAGATCTTGGACCTCTAAGTTTCTGACCTTCATCAAAGGCTACAATGACCCTTTTTCTATTGAGAAGATCAAATAGTAATGGGAGAGAAAGGGCCCCTTTACCCTTCCACTTTATTTCAACCTCACCCCCCAATACTTTTATAGAGGATATGCCCTTAATTATTTCGATAAACCTATCCATCCTTGACGATAGAGTCTTTGAGAGTACATGGTAAAAGTCCTTTAAGCTATAATTAAGAGGAAGGTTTCTTACATCAACTATTATACTGGGTATATTAACCTCGTTTAGAAAAACGCTTAAAATAGAAGATTTACCTATTCTCCTGATTCCTGTAATTACTGTGATAGGAGAATCGATATTCCTAGCTAAGTTTTCAAGTTCTCTTTCTCTTCCGAACAGGTCCTCTCTCCGAGTTTTAGGCCTAGGATCAAATAACAATTCTACCCCAGAACTTTAGTTCTACCCCAGAATTGATAAGTTTTACTATTGAATGTTGCTCTATTAATAGGCTGATAAATCCCAATAGTTAGCATCTTTTACTACTTCAACGGGCAAATTTAGCTCTTTCCATTCTAGGAAGGATCTCACATAAAGTCTAACTTTGCTAAAGCCTGCCAACCTTAAGGCGTAAAAGGAAATGCCAGATAAAGTTCCAGCCCCTCCACAGTAGGTTACAATATTACTATCCTGCATTATCCCCCTATTAAATAGAAGTCTTTTAATTCTATCAGCATCTTTAAACAACTTTTTATCTCCTATAAAGACCTTCCAGGGCATAGTCTGAGCAGTTGGGATATGGGCTTCAAGGTAGTTTAATCGCTCTCTAACATCTATAATGAATCCATCCCTACTTTCTATTAAACCTTTAACAAATTCTAAATTGGCAAGTATGCTTTCATTTAAATTTATATCTAATTTCCCTTCTTTAAATTTTTCCTCTTCTTTACTTATTTTATTATTATAATATTCATGCTTTATCAAATCTGAATAGGATAAATCTAAAAGCTTAACCTTTTTATGTCCTATATACTCAAGGCTCCAGGCTACTCTTCCAGCATATACCCCTTTCTCATCATCGTAAACTACTACGGTATCCTCTTGGCTTATTCCCTTAGAAGAAAAAAGCTTTCTCAGACTCTCAGCATCTAAAGCCCTTATAACATCATGTATAGGAATCGATATAGCCTGATTGATGTGCCCTTGTAGATAATCCTCTCTCCTCCTAGCATCCACTAGCTTGACATCATCCTTTCCTATAAGCCCTTTTAGCTCCTCAGGGGAAATTAAAAAGCTCAAGCTGCACACTCCCCCCTTGCCGTTTTTGCTCTGAACTTTTCTTCTCCTCCCCAGTCTACATAAAATAGAGGATTTTTATCGATGGTGGGAATGGTAGCAGTGGATTCAAGCTTAACTCTTAATTCATCAGGGTTTCTAATACCTTCTGGACCCTCATTCTTAATAACTCTACTTATCCATTCATCCAACCTTTCTCTATCCCTCTTGCTCTCTTTATAAAGCTCTATTACCTTTAGAACTACATCAATAACCCTTCTGGCTGGAACCCTCATGAGCATAACCCCTAAACTCGCTTTATTACCATGAGCTTCACCTCCTAGGAGCATCTGGTAAGTGGGAGCTAAAGCCCCATTTACCCTACTTGCTCCTCCATAAAATCCTATAGTAGCTATCTCATGTTGACCACACGAATTTGGGCATCCACTGATCTTTATAGATGCTGTTTTAAGACCCTCATCCAAATCTAATTTAAGGGCTAAAAGCTTAGCCTGAATCTCCTTAGCCAATCTATGAGAATTTGTTATGGCAAGATTGCAAGAGGTGGTTCCAGAACATCCAACACATTTAGCTATAGAATTGGCTCCAGGATTTCCAAGACCATGCTTTGAAAGCTCCCTATAAAGCTCATAAAGATCAGATTCTTTTATCCATCTTAGTAAAATACTTTGAGTAGGTGTGAGTCTAACAATTCTTTCAAGGGAATATTTTCTACAAATTTCAGCCAAAGCTCTTAGTTGCTCTGCAGATATATCTCCAGCTGGAAGGTTTGTATCTACGGTATAGAAGCCCTTCTGCCTTTGAGGTAAAACATTGGTAAGGAACCATCTTTGATAATCCTCATCTTCTATAACCTCACTTTCCTTTTGCTCTTCCTTAAAATCTGGATAATAGGATTCGATAAGCTCTAATTTAGCTGAAGGAGGTAGAGTGGCTTTAACAATCCTTCTTTCTTTGATTATCATTTCTCTAAATTTTTCAGGGCTCAAATCATGAACTAAATATCTCATCCTATTTCTGTGCATCTTTTCTCTATCCCCTAAGCGATCAAAGAGCCTAACTATGGCTATACAAGAAGGTAGCAAATCCGTCTCTAAAGTGAAATCTTCTAGTGGTTCACCTATGAAGGATGCCGGTCCTAAACCTCCTCCAAAGAAGATTTGAAATCCCTTTTCTTTCTTCCCATTTTCTTCTTTTAATTTTGGTATTAGTCCTATATCCCCTATTCTTGCAAAACCATGCTTATCACAGCAAGAGAAATTTATTTTAAACTTTCTTGGAAGATTCTGATTTAAAGGATTTCTTAAAAAGAATTTTGCTATTCCTTTAGCGTAAGGAGTTACATCAAAGGGCTCAAATAAGCAAACTCCAGCCAAAGGACTTGCTGTAACATTTCTTATGGTATTTCCACAGGCCTCTCTAGTTGTTAACCCAACCTTTGAAAGCTCCCTCAAAACTTCTGGAACATCATCCAGATAAACCCAGTGGATCTGAAAATTTTCCCTAGTTGAAACGTGGGCACTACCTATGGAGAAGGCCTCACATATTTCAGCTATCTTTTCAAGCTGCTCAGGGTTAACCTCTCCAGAGGGAATTTTAACTCTAACCATGTTGAATTTTGTTTGAAACCTTGAGCTATAGGTCCCATGCTGAAGCCTAAACCTCCTAAATTCGTCTTCAGATATCTTGTTCTGCTTATATAAATTGAGCATCTCTTCAAACCTATTAGCCTCTTCTTCAAGACTCCAATTTACTGGATTAGCAAGCACACTTTTTCACCCTAACATACCCTTATTTCATATTTATAAATATTTATAAATATAAGTTGAGGAGAGAGAGGGGAGATGGATAAGATGATTAGCCTAAAGGGTGAGTTGAAGGAGATAAATAGGTTAGCCGAAGAATTTGAGAGAGAAAAGGCAGAGAAGGTTTTGGAATGGGCTTTGAAGGAATTCCATCCTAGAATTGCCTTTGCATCTAGCTTTGGGGCTGAAGATGTTGTTATAATAGACATGTTATATAAGATAAATCCTGAAGCAAGGGTCTTTACCCTAGATACAGGAAGGTTACCTCAAGAGACCTACGATGTTATGGATAAAATTAGAGAAATATATAAAATAAAGATCGATGTTTACTTTCCAAATAATGCTGAGGTTGAAAGAATGGTTAGAGAGCATGGATTAAATTTGTTTTATAAGAGCGTGGAATTAAGGAAGCTTTGCTGTGAGGTTAGAAAGGTTGAGCCTTTAAAGAGAGCTTTATCTAATTTAGATGCTTGGATCACTGGAATAAGAAGGGAGCAACTTTACACCAGAGCTAAGGTAAAGAAGATCGAAGTAGATTTTGTACATAATGGAATAGTTAAAGTAAACCCCCTTGCTGATTGGAGCTGGGAAGATGTATGGAAATATATAACAGCTAATAAAGTTCCTTATAACAAGCTTCATGATAAGGGATACCCTAGCATAGGATGCTTACCCTGCACTAGAGCCATTAAAGAGGGAGAAGATTTTAGAGCTGGAAGATGGTGGTGGGAGAGAGAGGCCCATAAAGAGTGTGGGCTTCACTATTCCTTTAATACTTAAAATAACTCCTTTTAAAAATTAAATTTTAAAATAATGCTTTGTGACTTAATTCGCTTTTTTCTCATTCACAGATACTGTCAAGTTGTTGGTATTGCTGGCGGTCTCTTTAGGGTTTGATGGGGCCTTATGAAGTTGTACCATAGGACGAAGAACCTTATGAAGAGTTTTATCTTGAAGATAGGCTTTTTCCTTACTGGGAAGTTGTTAAAGAAGCGCCTAGTCCTGGCTTTCATGGTTC
>JARVJX010000119.1 GCA_029775995.1 Nitrososphaeria archaeon | reverse complement strand
TTATCTCTTCCCAATGCTGGTCTATTAGCTCCCTTATCTTCATCACAAGAAAGGAACCTAAAAAAGCTTTTCAATTAGGAAGTGAAGAAATTTTGTCCTTCAGCACAAAGAATATTGCAATGAGTTCTAATTTCAACAAGGTTATATATTCCTATCAATCTAAAGTGAGTATCTTTAATTTGTTAAAAGCAAATACTTTTTAAGATTTATTCCTTAGGTTCTTTTCTCTTTTCATTATTTAAGTACATATAGAACCTTAACAAAAAGCTTTTTAAAGAACTTAATCCCACTTAAGGAGGTTGGGTAAATTAGCCAATGGAGCTAAAGCTGGATTACTAGCTGGTATTGTTTTTGCTGCTATAGCTTCTATAATTTTGTATTTTCTTTTTCTTTCTATGAAAGAAGAAATCATCACTAGAATTGAGCAGGGCCTTATAGCTACAGGAATACCTAGCTTACCAGAAAAATTGAAGCCGGAGAGCATCTTTGATTTTTTCTTAATTGTGTCACCTCTATTTTTTGGGTTAGGTTCGATGGTCATAGGTGTCCTTATAGGCATAATATATAGCTATATAGAGCCTAAAATACCTATACCAAATCCTATAGTGAAAGGTATAATCCTTGCTTTAATCTTTTGGTTTCTTTTAGGATTTTTACCAGCTTTACCGAGTTTATATCAAATGTCTGGGTTCAACTTTATTTTATTATTACCTACTTTAGTTTATGGTATTCTGTTAGGATACTTTTACTCTAGATTCGCTAAGAAAGCATTTTAAATAAAGAATATCATTTCCCATAGGGTAATAGTATCCCTTTAGCTTAAAGCAGAAAACCTCATGATAATAGCTGAAACGTGCTTTATACAATCGATGTAATCTTTGATAACGATATTTTCATTTGGAGCATGTATCTTTGAATCTGGTCTACCTAAGCATTCCCCTCCAATTACATCAAGATCTAAAAGATCTGTAAAATAACACATGGGTCCAGCTCCAGGCGTTATAGGAAGGACTTTACAGGTTTGACCATAGGCCAATTTGGAGGTTTCTATAGTAACCCTTGCTATTCTAGAATTTATGGAAGATTTTGCTGGAGCATAATAGCCATGCTCTATAATTTCAATATCTTTAAAGCCCTTCCTTTTAAGATGAGCCTTCAACTTTCCTAGTATATCTTCAGGCTTTTGCTTTGGAACCAACCTAAAATCTACTTTTGCCATAGCCCAAGAAGGATTCACAGTCTTTGAACCTTTACCAGTGTAGCCTGCTTCTATACCACTTATATTACAAGTAGGATTAAAGACCAAAGCCTTTAATAGCTCTAAGCCCTTTCTATTCAGAAGGTAATTTTTAACCCCAAAGTTCCTTCTATATTCTTCCTCATTAAACTCAATTTCTTCTAGCATTCTACTCTCTTCTTCAGTGGGCTTTAACACATCATCGTAAAAACCTTCTATGAGTATATTTTCTTTATCATCCTTTAAGGTATTTAGAAGCCAAACTAATTTCCAAGCAGGATTTGGTATAATAGTAGAGTACATGGAATGCTGGTCTATACCCGCTGTATTTATTCTCAACTCAACATACAGTATACCCTTTGCTCCCAAATAGGTTTGGGGCATTCCTCTCACATCCTTATCACCTCCTTCCCATACACATCCTTTAGCCCTAAGTTTCTCCTTCATACTTTCAACATAGCTTCTTAAATTGGGGCTACCGACTTCTTCCTCCCCTTCAATGAAGAACTTTAAACCTATGGGCAACTCCTTGTAAAGCTCCAATATGCTCTTTAAAGCCATTAATCTTGCCATTAAATTCCCTTTGTTATCGGCTACACCCCTTGCGTAAATTCTATCATCTCTAATCTCAGCTGAAAAGGGTTCATAGACCCATTCCTCTAAAGGCTCTATAGGCTGAACATCATAGTGATTATAAAAGAGTATATAATCATCTTTCTTTCCCTTTATCTCACCATACACAACAGGGTTTCCCTTTCCCCTAATCCTCTCACCTTTTATTCCTATATCCTTCATCATATTTAATAGGAGCTCTGAGCACTCTTCTATACCCTTTTTTTGAGCTGATATGCTCTCTTGCTTACAGAACCTTCTAAGCTCTTCTACATAACTATTAGAATTCCTTTCTATGTAATCAAAAAGCTTCCTTAAATCTTCACTCATCTTTACCCCCTCAAGGATTCGTATTGCTTTATAACTTCCTTAGCCTTCTCTAAAAGCATCCCCCTATCAGTAGCAATTTCTAAACACCTCATGCCTCTTTCTATCAAAAATCTCCCATAGGAGAAGTTATCAACGGTAATTCCTGGTACTTTACCATTTCTTTCACAGACTTCTATAACCTTATCTATAGCCTCTGTTAGCTTTGGATTTTCAAATTCCCCAGCTATCCCAAGGGATATGGAGAGGTCATAAGGCCCGACCATTATAACATCTAAATCTTCTACCTTTGCAATATCCTTTAAATTTTCAATCCCTTTTTTTGTCTCAACATGGGCAAAGACCAAAGTGGACTCATTAGCCCTTTTTATATATTCTTTAACATCCATATCCAAGTAATCAGTGTTAGCCCCTAAATAAACTGCCCTTATGCCATTGGGAGGATACTTAACCCATTTTACCAGCTTCTCAACTTCTTCTCTACTTTCAGTCCAAGGTAATCTAACTCCAGTAGCTCCGAAATCCATGACCCTTGATACCCAAGCTCTAGATAGCTCAGGAACCTTTACTATGGTTGGGAGTTCAACACTATTAGCTATATTAATGAAGTTAAAGAGGGTCTCGTAATTCATTTGAGTATGCTCTAACTCTAGATGAACCCAATCAAAATTGGCTCTCTTCATAAGCTTTGCAATTATGGGACTTGCCAAATCCTCTATACCAACCCCTAAAACCATTTCCTTCCTCCTAAACTTTTCCTTAAGCTTTAAGCCTATCATATGTTAAGTTAAAAATTTCTTCTATAAAAGGTTAACAGAGGCATTGTAAAAGGCTACTTTAATTTGAATTATTAAAATGACAATTTTTAGATATAACCATAAATAGCCAATCTATTTATCAAAGGAAAGATGGGATTAGGCTATAGAAAAAGAGTTTTAATTACCTTTATGCCAGTGCATTTTATCAACGATTTATACTCAAATCTCATTCCTCCTTTACTACCTTTATTGATAATCTCTTTAAGCTTATCTCATCTTGAGGCAGGATTTTTAAGTTCAGCTACCATGATAACCTCTGCTATACTCCATCCCCTCATCAGCTATTTAGCCGAATATAAATCAAATAGAAAGCTCATCATAATAGTTGGATTTTTGACCTTAGGCTTCTCTGTAAGTTTATTTAGCTTATTTAAAGAATTTTGGCAGCTCGTTATTACAGCCCTTTTAATTAGTTTAGGCTTAAGCACTTACCATCCTCAAGCCATGGCTTCCCTTTCTGAAGCTTACAAGGAATCTAAGGGAAAGATCTTTGGTATTCATGGTGTAAGTGGAGCTTTAGGCTTTGCTCTTTCCCCTCTAATAGTAGCATTTTCCAATGAGCTTTTTGGATGGAGAGAAGTCTTTAAATTTGCCTTTTTACCAACTTTGATAATTGCCCTTTTGCTCTGGAAGCTCATCTCTTTAAATCAGGAGCAGCTTCCAAAATCTCTCAAGGTTACAAGTATAGATAAATCCTTTCTCTTACTTCTAATATCAGCCTTTTTAATCTCCTTTTCCTTTAGGGGCTTAATAGTATTTGTTCCAACTTACTATGTGCATCTTGGAGAAGAATTCTTATTAGCTAACCTTCTCCTATTTATAACCCTATTACCTCAAATCATAGGCTCTCCTATAGGAGGCTATTTATCCGATAGAATTGGAAGGAAGAGGATCATTTTAATTTCAATCTTTTTACAGGCTACCTTTATCTCCATCTTTTCTTTAATCAGATATTTATCTATCCCTTCTCTTTTCATCATAGGCCTCTCTAACGCTTTAGGCTTTCCCGTTTTCATGGCTTATTCTACAGAGTTAGGAAGGCTTAGAGGAGCTAGCATAGGCTATATGTTTGGTATGATTATGGGTTCATCGGCCATTTCTCCAACTTTTACAGGCTTTATAATAGATCTATTTGGTTTCGAATGGGCCTTTTTAACTTTAGCTATGATATCTCTTCTATCTATAATACCAATTTTTGGTATAAAAGACATGATCAGAAATAGAGAGTAAGAAAAACTAAGGTTCTAAAACTATCTCAATTCTTTTATTATGCTTTCCCTTATTTATAAAGTAGGAGATCTTTATTTTACCAACTTCTTTGGTATTTTTTACATGAGTTCCTCCATCAGCTTGAGTATCAAAGCCTTCAATCTCCACTAGCCTAAGGCTCTTAACATCTGCTGGAATAAGGTTTACCTTTGTCCTTATTAAATCCTCTAACTTTATAGCTTCTTCTCTAGATAAAAACTTTATCTTTACAGCTTTACCCTCTTTAACTATCCTGTTAGCTTCCTCTTCCACCTTTTCTAAATCTTCTCTATCGAATTTCTGAACATCAAAATCCAATCTTGCCCTATCCTTATAGATTTGCCCTCCTGTTACTAATGCTCTATAACTATGATACATTATACCGCTCAAAATGTGAAGAGCAGTATGGTACCTCATGTAAAGATACCTCAATTCCCAATCTATAACTCCTTTAACCTCATCTCCCCTTTTCAACTCAGCATCCTCATCAATCTCATGAATCAAAGATTCCTTTGCCTTGTAAACTTTTATAATTGAAGCTTTGCCTTTAGTGTAATATATTTCTCCCAGATCGTGAGGTTGACCTCCACCTGAAGGGTAAAAGGCAGTTCTATCAAGAATCAACTTTCTACTCTGGTATTCTATTACTTTAGCATCAAATTCTTTTAGGTAGGAATCGGTTAGGTAGAGAAGCTCCGTCATACCTTTTATAGTTAAAAGTATAATAAAAAGCTTTACTATTTAGGGTTCATAAAAGTTGTTTTTTGAGTTGGTTTTTGCTTAGTAGTGGAGGGAGGTATTACTTGTCGATAGTCTATTACTAATTCCTGGATTGGTGCATAACTAACTATTTGCTCAATCTTTTTCGACATACTTTTTCTTATGAGCATTCTGTACCTCCTTGATGGAATGAACTGGAAAGAGATAGATGCCAAGTATGTCAG
>JARVJX010000118.1 GCA_029775995.1 Nitrososphaeria archaeon | reverse complement strand
AACAGCGTTCTCAACATTCAAGCGTATCTTCGGCGATTACTGCTTGGCTAAGGAGCTGCCAAACATAGCCAAAGAGCTAAAAATAAAAGCATTCATATACAACACAATCATAAACCTATAAACACAATCCAACACTAAAAACAAAGAGCAAACACACAACAATAATTAAGCCACAAAGCTTAAAATTTTAGTATTTTAGTTGATAGGGAAATTATCCAAGAAGCTATGGTAAGGGAAGATAGAATTTCAGGTATAGCAGCTCCTTTTAATACGGGTATTACTACTTGAAATATGATTATTAGAGAGATTATGCCAGCAAATATTCCATAATAACCATAAAAGCCTAGAATTTTTATTCTACTCAACCCAATTATTATCATACCAATTGGGGTAAGCAAGAAGAAGCTTGCTGAAAAATAAAAGTGTAAAGAGCCATAAAACTCTGTAAATATACCAACAAGAATCAGTGATAAGCTACCCATCATAAAAATTGTTATTCCTAGGGTAAAACAATTTTTAGATTTTAAAGCCTCTCTCAAGCCTAGAGAAAAAAGAATTCCTGAAATTCCACCTAAAATCAAAGCACCATTAAATAAATTAGCCACATCGCTTATTCCTAAATCGCTTAGAGCATTATTATACCAAGAAAACCAAGGAGCCAACAAAACAGCTATTATAACCATAGATAAAGTTAAAGGAGGCCCCACTATACCAGAAAGAGCCCCTATAAGAAGGAGCCTTTTGTTAAGCCTTTCATCAAACTCCTTTAAATTTCTTAATTCTATAGGCATCCCCCTAAACTAATTCCTTCTATTTTTCTTTGAACCAAAGAGCTTCATTAAAGTGAAGGCATTGGGTAACATACCATGGTTGTTATTCAGATAAATGTAAACCTTAGAAGGATTGAGCTTCTTAATTCTTTGAGTTATATCCTTTAGCTCTTTATAAGTATAAAGGTGAGAGTACCAATGGCTTCTACCATGAAGCCTCATATAAATTATATCTTTACAGGATAGAATATCTAAGGGAAGTTCAGGGGAATCTACGGAGCAAAAGATTATATTCAGCTTTTTAACATCATCCACATGCTCCCACCATTTACTCTCTCTAAACTCTATAACAAATTTTTCTTTGATAGAAGTTTTTGCTATAAATTCCTTTAAAGCTTCTAAGTTTTTATCGCTATACTTAAAGTTAGATGAAAGCTGAAAGAGCCAAAAGGAAATTTTATCCTTTATGGGTTCAAATATGGATGAAAACCTTTCCCAAAGCTCAAAGGCCTTTCCTCTCAACTTTAAATAGTGAGTTATAGATCTATGAACTTTAATGCTAAAATCAAAGTCTTCAGGAGCCTTTTCCCAAACTTTTATCCAGGATAAAGTGGGAAATCTGTAAAAGCTCGCATTAATTTCAACGGTTTTGAATCCTTGGTTAACGTACCAAAGAAAGGGTGTAGGCTTTCCTTCATTCCAATAATAGTTATAGCCTGAGGTACCTATCTTTAGCATCATTCTAACCTTTATGATAGAATCTTAAAATTTTTCAGCCAATAGGAAGTAATGTTAAGTTTTACTAAAGGAAATAAACGGTGCTTCAAGTTAGCCCAAGTAATTGCTAAACCATTCCCTCGCTAATCTTGCAACTTCTTCTAAGGCCCCTGGTTCTTCAAAAAGATGGGTTGCCTTTGGTATAATAACAAGCTTCTTTTCTGTAAGAATTTTATTGTAAGCTCTCCTATTAAGCTCAAGGACTATATCATCATACTCACCAACTATCAAAAGGGTGGGGGCTTTAACCTTAGATAGATAATTTTCAGCCAGATCCGGTCTTCCACCTCTAGAAACAATGGCAGAAGCAGAACACATTTCAGCATCAGCTTGTAGAGCTGCAGCAGCTCCTGTACTCGCTCCAAAGTATCCAATCTTCATATCCTTAGTCTCTGGGTAATTCTTTACCCATTTTGTTGCGATCATCAAACGTTGAGTAAGAAGATTTATATCAAATCTATTTTCATAAATCCTATCCTCTTCCCTTGTAAGAAGATCAAATAAAAGGGTTCCAAAATTCGCATTTTGTAAAACCCTTGCTACAAAGCTATTTCTTAGACTGAATCTACTGCTACCGCTACCATGGGCAAAGATCACTATTCCCTTAGCCCTTTCAGGTAAATTTAATATCCCTTCCAGTTTAAAGGAATTAATAGGAATTTTAACTAATTTCTCATTTCTATTTTCTACTTTCATCTTCTAACCATAAATAAGAGGTAACTTATAAATAAAATTTACATGGTTTTAATAAGGCTTAATAAAAAAGATAAATCTAAAGGCTTTCTAATAAGCTTAGATGAGGAGAACAGGTTTTGCCGTATTACCTTTACATAGTGGGCATGCTCCTCAATGGTTAATCCTTAAAATGAAGAGTTTAGCTAGGGAAATATCAAAGGTTTTAGTTTATGAGTATGGTTCTGAGGAGCTTTTAAGAAGATTTTCTGACCCTTTCTGGTTTCAGGCCTTTGGTTGCGTTTTAGGCTTTGATTGGCACTCTTCAGGGTTAACCACTGTAGTTTGTGGAGTTTTAAAGGAGGCTTTAAGCTTTGATGAGCATGGGGTTAAAGTTTTAGGAGGAAAAGGGAGAAAGGCTAAAAATACCTTAAAGGAGATAGAAGAATTGGCTAATGAAAGGAATTTTTCAGAATCTAAAATAAAAGAATTATCCTATGCAAGTAGAATGTGTGCAAAGGTAGATAATGCTGCTATACAAGATGGTTATCAAATTTATCACCATAGCATGATTATAAGTGAGAAAGGTCAATGGAGTATTATACAGCAAGGATTAGATTATGATACTAAAACGGCAAGGAGGTATCATTGGCTCTGTGAAAAGGTTAAGAGCTTTATAGACGAACCTCACACATCTATAGTTGGAGAAATTTTTAAGGATGAAGTTTTAGATATGACATCAAAGAAGTCTGAGGAAAATAGAAAGGTTTGTGTTGATCTGGTAAAATCTAATACCAACAATTTAATATCATCCATTAGGCTTTTAAGCTTAAGGCAAGCATCTTTAGATCCTTTGTTGAGTAAATTGAGGGCTATAGAGTTAAAGGGCTTTGAGATGCCAAGAAATTTAAATTGGAAGCTCTTCAAAGAAATTTATGAGTTTCAACCAAGAAACTATGAAGAATTATTAGCCTTTAGGGGCTTTGGTCCCAGCTCAGTTAGAGCTTTAGCTTTAATAGCTGAGCTAATCTATGGTGCTGAAGCAAGTTGGAAGGACCCTGTGAAGTTCAGCTTTGCCCATGGAGGAAAGGATGGTGTACCCTTTCCTGTGAATAAAAGAGACATGGATAAAAGCATAGAGTTTCTTAAAGAAGCTTTGGAAGCCTCAAAGATAGGTGATGATGAGAAGAGAAGAGCCTTAATTAGGCTCAGTAAGCTCGGTAGCTAACTATTTAAAACTTAGGGCTTAATTTAACTAAACTTTAACTCAACAATAAACTTTAAGTTCAACCCCTTGAACTAGTTCAAGGGGTTGAACATGCTGCTAGACCCAAATCCTAAGACAAGAAGGGAGGATTTCTATAATAGAGAGAAAGAATTGGAGGAACTCATCAACTCTCTAAGGAGAATGGAAAAACTTATTGTAATACTTGGAATAAGAAGAATAGGTAAATCATCCCTCCTTAATGTTGCTCTTTCAGAGTTAGATATACCAAATATAAAGTTGGATATAAGGGAAATCTACTTTACTAAAGGTTCTATCTCTAAATTTCACCTTTATGAAGCCCTCTCAGAGGAGATAAACAAGCTAAGAAGATTTAAAGGACTTTTAAGGATTCTTAGTAAGGTAAGGGGAGTAACTTTAGCTGGGTTAGAGGTAAAGCTAGACTGGAGGGAGAGAGAAACATCAATTTCAAGTTTGCTTAAAGCTATGGATAAATGGTGTGAGAGAGCTAATACGAATCTAGTAATAGCCTTAGATGAAGCTCAGTATCTCAGATTCTCTGGAAGAGTAAGATACGATGGCATAATAGCTTGGGCTTTAGATAACCTTAATAGAATTTCCTTTGTATTAACAGGATCTGAAGTTGGTATGCTCAGGGATTTTCTGAGGCTTGAACAATCTGATTCTCCCTTGTATGGTAGATTTGTTAAGACCCTTAAATTAGAAAGGCTAGAGAGAGAAAGGGCTAAAGATTTTCTACTTAAAGGTCTTGAGCAGTTTAAAGTTAGTCCACCTAATGAGCTAGAACAGGTAATAGACGAGTTAGATGGACTTATAGGATGGCTTTCTCACTATGGATACACCTTTGCTACAGAAGGTAAAGCCGATTTGATGTATTTCTTAAATAGAGCTTCAGCCCTAGTTGAAGAAGAAATGAGGAAGGTTTTAAAGGGGTCTGAAAGATACCTGCCTGTGTTAAAGGCTGTTGCCTTAGGGGCTTCAACTTGGAGTGAAGTATATAATGCCATCTCAAGTAAGTTAGGTCCAATACCAAAATCTGAAATCTCTACCCTGTTAAGTAATCTGGTAGGTTATGGTTTCCTAGAGAAGAGGAATGATAGTTATTTTATCCCTGATTCGGTAGTTAAGTATACAGCTAGTAGGATAAAAGCCTAAGGCAGAGTCTAAAGTATGAAATAAACCCCAATCTGCAATTATTCTTGACCATCCTTATAAGGTAATTTTATTTCCTTCATGATATCCTAATAAGGTCAAAATACTCTAATGGGTCCTTGTAGCAATTTAGACTCAAACTCTGGTTCTTCTTTTAACTTTTTAAAGTTCTCATAAAAGGCTTTAATGAGTCTCTCCAGAGGCATTGTTTTAATCTTTTCTCTATACTTCCTATATATCATACATTGATAAAATGCAACTAGAACTATGCATTCTAAAGCACTCCTCAGTAGGGAAAAAGCTACATTTTACTTTCCAGATAGAGCTAATATTAAAGATGTTCTCCAAGGGTTGATAAGAGCCTCCCAATGGTACAACAGGAATGGCATCATCTTATTATATTCTCCTTTTCTAACTTCATGAACAAGCTCTATAATAATTCTTAAACAAATTTTGATATTTTTACATTTTGCTAATAAATCCTTAACTCTCTTGTCTCCTTAGTGAATGGTTATCGTTATTAACCATTTGTATGCTGATCTAGATCTTTCCACTATGTTCTAGCGTAAGCTGAGGCTCCAATGCTTGGAG
>JARVJX010000117.1 GCA_029775995.1 Nitrososphaeria archaeon | reverse complement strand
AACCATCCTCACAAGGTAATCCAGTCCACCCATAGAGTATGGAGAGAGGGAAATAGAACAAAAAGCCTAAGGTTAAATAGAATATACAGAATGAGAACGTTATCTTGACAATCCCATGAAGTTAAAATATAAAGGGAGAGTATTTAAAGATGAAGAAATGTTCTTAAAGCTGTGCACAGGTATAGTTTATTTATTTTAAATGTGAGAAGTTAAAGGTGGTCTCTTGAATAAGAATTCTGAAATGATAATTGAAAGGATTAAGCTAATGTTAGAACTTCGTAAACCAAAGGATACAGCCTTGAGTGAAATAAAAAAGCAGGAAAATTGGGAGCCTTTCAAAGTTCTCATAGGAACCATTTTATCTCATAGAACAAAGGATGAAGTAACAAGCTTAGCTGTAGAAAGATTATTTAAAAAATACAGAAATCCTAAAGAGCTCTCTAAGGCTAAGGCTGATGAAGTGGCTCAAATTATAAAACCTGTAGGCTTTTACAATCAAAAAACTAAAAGTATAATTAAGATAGCAAAGATCATAAATGAAAAATACAATGGGAAGGTGCCTAGAAGCTTAGATGAACTCTTAACCTTACCTTCTGTTGGTAGAAAAACTGCAAACTGCGTTTTGGTTTACGGCTATAATGAGCCAGCCATACCTGTAGATACCCATGTTCATAGAATTTCTAATAGATTAGGGTTGGTAAAGACCAAAGATCCTTACGAAACAGAAAGGGAACTGGCTAAAAAGCTGGATAAAAAATACTGGATTGAAATTAACGAGCTCTTTGTAAGATTTGGAAAGAGCATATGTAAGCCTTTAAAGCCTTCTTGCCAGATTTGCTTACTAAAGGAGCTTTGTGATTACTACAAAGCTAACTATATAAAGGAAAGGTGAATAGGATTCTTGGAAATGAGCGAATTAAATGAATTACCAGAAGAGGGTGAATTGGTATTAGCTACGGTAACAAAAGTTACTCCTTATGCTGCATATGTTAGCTTAGATGAGTATAATGGCATGAGTGGTTTTTTGCATATATCAGAGATATCTACAGGATGGGTTAGAAATATAGAGAAAGTAATAAAGGAGAGACAGAAACTAGTTTTAAAGGTAATTAGGATTAATCCAATAAGAAGAGAGGTAGATTTATCCCTCAAACAGGTTACAGAGGATGAAAAGAGGAGAAAGCTCCTAGAAATTAAGAGACAGGAAAAGGCTAGAGGAATAGTTGAGACTGTGTGTAAGAAGTTAAATCTTAATGAAGAAAAAAAGATGAGCTACATTAACCTTCTTAGCGAAGAGTTTGGTAGTCTTTTCGATGCTTTAGAAAACTTAGTTAAGAAAGGGAGAAAAGCCTTTGAAAAATTAAACCTCCCTGAAGATTTCGTTTTCTCTTTAGAGGAAGTTGCCAAAGGAAAGGTTGTACCTGAGGTAAGAGTGAGAGGTATCATGAAGATTGTATGTCCTTTACCTAATGGGATAGAGGTTATAAAGCGAGCCCTAGATTCTGCCCAACAAATCAAGGCTAATGATATTAGTGTGAAGATAAGCTATATGGGTGCTCCTAGGTATCAGATAGTGGTAGGAGCATCTAACTATAAAATCGCTGAAAAAACTTTAAATAGCATAATAAATAAGATAAGGGAAACTTTAGTGAAGAATAATGCTACCTTTGAGTTCATACCTGAAAAGTAAAAATGTTAAAATTATTAAGAAAGTGCAAAAATTGTAAAAAGTATACCTTAGAGTTAAAATGTCCTACCTGTGGTGCTGAAACCTTTTCACCCCATCCACCTAAGTTTTCTCCTGATGATAAGTATGCAAGGTTAAGGATAAAGGACCGTTATTTAAGCAGCTCATAAATCACCACTCCAGCAAATATCTGGACCCTTTCAATGGGTTCTTCCTTTAGGCTTGAAGATTCAAAGACTAACTTTAAGGACGATTTTTCATCAAACTTATAGCTCTTTACGTATATAGGAGTGTATCCTGGTTTATACTCTTGACCGACAAAGCTCCCTCTCTGATCTATATATTGGTAGAGTTTAAAGGGCATGAGTTTACCCAAAAGGGTCTTATCCCAGAATTCAGGTTTAAAGGTAAGGGTATCTTCCTCTAAGAAATCATTCAGGTTAAAACCTCCAATCTTTATGAACCATTGAACCTTGCTCTCATCTCCCCCTAACCCCAACATATAAACGATTCTACCATCATCAAGTCTAAACTTTTGACCAGCTATAAATATAAGTATATAGATCTTTGAGGAATTCATCTTAAAGTCTCTAAGGATTTCTACTCCTTTATCAGGTTCTGAGATGAACATTTTAGCAATTTGAGATATTCTTGTGCTATTCATAGTGGCATTATCTGCTAAACTATTCCTATTTCCTATTACCGTTATCCAATAACCATAATCCCACCAGGCTGCAATTATAGAATCTTCTGGTGTATTATCTTTAATCCAGTTTAAGGCTTCTCTCCAATCGGCTATTTCAGCTTTAAAGGGAAGGGAAGAGCTAGCAAGGCTTGTGGGAAAATCGGCTGTATTTACCCAATTAGCTTGGGCAGGATAGAACAAAGGTATAGACAGTATTATTATCATTAGAAAGGAAAAGATGAATTTAGCCCCTTTACTAACCTGTATCTTAACCATTTTTCTAAGGGTTGGTTTTGTTAAGTTAGAGCATATTTCATAGAAACCTAAACCGGCTAAGAGGGAAAGAGATATTGAAGAGTATACCATAAGCCTACTAAAGGAAGAAGCTATGTATATGGATGAGAGAGCTAGAATTATAAGGTATGCTGAAGTCAAATCTCTTCTTTTTAAGATTAAATAACCTCCAAAGAGGGCTAAGAAGAGGAAGCTAGAATAGTAGGAAAAGTAATCCATCCCTGTTGGTACAAAGTGCTCAGCTACAGATTCTACCAAAGGATTTTCACTTCTTAAAAAGGGGAAGATTACTGTTAGGTATCTTCTCCCACTAACAAAGCTACCGAAACCTAAAGATATTGAAATTAAGCCTATTAATCCACTCATGATTAAAGTTGTTAAATAGGGCTTTAGCTCTATGGTAGTTTTATCCTTAGATAAAAGGTAAAGGAGTAATAGAGTAAATAAACTCAGCATAAGTAACAATCCAATGGGAGATTGTAGGAAGAAAAACCCTGGCCTTGGTAAGAAGGCTGAAAAGATCAGAATTAAAGGGATGCTTAAAAAGGCTATCTTAAGGCTTCTACTTATATCAACTTTAAATAAAGGTGAGAGAATAAGAAAGAGACCAAAGATAAGGCTAAAATATTGAGAGCCACCCCAAGCTGTATTAGCGTAACCTAAAATCATACCTGCCAAGCAGGCCCTTAAGGCTATACCTCTATACTTAATTTCTCTATCATAAGCGGCTATTATGAGGTAGGTTCCCAGTAAACCTAAAAGCAGGCCTAGAGGCTCCGATTTGTACCAACCTAGGGTTCCTCTCTGTATTAATGGAGGAGAGAAGGCAAACATCAAACTTGCTAATAAACCTGCGGTATTGCTGATAAGCTTCCTACCTATCAAAAATATAATAAGGGATGAAAAGGCCATGAGAAAAACTGGTAAAAGTACCAAAAAGTCGTAAAGGCTAGATTTTACTCCTAAAGCAATAAATAAAAGATAACTTAAAGCGCCAAAGAAGTGTAAACCTACCTGTGAGGTTTTTGCTACATCTCTACCATAAGGATACCAAGCTTGATCATCCTTGAAGGAGAAGTAATCCATTAAACCAGAGATTCCTTTAGCATTTACTGAATCTACTATGTATTTTGTAGCCTTATAATCAAAGTAGGGATCAAACTCATTTAAGTAAAATCCATATTTGGCTGGTAAGACCCTTATGAGGATGGTTGAGGAGAAAATGATGAGTAGGATTAGAAGTAGCAATAAATTTAGCTTACTGATTTTTGGTCTCTTCAGACTAAAGCCTTTTATAAGCTCCAACTTCTCCTAAGTAAGAATAGGGGGTAAAAAAGCTTTAAGGTGATAGCATGTTACTATATGAACTTATTCAAGCCCTTCTAATTTCTATACTTTTAATCATAGGCTTTTGGTGGGTCAAAAGTCTAAAACAAAGAGTCCAATACGAGAAAAGTGTTCTCTATCTAAAACCTAAAAATTACAAAGGTGATCTACCTTATCTCTCCGTAATTATTCCAGCCAGAAATGAGGAGAAGCACATTAGAAATCTTTTACTTTCCTTGAAGAATCAAGACCTTAAAGAGTTTGAGGTGATAATTGTGGATGATGATTCACAGGATAATACTTTGAAGATTGCTAAGGAGTTTGAAGAGGTTAAGTTAATTAGCCTTAAGGAACTTAAAGATAAGTGGGTAGGGAAAAATTGGGCTTGCTATAAGGGAGCTAAGATTGCTAGAGGAGAATGGTTATTATTTACAGATGCCGATTCAAAATTTACCAAAGATGCTCTAAGAGAGGCTTTAAGCTTTTGTATTAATAATGATTTGGAGCTATTATCCTTAGCTCCTCATATAAATTGCGTAGGCTTTTGGTCAAAGGTTACGACACCTCTATATAAAGGGCTAATGAATCTACTTTTACCTATGGTAAAAGTCAATGACCCAAGGAGTAAAACTGTTTACCTCTTTGGAAGCTTTATAATGGTGAAAGCATCTAGTTACTGGAAGATTGGAGGACATGAGGCTGTTAAGGATGAAATGGTGGAAGATAGAGCCTTAGGTACCTTAGCTAAGAAAGAAGGCATTAAAATAATGTTGGTGAAGGGTGATTCATTCTTCAGCTCCAATTGGGTGGAGGGTTTTAGGGAGCTTTGGCAAGCTTTGGTTAGAATATTTTTTCAAGGTGTAGCGAGAAATAGAAGAGGAGCCATGCTCTTTGCTATAGCTTTATTTTTTATTGGGGTAATGCCCCTATTAAGCTTACTTTTAACTTTTGCCTTCTTTAGCGCTAACCTTCTAACCCTTATAACGATGATTTTATCGCTAATTAATTATCTTCTCCCTTTAGGAGTACTTCACTTTGAAATAAAAGACCTTAAAATTAGTAAAATTTACTCTCTTTTACATCCTCTCGCTTTTTCTCTGCTAATTGCCGCTTTAATCTTATCAATTCTTAAAGTCAAAAGAGGTAAAGTTTTGTGGAGAGGGAGATACTATCCAGCAAACTTTAATTAAAGTAATTTTCTCTTAGTATTATGCTTATCTCTTATCCAAAATCATTTCACCCTTAAGATCGTTAACAAGATAAAAAGATCAAACTTTTTGAATTTTGTTATTTTATATAAGAAGTATGGATATGAAGTTCTTGATTAAAGGAAAATTAAAGATATCATTAATGCTAAGGAAGGTTAAAG
>JARVJX010000116.1 GCA_029775995.1 Nitrososphaeria archaeon | reverse complement strand
CTTCTCTTGTATCCATATCCCTTGCCCTTAATACATAGACCTGATCTCCATGAAGCTTGGTCTTGGTTTCATCTATAGCTAGGCATTTACGATGCTTCTTCTCAGGCTCCTTCAATACGATCCTTAAGGCATGATACCATCGTCTAACAGCTTCATAGATGAAATCCCTCCATTTTGCTATACTCCTTAGATATGAACCTGAATAATGCAGGAGGGCTAGAGGATCTTATCTTGCTCGCTAGTTCATTATAAGCTTTACTCTTAAAGGTCCTCTCTTGCTAGTTCATCTAGGATTATCTAGGGTTATATAGTAGTATAAGGTAGGCTGACTTTAAAATTGAAAACTTATTTGGATATATATTCAAATTAGTAGTGATGAAGATAGCAAGGGTACTATCTATAGCTGGATCTGATTCTGGAGCTGGTGCTGGTATTCAAGCTGATCTGAAAACCTTTTCCTCCCTAGGAGTTTACGGTATGACAGTAATAACAGCCATAACAGCCCAAAATACCTATGAAGTAAGATCTATTCAGGGTATTGAACCAGAGATAGTGGGGGATCAGATTGATACAGTATTTGAGGATATAGGGGTCGATGTAGTTAAAACGGGAATGCTCTTCTCAAAGGAGATAATCAGTGTGGTAGCTGATAGGATGAAAAAATATAGGACTCCCTTAGTATTAGACCCGGTTATGATGGCTAAAAGTGGGGCTAAGCTCTTAAAGGATGATGCCATAGAAGCCCTAATAGAAGAGCTTATTCCCTTAGCCTATGTAATTACCCCTAACATATTAGAAGCGAGCCGTTTAGCAAAGATGAGTATAACTAATTTAAAGGAAGCTATAGAAGGGGCTAAAAAGCTCTCTCTTCTTGGTTGTAAAGCCGTAGTAGTAAAGGGAGGGCATTTAAAGGGAGATAAAGCTGTAGATGTTCTCTTCTATAACGATGAGGTTAATTTAATAGAATCTGATAGAATTGAGACAAAAGCAATTCATGGAACAGGATGCGCCTTTGCATCAGCCATAGCAAGTTACTTAGCTAAAGGAGAGAATGTTTATAATGCTGTGAAGAAAGCTAAGAATTTCATTTACACAGCTATAAAGTATGGTTGGAATTTAGGAAAGGGTTCTAAACCCATTAATCCTTTAGCCCATCTTTATAATGAGTCCGAAAGGTTCAGAGTTATAGAAGAGGTTAAGAAAGCCGTAGAGCTTTTGGAGAAGCATGAGGAGGTATCAAAACTCATACCAGAGTCTCAAAGTAATCTTGTAATGGCTTTACCCTATGCTTCATCTTTAGAAGATGTAGCTGGTATACCTGGAAGGATAGTTAAATTAGGGAATAGGTTAAAAGCTTCTTCCTGTCCCTCCTTTGGAGCCTCTAAGCATGTTGCAAATTCAGTGTTAGTAGCTATGAGCTATGATCCAAATATGAGAGCAGGGATGAACATAAGATATTCTAAAGAGATAATTAAAAAGCTTAAGAATATGAACCTAACAATTTCAAGCTATGATAGAAAAAAAGAGCCTAAGGAGATTAAGGAAAAAGAAGGTTTAAGCATTCCTTGGGGTACTAAAGAAGCTGTAAAAAAGGTAGGAAAGGTTCCTGATGTTATTTATCATAAGGGAGACTTTGGAAAGGAGCCTATGATCATCTTGCTAGGAAAATCAACTGAAGAAATAGCTTTTAGATGCATAAAATTGGCAAAGAGGCTATAGAGCATGGTATAATTTTCTTCTTGCATCTCTAAGCATAGATTTTCTCTTTATCAAACCCTTTTGAGCCAGTATAGATAGAGCCATTCTTATGGTTCTTTCAGGGAGCATGGTCTTTTCTATCAGATCTCTTCTTGTCAAGGGACCCTCATATTGAAGGGTCTTTAAAACCAACTTTGCGCTAGGAGGCATCTTTATCAGCTCTTCCGCTAATTTAACCTTCTTACTTAGCCTTTCCAAAGCAGGAGAAGGTGCTAATCTAATCAATTTAGCTGATGCTTTGGATTTATTAGCTTTAAAAAAACGCTTAATCTTTATCCTTTTTACACCATCTACTATAACCTCACAATCTACCCTGCTTACTATTTCGTTCACATAAATGGGTGATTCTTCATTAATTACCAAAGGCTTTCTAGTTATATCCATCGAATTTACAGGAACTATAACAAAAGCTTTAGAGCTAGGTAATAAAGCTGGACCCCCTGCCGACATAGCATAGGCAGTAGAGCCAGTAGGGGTAGAAATTATTAAGCCATCACTGTAATCTCTCCATATAAACTCATCATTCACCAAAAGCCTATACTCCATTAATGTAGCACTCTTCTTAGGAAAAAGGGCTATGTCGTTTAAAGCATGGGCCTCTTCTCTATCATCAACATTAACATTAATCCTTGATGATTCCTCAACCTTAAAATCTTTATTGATAAGCTTCTTAAAAGTATCTTCCAATTGGCTTATGCTTCTCTCTGTCAAGAAGCCCAATTCATCAGAATCGCTTATCCCTAAAAGGGGTATGGTTTTATCCCTCATTTCTTGAAAAGTTTTTAAAACATCCTTATCATTCCCAATAACTGAAAGAAGATCTAACCTTTGAATAGATTCATCTAAATTAGTAACGAACTCATAATCTAATCCAAGGCCCTCTATTCTCTTAGCAATTTCTTCCTTCTTCTTTAAAGCTAACCTACTTAGCACTATTCCCACTTTCATATTCCTTCCCTAGAAAGTGCCAGAATTCATCCTCTGGATACTCTTTTACCATTTCTACCCTATTTCCCGAAACTATCTCATAACCCTTTCTTAAAAACTTCCCTATAACTTTAGCCTTGATTTTTTCTTTATCAAGAACCCTAAAAGCCAAATCTAGCTTATCTTCTGATATAGAGGCTACCAAAGTTCCAGAGCTTATGAGCTTAAGAGGGTCTAATTTAAATATATTACAGAGCTTTAAGGTTATAGGATGTATAGGTACCTCATCCCTATATAGCTGAAAACCTAAATTGGATGCTTCAGCCATCTCTATTAAAGCTCCCAATAAACCTCCTTCCGTAGCATCGTGCATGGCATTTACACACTTAGCTTTAAATAAGCTCGTAGCTTCTTTAACCACACCTATAGAATTTCTTAATTTTAAGGCTTCTTTAATCTCATTTTTTGAAAGCAAACTTCTATCCTTTATCATCTTAGCTATTAAGCTTGTGCCCTCTATTCCAGCCCCTTTAGTTATCAATATCAAATCTTTCTCTTTTGCGTTACAAGAGGATACAAAATCCTTTGCAAAGGTGAAGGCAGAGGCTACAACCATAGGAGAGGATAGGTTAAAAAATTCTGTATGCCCAGAAACGATGGAAATCTTCAATTTTTTACAAGCTTTATGAATTTCTTGAGCTATTTTTCTAACTAAATTTGGTGATGCATCACTAGGAATTAATATGGTAGAGGTTAAATATTTAGCTCTATTTCCACTTGTAGCCACATCATTGGCACAGATGTTTACAGCGTACCATCCAACTTCCTCTCCAGCACCAGTTACAGGATCTGAAGATACTATTAAATAACCTTTTCTAAGTTTTATAACTCCAAAATCCAAACCAATTTTTGACCTTAGGATGACCTCTCTTCTGTTAAGTCCTAAGTTTTCGAGGATGTATTCCTTTAGTAAGTTGGGCTCTAGCTTACCTAACTTTCTCATTTAAAATTTATTTAGAATAAAGTTGCTCTTCCCTCCAGTATATCGTAAGTTATGGAGGTAACATTGTTTAACTGATCTTGTATTATGCTTTCCACATCTCCTTTATACCTCTCAAGGGGTATTCCTTCCTCCAAAATTAAGGCAACACTACAAACTTGAGGTTGATTGATAGGTACTCCTATTCTACTCAAAATTCTAACGTAAACTTCTCTTACCCCTTTAACCTCTCTATATATCAAATCGGCACACCTTTGAGCCAATACATTAAAGATTTTCCCAGTATGGTTAACAGGATTCTTACCAGCTGTAGCTTCCATGGAGTATTCTCTCATAGGTGTAATTAGACCATTGGGCCTATTCCCCCTTCCAGTATTTCCATCATCTCCAGCTTCAGCTGAGGTTCCTGTCACAGTCAAATAATAGATCCCCTTATTATAATTATCCCCAGAGTTTACCTTAACATCAACACTCATAGAAGTTATATTTGAGGCTAAATCCTCGACCTTTTCCTTTACCTGCTCAATTACACTAACATAGTGAGATGCATCAGGTATCAATTTGCTTATGGTTGCTGCAGCCACAGTTAGCTTTATGCTCTTTCCCTTCCTTAAAGCCATGACCTTTATATCCTCTCCTACCTCCTTCAATTCCTCCTTGAACTTCTTTGAGTTGAGATACTTTTCCGTTTCTAATACAAGCCTTTCTGTGGGGGTTAAAGGAGCATAACCTACACCAACAGAGGTATCATTACACAGGGGTAGCTTCCCCTCACTCTCTCTAAGGCTCATTAAATCGATGGAACCCTGCTTGATCTTATAGTCTATTATAATATCGGAGTTTAAGTTAAGAAATCTAAGGGTTTCTCTCAAATAATCATGAATGGCACCTATGGTAATACCTCCTATTGGGATAGGCTCAACTACAGAATTCCTTGTTACAAAGGATGTAGCCCTCCCAGCAACTATCAGATATATGGGTTCAATGACCCTACCTCCTCCAAACTCTGGTCTTGATCTACCTCCTACCAGTAAACCTTTATCTACATTATAATGTAAGATGCTATTATATTCTTCAAGGTAAAATTTGCTTAAAGCCCTTGACACAGCTTCACAGGCACCATCTATTAAGGTATCGGGATGACCTATGCCTTTTCTTTCAACGATCTCTATATCCTTCTCCTCTATAGGAGTGCTCTTAAGGCTTTCTATGTTTATCATTTGAGGGTTTCCTCTATTTTAACAAATAAAACGTTATTCCCTCTTATAACTACTCTCCCATAGTTAGCTGATAAAGCTCCTGCATTATACTCTTGAGCATCTATAAGCATCATATTCATATGGGGGTCTACATTTACCATTACTCCCCTATACTCTAAATTACTCTTAAGTCTTACTGTTACCGATCTATTTAATGCTCTTTGTAGTTGGGAAAGGGGTTTCTTTACTGTTTGAGTCAACTTTGCTCTCCTTATGATAGTAGAAAAATCAAAATAAAAAGGTTGCTTTTCACCGTGAGTTTATAAGCTCTAAAAGCTTATCTTTATTGCTCTTAAGAGAGATTGAGGGATAAGGAAGGAAAAATTTGTGAGGGTTGTGTCCCAAAAGTCATTCCTTGTAGAGTTGGTAGACTTGGTCTTTGATGGCTCTGTCGATATTGTAGATATGACCTTTATGAATAGTTCAATTCTTTGGGTGAT
>JARVJX010000115.1 GCA_029775995.1 Nitrososphaeria archaeon | reverse complement strand
AACAGCGTTCTCAACATTCAAGCGTATCTTCGGCGATTACTGCTTGGCTAAGGAGCTGCCAAACATAGCCAAAGAGCTAAAAATAAAAGCATTCATATACAACACAATCATAAACCTATAAACACAATCCAACACTAAAAACAAAGAGCAAACACACAACAATAATTAAGCCACAAAGCTTATAAAGCTAAAATAATAGACAGGTAACTAAAAAAGCAAGCTAATAGACCTAATTGGATTAAGAAACATAATAGTTCACATATATGCTGATGTGAAGGCAGAATTGGTTTTTAATAACTTAAGTGAAATAAATTTAACATTAAAAGCATTAGTAAGAAGACTTATAGAATTTTATAAGAGTAAAAGTATCAATCCTTAATGTATTAAAGATTTAATCTTAGCGAGTTTCTTCAAAGACCTCTTTTCTATAGTATTGCTTTACATACTTTTCCTTTATCTTTGTAAGCTCTCCTTCTGGTAAGCTTGATAAAACTTCCCAAGCTAGGCTTAAGGTCTTCTCTAAATTTCTATTCTCATCGTAACCTTGAGCTAAAAATCTCTGCTCAAATAGGTCTCCAAACTTTATATATCTCAAATCTATAGGAGTTAAACCAGCTTTACCCACTATTTCTGCTAAGGCTCTAATCTCTGTAGCCCTGGAGTAAGCATCATAAAGCTGGTTACTAACCTCCATATGTTCAGCTCGAGTCTTACCCTCTCCAACACCATCCTTCATTAATCTACTAAGGCTCATCAAAACTCCCACAGGAGGATATATTCCCTTTCTGAAGAGCTCTCTACTAAGAACTATCTGCCCTTCCGTTATATAGCCTGTTAAATCGGCTATAGGATGAGTAATATCATCACTAGGCATAGAAAGAATAGGAACCTGGGTTATACTACCCTTTTTACCCTTTATCCTCCCTGCCCTTTCATAATTTGTAGCTAAATCGGTATAGAGATAGCCTGGATAACCTTTTCTACCTGGAACCTCTTCCCTAGCTGCACTTATTTCCCTCAAAGCCTCAGCGTAGTTAGTTATATCGGTTAATATTACCAATACGTGCATATCTAAATCAAAGGCAAGATATTCAGCGGCTGTTAATGCAACTCTAGGAGTAATGATTCTCTCTATGGCTGGATCATCGGCTAAGTTTAAAAATAAGACGCTTCTCTTTAAAGCCCCACTTTCCTCTAAAGTTCTTCTGAAGAATTCAGCTTCCCCATGCTGAACTCCTATGGCTGTAAAAACCACAGCAAACTCTTCTCTAGTTCCTAATACCGTTGCTTGCTTTGCTATCTGAGCTGCAAGCATGTTGTGAGGCATACCGGCCCCCGAGAATATAGGTAACTTTTGTCCTCTAACCAAAGTGAGCATACCATCTATTACCGATATACCTGTTTGAATGAAATCGGTAGGATAATCCCTTCTCTCAGGATTTATAGGGGCTCCATTAATATCCCTCGTATCCTCCCCTATAGGCTCTGGTAAACCATCCAAAGGTTTTCCTAATCCATCAAATACTCTCCCTAAAAGCTCTGAAGATACTGGCAATTCCATGGTTTTACCTAGGAATCTTACCTTGGTTCCACTTACCGATAAACCTTGAGTCCCTTCAAAGACCTGAACTATGGCCTTACCTTTGCCTACCTCCAAAACTTTTCCAAATCTTTTTTCTCCGCTTAAAGTTTCTATCTCTACCATCTCATCAAAGGCTACCCTTGATACACCCTCAACAGCCAATAGAGGACCTTTAATTTCTCCTACCTTTGTATACTCTATTCCTCCAGTAACCTTAACCATTTCATTTCACCTCTTTCTCCATCATCTTCTTAAAGGATTCTAACATTTCCTCTCTCAGCGCATCTATCCTATTAAGCTCCTCTTCTCTAATTTCAAATTTGGCTCTAAGTAAACGAGGTATTATTTCCATGGCTCTAAGCTCTGATAACTTAATACCATTTCTTAAAGCATTTAGGGCTTCTTTATAGAAGTCTACAAATAATCTTAATAGTTTAACCTGTTTTGCTGGGGAGCAATAGGTATCTACTTCATCATAGGCACTCTGCTGTAAAAATCCTAATTTAAGCATTCTTGCTACATCAAGGATTAGCTTTTCTTCATCAGGTAAAGCTTCAGGCCCTAACAATCTCACAATTTCCTTTAAGGCATCTTCTCTTTGAAGTATTAAATAGGCATCGTTTCTAAGCTTTAACCATTCCTTATCCACATTAGCATTCCACCATCTAGAAACAAAATCCAGATAGCCTGAGTAGCTTATCATCCAATTTATAGCTGGGTAATGCCTTGAATAGGCTAAACGGGTATCTAAAGCCCAAAAGGTTCTTATGAATCTTAAGGTATGAGTGGTTACAGGCTCGGTAAAATCAGCTCCGCTAGGAGATACTGCTCCTACTAGAGTTACAGAACCTCTTCTCTCAGGTTTTCCTAAAACTCTTACCCTTCCAGCCCTTTCATAAAACTCTGCCAATCTTGAAGCTAGGTAAGAAGGATAACCTTCTTCAGCAGGCATTTCTTCTAACCTCCCAGATATTTCCCTCAAAGCCTCAGCCCATCTACTTGTAGAATCTGCTACCAATACTGTATCATAACCCATATCTCTATAATACTCTGCCATAGTTATACCTGTGTATATGCTGGCTTCTCTAGCAGCTACTGGCATATTGCTTACGTTTGCTACCAGTATGGTTCTTTCCATTAAAGGCCTCCCTGACTTAGGATCTTGTAGTTCTGGAAACTTGATTAGAACTTCAGTCATCTCGTTTCCTCTTTCACCACAACCTACATGAAATACTACCTGAGCATCTGCCCAGGCAGCCACTTGATGGAGAGTTACGGTTTTTCCTGTACCAAAGCCACCTGGTATTGAGCCAGTACCTCCTTTAGCTATGGGAAAGAAGGTATCCAAAACCCTTTGACCTGTAATTAGTGGTATTTCTGGATCGTATCTCTCTTTATAAGGTCTTGCCCTTCTTACAGGCCATCTATGGTACATCTTTACCTCCTTTGATTTCCCATTACTAATGTGAGCTATGGTTTCATCTATAGTATAATCCCCTTCATCCACCACATCAGTTACCCTTCCCTTAGGTAAATCGGGAGGAAATAGGACTCTATGCTCTATTAATGGGGTTTCCTGTACAATTCCTAATACACTTCCAGGCTCTAACTCATCTCCCTTTTTAATCAAAGGTTTAAATCTCCACTTCTTATCAAAGGGTAAAGAATCTACCCTAACCCCTCTTTTTATAAAGGGGCCTACCTTTTGGGCAATTTTATCTAAAGGTCTTTGTAACCCATCATAAATTGTTCCTATCATCCCAGGTCCTAAGCTAACTGATAAAGGTAATCCAGTACCATAAACTACTTCTCCAGGTCTTAACCCACTGGTATTCTCATAAACCTGAATGAAGGCTATATCCCCAGTAATTTTAATTATCTCTCCTATTAACCTATCTTCACCCACTTCCACTACTTCGTACATTTTTGCCTCTGCCATACCTTCAGCCTTTACAGCTGGCCCACTAATCCAAACAATTTTTCCTTTTACTACCATTTTAAACCCTCCCTACAAGCTCTATTAACTTGCGCTTTAAAATAGGTTTCATCCTCTCTAATCTAGCTTCCATAGTGTTAGAAAAAGTTATAGTACCATCTTTGCTTGTTACTACCAATCCTCCTGAACAGTTTAAGGGTTCATCCTTCAAAATTACTTTAACCTTCCTTCCCTTAAAGGGCTTAGCAAGGATAATTTTTAAGATGGGTAAGTCTTTCTCATTAGCTTGAACTATAACTTCCTTTTGCCCTACAGCATCAATGGCTTCTTCAAGAAGAAGCCTTAAGGTATCTTCATATTTTTCATCTCTCTTCATATCCCTTATAGTATTTAAGGCCTCACTAAAGGCCCTACTTATAGCTTCTTCAATTAGCACCAAGTTTTTGCTTTTAGCCTCCATCTCTGCACTACTTATAATTCTCCTTTCAAGGGCTTGGGCTTCTCTCTCAAAGTTTTCTCTAATCTTTACAATTTCTTTTAGTGCTTCCTTCTCTTCTTCACTTAATATTTGGTTAACTTGCTTTGAAGCATCCTCTAAGCTAATATTTATCTCCTTCGTAGTTTCTTCAAAAACTTTAGAGAGAAGATTATCTATAGCTTTTGAACTCAAGTTTCTTTCCCAAAGGACTAAAGTTTTAGCGTTTTTAAGTTTTTATCAAAAATTCTACAAGCCCAAAAGGATAAAGTAGTTCACTACTAGGTTAGTATTTTATCAAGCTCCTTTAGCTCTATGGCCCTTCTAATTTCTCTTGCAATTCTTTTTCCCATACTCATAGGTTCATCATAGTTTAGCCAAGTATAGGGGGAACCATCTATAAAGAGATTGGTTCCTGCCACTATTCTACCTGAAAACTCAAAGCATATGAACTCACCTTTTTCATTATATACCCCTTCTAGGCAAAAGGGTCCAATAGCTCCCTTTCCCACCAACCTCTTAGATGCCTTTACAAACTCTTCTCCCATGCTATAAACCTCTGGTAACAAAGATTCCCTTAAAACTAAAGGAAAATTCCCTATCACTAAATAGCTTGGATAATCTAAGTTTTTCTGATACGTTGCTGGTATTCTTCCAATAGAATCTACTATGGTTTCATATCTTCTATCGATGCTTATCAACTCTAACTCATCCTTTAAGGGAGAGTAAAAGTAATGAAGAAAAACAGGGGTTCCTAAAACATACTCCTGAATGTATAGTTTATCTTCCTCTTCTTTTTTAATGATCCCTCTTTTTATAAGATTTTTTAAATTTCTCTCAAAGCTCTCTTTATTATAAGCTAAAAAGTAACCTCTTCCTCCCTCTGCTCCTGGGAGCTTTACAATGACTAAACTATCAATTTCATCAGGACTGGAGAATCTTTTAGGAACTTTAAGCTTAGCTTCTAACAACAATTTCTCCTTTAAAGTTCTATCAGCCTCCCATCTTAGCAGGTATTTATTTCCAAAAATAGGAATTTTTAAATCCCTCTCTACTTTATCTAAAGGTACTTGAGCTATCAAGGTTCCGTGAGGTATTAATATAGAATCTTTAAATTTATCTTGAATCTCTTCTCTAGCTATATCTTCAAATTTATCAACTACTATAATCTCGTCTATAAATTTAAATCTGCCATAGAATCCCTTTCTTTTCCTATCGGATAAAAGAAGAGTATGGAAACCTTCATCTTTGGCACTCTTTAGGAGCTGTAATGCACAGTGTGAACCTAAGGTAGATATTTTCATCAAACTTTGCACCAATCTTTAAAAGAGAAGTTATATTTAAAGGAATAGAAAAGAGTTTTTATACCCTTTCTCGGGATTGTCAAGATAACGTTCTCATTCTGTATATTCTATTTAACCTTAGGCTTTTTGTTCTATTTCCCTCTCTCCATACTCTATGAGTGGACTGGATTACC
>JARVJX010000114.1 GCA_029775995.1 Nitrososphaeria archaeon | reverse complement strand
TAACATCCATGTGATTGTAAGGGGTGGAGGAGAAAACCAATTTTTGCTATTACTTGTTTTTCTCTCATTTAAATCAATTAAAAATGATGTTTGCAACAGAGCAAAAAATTACATTAATCCAATAAATATGGATGCTTTCATATCTTCACGAAGGAAATCTCTAAAACAGGTGGCAAATACAATTAAAGATTTAAAAGTGGGTGGATATCTTTTAGATATTGGATGTGCTACAGGTACCTTATTTGAAGAGTTTTATCAAGATTATAATTGGTATCTATATGGGGTAGAACCCTCTATTTTTGCAAATAATATAGTAAAAGAGAAATACAATGCTAATGTTTATTGTGGTACTTTAGAAGATATAATCTTTCCAAATGGGTTTTTCGATGTTGTAACTATCTTAGATACTTTGCAATATGAGTACAAAATTAGAGAGACACTTTATGAGGTTAATCGGATTTTGAAAGATGACGGCTTGTTAGTAATTGAGTTACCTAATTTGGCTTATATACAACTTAGAAATAGTTTTCTCTTTACTATCATTTTAAATAAAAATATTTCTTTATTGCATCTTTACTACTTTCAAAAAGAAACGTTGGAGCACTTACTTAAATTAGTTGGCTTTAAGATTGATAAGATGTTATTTTTACAATCACCAGTACGTAGAAGTAGAATATTGTACTGGTTGAACATGTTCTATTTCTTCTTTACCAAGTTCATCTTTAAGGCTACACTTGGAAATGTTAATATAACTCCAAGAACAGTTTACATTTGTTCAAAAATAAGTTGCGAAGGATTGTAATGTAAGTTTAATCTATAGCAAAGTTATGAAGCTGGAGACCTTTGCTGAGTATCTTAAATTAGAAGGGAAAAAAGTAATCTCCGGAAGAGATTATATATGGTATAGTGTTGGAAAAGGTTTTTATCAGTCCTTTCCCTTTCATAAACCTATATATCCTTCTTGGCGTGAAATGGTAAAAGTACTATTTGGGGGTCCTGCTATTGGATTGAGGTTTCAGACTGACGACCCTAAATATAAGGGATGGGAGAGTTTTATTTACATAGCTGACAAGGGTTCATATGCTTTAGAAAAACTAAGTACTAACACTAGGAGTAAAATTCGAAGAGGTCTAAAGCATTGTCGTATTGGGCAAATTAAAGACTTCAATTATTTTTGTACTTACGGATGGCAATTGAATTTAGATACTCTTAAAAGACAAAATCGTTCTATTACTAAAGAAACGGAGAGATGCTGGAATTGTTTAGCCAGAATGGTAGGAACATTACCAGGTTTGGAAGTATGGGGAGCCTGGGTAGAAGAATCTCTTGCTTCTTTTGTTGTCTGCTTCAAAGTTGAGGATTGTTGTAATCTTATGATGTTTCGTTCGGCTACAAATTACCTGCGATTCTATCCAAATAATGCCCTTATTTATAGCGTCGTAACCGAGATGCTATCTAGAAACGACATTGCCTTAGTATCTTTTGGTCTTGAATCAATCAAAAATATTGAAGGACTCGACACCTTCAAAATCAGCATGGGCTTTCAAAAACGTTTCATTTATCAAAAAATTGTTCTTAACCCTCTAATTGGATGGTGTTTTAATAAATTGACCAAGCAATGCATAAGCTATTTTGCTCACTATTTGCCTAGTAATATGGTTTTAAAAAATGCGGTTAGGATTATTCATATTTTATAGTTGTTATGTTGCGAGGATGATAGATAAGAAGTCTTCATAAGAGATATATATAAATTAAGCATAATACACAACACCTTAAGGAAGCAGGGGGATTTATCAATATCTGTAATATGAAACGAATGGAGAATAAAAATAAAATGTTTGCAACAAAGCAAAGCTGAGGTGTAAGGCGGAGGTATAAACATGAAAGCTGTAATTCTTGCAGGTGGTAGGGGAACAAGACTTCGTCCGTATACTATGGTACTTCCTAAGCCGTTAATACCTGTAGGTAATCAACCAGTCTTGGAGCTTTTGGTAAAGAGGTTAAGAAAGTTTGGATTTTCCGAGATCATAATTACAACCGGTTATTTAGGTAGCCTGATTAAGGCTCTTTGTGGAGATGGAAGCAGGTGGGGTGTTAAGATTTCATATACGGACGAAAAAGAACCTCTTGGTACAATAGGGCCTCTTACTTTAATTGATGGACATCTGAAGGAAACCTTTTTGGTAACCAATGGAGATATTGTAACTGATCTCGATTTTAGGAAATTTGTTGAATTTCATAAGGAGAAAGGAGGAATTGCTACCATAGCTACTTTTAGGAAAAGAGTAAAACTAGATCTGGGTGTTATTGAATGCAATGAATTACATAGGATAGTTGGTTTTTCAGAAAAGCCTGAGAAAGAATATCTTGTAAGCATGGGAGCTTACTTGTTTGAACCAGAGATACTCGATTATGTCCCTCGTAATATTCCGTTTGGTTTTGATGATTTAATGCATACTCTTATATCTCATAATGTGCCTGTATGTAGCTACATTCATAATGGTTACTGGCTGGATATAGGTAGAAAAGAAGATTTTAAAAAGGCTCAGAAGGAATTTAACCTTTATCGGGAAAGGATATTGGGTGATTGAGGTGTCTTGGAGAGTTCCCCTTTTTGATCTCAGTGTAGATGAAGAGGAAATTAAAGCGGTAGAAGCTGTGCTTCGCTCGAAATGGATATCTATGGGTAGCATAACCCAGGAGTTTGAAAGCGAGTTTGCAAAGAGACACGGTGTAAAATATGCAATAGCTGTTACCAATTGTACTGCTGCTCTTCATCTTGCCTTAAAAGCCATTGGTATAAGGGAGGGGGATGAGGTAATTTGCCCGTCTCTTACATTTGTAGCCACAGCAAACTCTATCCTTTATGTTGGAGGAAAGCCGGTTTTTGCAGAGATTATCTCACGTAATGATTTAACCGTTTCTCCTGAGGATATTGAGGCGAAAATAACCGAGAGAACTAAGGCTATAGTTGTTGTTCATTATGGTGGTTATCCGTGTAAGATAGATTTGATTTTGGAGATCGCAAGTAAATACAATCTTAAAGTAGTTGAAGATTGTGCTCATGCTCCTTTGGCTGAGTATAAGGGGAAAAAGGTGGGATCATGGGGAGATATCGGGTGCTTTAGTTTTTTTTCCAATAAAAATATGACTACTGCTGAGGGAGGGATTATAACAACTAATGATGATGAAATTGCGGAGAAAGTGCTCTTAATGCGTTCTCATGGTATGACTGCATTGTCTTTTGATAAGTTTAGAGGGCATGCTTCAGGTTATGATGTGGTAGAGTTGGGATACAACTATCGTATAGATGATATCCGTTCCAGTATAGGGATAGTTCAGCTAAAGAAGCTTGATGCTTTTAACAGGCGAAGAAAGGAATTGACAAAGCTTTATATTGATAATCTTTCTGATATTGATGGTATTACTGTTCCTTTTAAAAATCTTTCTGAAGATGGTGATTTGGTTAGTTCCTATCATATTTTCCCAATATTGATAAGTAGAGATGACTTAAAACGTGATTTTATCAGGCAGGAATTAAGCAAAAAAGGTATTCAAACTAGTGTGCATTATCAACCTGTGCATCTCTTCAGTATATACAGGAGTAGATTTGGCTACGAGAAAGGGGACTTAAGTTTAACAGAGTGGGTATCCGAACACGAGATAACACTTCCCCTTTATCCATCTATGAAAGAAGAAGATGTGTTTTATGTGGTAGATTGTTTAAAAGATATCTTTAGAAAGTAACCGTCATGAACATTTTATTTGTAAACCACTATGCGGGCTCTATTAAATACGGAATGCAACACCGTCCTTATTACTTGGCCCGTGAGTGGATAAAAATGGGACATGATGTAACGATTGTTGCTTCATCTTTTTCTCATTTGCGACATACGGAGGTTCCGATATTTGGCAGAATAACGACTGAGTTTATAGATGGAATTCGCTATGTATGGTTAAAAACACCTTCTTACTCTGGTAACGGTATAGGGCGTGTTATCAATATGTTTTCATTTACTAAGTCGCTGTACTTTCTAGATGAAAGAATCATAGGTTTTAAACCAGATGTTATTATTGCTTCCTCACCTCATCCATTTGTTATTTATCCAGCAAGGCGTATACAGAAAAAGTATAATAGCAAGCTGGTGTTTGAAGTGCGAGACTTATGGCCACTGACTTTAAAAGAACTAAGAGGAACAAGTAAATGGCACCCATTTGTGGTTCTAATGCAACATGCTGAAGACTATGCGTATCGAAAGGCTGATAAGGTTGTATCCCTTTTACCTAAGGCTATTGATTACATGGTAAGTCGTGGCATGTCTCCTGAAAAATTTGTTTATGTCCCTAATGGGATTGCGATTGAAGAATGGCAGGATAATAGCAACTCTATACCTTCAGATCATCTGGATATTCTTAAGAAATTAAGAAAGGAGGGCAACCTGATTGTAGGTTATGTAGGTGCGCATGGAGTTGCAAATGCACTTAATTACCTGATTGAAGCGGCATCTATATTAAAAACAGAACCTATTTCTTTTGTGCTTGTAGGACAGGGACCGGAAAAGAAGAAACTAGAAGAAGATGTAAAAAGCAAAGGCCTTAATAATGTCATTTTTCTTTCACCTGTTCCTAAATCTTCAATTCCCTCTCTGCTTTCCTTTATGGATATTTTATATATAGGTTTACAAAGAAAATCTGTATTTATGTTTGGTATTAGCCCAAACAAGCTTATGGATTATATGATGTCTGGTAAGCCTATTATCCATGCTATTGAAGCTGGTAACGATTTGGTTGAAGAAAGTGGTTGCGGAATTTCTGTGCCTCCAGAAAACCCTTTAGCAATTGTTGAGGCGATAAGAAAATTGTCAAGTTTACCCTATTCTTATAGAGAAGAGATTGGTATGAAAGGAAGAAAATTGGTAATATACCAATACAATTATAAGATCTTAGCTGAAAAATTCCTGCAAAAAATAAGTGGTTAATCTATCTCAATATTCAAATGCTCCAATGTCTGGTTTGGTATCACGTAGTTTACCATCAAAGTCATTTTGGGAAAAGTTTAGATTATCTCCTTTATTAATAGCTGGCGAAGATAAGCTTAGATGATAGTCTCCTGTTAAGGAGTCCACAAACAATGGGTCAGATGGTATAGGGGGTCCGTTTTTATCCCATCCAGTTGTTTGTTTGTATTCGGAGTTAAAATCTGTTTTACTTTTGTCTTTCCATATCCATTTTGTGTTTGCTGGTGCATACCAGAGGTTATGATCTACAGTCCATGTATCTAAATCAGGGTCATCGGGAGTCTCAAGCATATATACAGGGTAACCGTAGAAACTTGAAGCTGCAGTATAAAAAATGTTGTTTATGATTTTGTTATTAGACCTTTCTGAAGACCCCCACTTGCCTGTTATTGCCACGTAAAATGGTTTCTTGGGGTCTGGTGTTGGAGGGTTAGCATATACGATTGTATTATTACGTATAGTGCTATAGTCAGTTCCTGAAAGTATAATTCCCCATACAGCATCTA
>JARVJX010000113.1 GCA_029775995.1 Nitrososphaeria archaeon | reverse complement strand
CTAGGATACTAATAACCTATAATAGATGGTATCAAGGGATAAGGAATTAAGGATACCTGCCAAAATGTTTAGTCAAAGGATACGATGCTCAGGGCTTTGAAGAACGTAGAGCCAGAATCCAATATATTAAGATGATTACCAACCTTACAGCATCCTTAACGTTTATATGAGCACCACTCAGTAAACCCTAGCCTAGGATAGTATTCAAGGGAAGGAATTCATACCATACAAATACCGTTGAAGAAGAGTTCTCTACTCTATTCTACTATATTCTATTTTATATTCAAGCCCTGGCTCCTATAGAGGGGTATCAAAGGAGAAGCTATACCTATACTGCTCTCACTAGCAGCTGCTGAGGAATACAAGAAGGATGAGTAGAGTGGAGAGAGCCATACTTATACTATTCCCAAAGCAGAAGCTAGGCCCACCAACCATTAATCGGATATGAGGGTTTATCTTTTGGATGATTCCTTTACACTAATTACTCTTAAAGCCTTTGCTATGCATCCCACTTTAGGGCTAAAGTATAGGCTGAAGGTAAGATTAAATAAAGATAGTATCAGAGTTATGAGACCTGATAGATTACTTGAATCCTTAAAAAGAATCCAAAGAGGGACGAGAAAAGGTATAAATATGGAAGCTAAAGGTCCAGATAAATACATAGAAGCAAGGCCCTTTTTACTTGCCCTGCTTAAAATTTTATCTACCTTTAACCCCAAAACCATAGGCATGAACTTTAAAGCTTCTGGAAAACCCTTAATAAGAATTATGTTAGAGAGGCCTAAAAAGTAATATCTAAATTTCACCCCTACTATAGCTCCAACAGCCAAGTGGGCTAAATCATGGGTAAAGAACCAAAGAAGAAAGAAGCTTATTAAAGCAAAGAGAATATCTAAAGATGTATTAAAAGGTAATGGGAAATTTAATATTAGAGCTAAAAGAACCATTATACAGGATATGAATGTACCTTGAAATAATCCAATTCTGAAAGAATCTTTATAGAGAGGCTGTAAAGGCTCACCAAAATATTTTCTTAAAGCCTCATTTTTATAATTAAGAACTCTCTTAATTAAAAACTTTGAAAAGATATTTGAAATAGGGAAATAGGTAGAGAAATCTATCTTATCCTCCAAAAGAGTATTTTCATCTAAAGGGCTTAATTTTAAAGTGTGGATCCAACTTTTAAAGGGAGAGACTAAAGCTTCATATACTATTTCTTTTGGAGGGTTAAAGGATTTGATTCTAAGTTTCCATCTAAATCTCTGACCAAATAAGGTAATTAAGAGAGTTATCTCATCACCATTCTTCAGCTCTTCAGGAGCTTTTAATATTTTAAGCTGTAATTCTTTAGGATAAATTTGTTCAAAGTTCTTAGGTTTTGAGAAAAATTTGAAGAGCTCTTTTACATTAGTTTTTATTTTAGTCTTAGTAAGGATCATCAAGAAATAACATGATAGTTTAAATTTATAATTTAAAGAGTGAAAGAATTTAAGAGGAGTAAAGAAAAATATTAATCCTTAAGTATAAATTCGTTAACAATATCTTTCGCTTTCTCTCTTTTCCTCTGATGCTCTTTCATAAACTTTTTAACCTTATTAGCTAGAATAGCTTTACAATCTCCACAAATTAAAGTCCCTAATTTGCAAGAATTATAGATTTCCTTCAATTTCTTATCATCCTCCTCAAAGAGATACTCATAGTAATGGTAAACAGGGCAAATATCGGGTTGACCTCCTAACTTTCTATGCTCTTCTACTGTAGCTCTCCCTCCAGTAAAGGCGTTCATAATCTTTTTATCAACGAGCTCCTCATCATCGGTGGTGAATATAGCTGTATTAGGTTCGCTGGCACTCATCTTACCTCCCTTTCCTAAACCTGGAAAGAACTTAGAGTGAATTTGGGCTGGCTTATAAAAGCCTAGCTTTGGGGCTACAAACCTTGCTATTCCTCTCCAATAAGGATCCTGGTCTATAGCGGCAGGTATTAAAACAGGAGTATTTTTACCCTTTAATACTGATGGTAAAAAGCATGGGACAGCTTGTATGGTAGGGAAAAAGCTCATTCCTACATTGATGCTACTATCAAAGCCAAAAACAGCCTTTACCGTTGAGAAGGTTATATGCTTAGCTACCTTAATGGCTATGTTGTAAAGGGTTTTAGCATAATCAGTATCAATAAATATGAAGGTTTTTCCTTCTTTAAAGCCTAAAGCAAGTAAATCTATTATATTTTCCATGGCATAATTCTTCGTAATTTCTAAGCTCACATGAGGGTCATGTAAAAATTTTTCATCATCAGTTACTTGAAAGTAGAGTTCCGCATCAAATTTATCCTGTAAATATTTTGTGAATATCCAAGGTACCATATGACCTAAGTGCACAGGACCTGATGGTCCCCTCCCTGTATAAAGGGCGAAGTTTTCTCCTTGCTCAAATTTATCCAATATCCAATCAAAATCTCTATGACTGAAAAAGATCCTTCTTTTAAGTAAAGGATGAATTTCTCCTATAATCCTTTTAACTCTATCTAAAAGCCTATCATCTATAAATTGAGTACCAAATTCCTTTACTAACCTATCATAATCCACTATACCCCTAACTTCCCAAGGAGTAACTACGAATTCTTCGTTTTTATCTCCCATACAAGGGCTTATCTAAAGCCTAAAATTAAAAGTTATTTTGCTTTAATAGTTTCCCCTCTTCATCTATTTCTCCTTTTTTAATTCTTGAAGATGAAATTCTTGAACCATCTTCAGCCTTAACCATTTCAACTATTATACCCTCTACAGGCTTTAAGCCCCTTTCTTCCCTCAATTTATTTAAAAGTTCCCAGTTAGGTTTTGTTTCCTCACTTACAACTAAAGCCTCTAAATTTTCATTATCTAATGCTTGCCCAAAGTGGTCGTTAAGTTTAAAAATTACATATTCTCTTTTAGGAAATTTTTCTTCTAAGAACTCTTTAACCTTCTTTGCCCTAACAGGGTAAGGGTTCATAAGCTCTTTACCAAGCTCTTTGGCAAACTCATCACTCGTTATCCCTATTAGGACCTTATCAGAAATTTCAAAGGCCCTTTCTATCAAAGCTTTATGCCCTTTATGGAGTATATTAAAGGTTCCTCCTAGAGCTACTAACTTATATCTTCGCATAGTTAACCTTAATAGAAATGGTGAATTAAGTTTTGCTGTGAATATAAGAGAGGAGTACATCAAAGCAGGAAAGATTGCAAGCGAGGTAAGAGATTCCTTAAGGAAGGATAATTTATTAGGGAAAAGATTGCTGGATGTTTGTAAAATCGTTGAAGAAAGGATAAAGCAGAAGGGAGCTAAACCAGCCTTTCCATGCAATATTTGCTTAAACGAAATAGCTGCCCATTACACACCAAGCCCAAAGGATACTACTGTAATCAAAGAGGGAGACGTGGTTAAGATAGATATTGGAGTGCAAGTAGATGGATTTATAGCAGATACTGCCATTACTCTAGGCTACAACTCTAACTATGATTTGTTGATATTAGCTACAGAGAAGGCTTTAAAAAAGGCTCTAAAGGTGGTTAGAAATGAAGTTAAAATTAGTGACATAGGAAGAGCTGTAGAATCCACAGCTTTAATTTACAACTTTAAACCTATATCAAATTTATCAGGTCATTCTATAGAGCAGTATATAATACATGCAGGAAAATCTATACCAAATGTATGGGTTCCATCGACACAAACCTTAAAGAAGGGGGAAATTTGCGCTATAGAGCCTTTCTTAACTACAAAGGAAGGAGCTGGAAGTGTCAAAGATGCAGAGTATGGTAATATATATGCCCTCATAGCAAGGAAAAGGTTAAAGGATAAAAGATTGAACGATTTGATTGAGATTTTATGGGAAAATTTTAAGACTCTGCCCTTCACTCCAAGATGGTTATTGAAATACTACGATGATTACGATGAGGTTAGCTCCTTAATTTTACAGCTCTTTAAGAGTAAAGTAGTTAGGGCTTATCCCATTTTAAAAGAAGCAAAGGGAGGCATAGTGGCTCAAGCCGAGCACACAATAGCCCTTACAGAAGAGGGATGTATCATATTAACAGAATAGCTATGAAATCTTTTGTGTCTCAGCGTAAATAGCGCTTATTATCACATCAAAATTACATTTTATACATTTGGAAACCCTTTTAAAAACGTAATCTCCCTCTTTAAATAACCTCTTACTCTTTAATCCACAATTAAGACATTCCTCAACAATATAAACCTCTTGCTTTTTCTTTTCGGCTAAACTCATATCCATCACTGGGCTATACCTAAGGTATTTCCCACTCCTACAACTATAACATTTGAGCCTTCTTTTGTCTTCTCTAAAATCATCTTATCAATTATCTTTCTTACCTTTTCTGAAGCTTCTGCTATCTCTCTTCTCATGGTAGATATGGCTTCTACTATGCTCTGCTTTATTACAATGGCAAATAAGGGTATGTTAAATCTTGTTGCAACCTCTTCTATTTTGAATCTGTCTACACCTATTCCCCCTATGGCTGCTCCCACTCCTTCAGCTACTTCTCCACTCTTTTCCCCCTCAAGCTTTAAAGCTGCATCTATCATGATTATGGCATCAAACCTAATCCCCATCTCAGAGACCAATTTCTCTAAAGCAGTTCCAATTTGCCCTACCATACCTCCTGGACCTTCAGCCTTGATTAGGTATACTTTTCTTCCTAGATGGTCTATTTCGCTTAATATGGTATCCTTTGCTATTACTCTCTTTTCACTATTTAGCATCATTCTACCTACTATAAGGGGGCCTATCCCATCTCCTATAGGGTGAGAATTCTTTAAGGAGTCTAAAGCCTTTACAAGAGCTTCAGCTTCCTGTAAAATTAGAGGCATAAGAAACTGAATTTGCATGATTACTACATAGCTAGAAGTCTTTTTGCCTAAAAGATAAAAGTGTCTAACAATCTTGTAAATTACATTTAAAGCTCCCGCTACCTCTAGTAAATTCTCTATTACTGTAGTCTTCACTTTATCAGCCGAAGGAACTAAATTTTTAACTTCACTTCTCATCCTCTCATCTCTAACCAAGAGTATATGCTCTAACTTCTTAATTATCCCAGCTGGATCTAAATCTACAGGCATTATAGTAAAGTATTCTAAAAATTGATCCACCCTCTCAGCAGGGTCGAAGGTAGGCTTCATAACCGATATATAATCTATAACTTCTTTCCTTCCTTTATCCCTCATGACCTTAAGCTTTCCTAAAGCTCTTGAAATATCGTTTAGCATCATCCATAGCTGGAATTTTTGACCATAGAGAAAAAACAAAATTATGGGAAGATAAAAAATTAAGAAGGCTAAAGGATTTCCAAGGGACTCGTTACCAGCTATCTGAAAGACCAAAAATTGTTTATCCTCCCAAATCTACCCTATAAAACTAATAATTAAGGTTTTCTAAAAAATTGATGATATCACTAAGCCATTTATGAGCAACAATTTTAGATGGCTATGAAGGCCTTAAGGAACCTTTATAGGTGCTAGGGTTGAGTTGGTGGGAAAGTGCTTGTAGAACGTTTTCAGCTTA
>JARVJX010000112.1 GCA_029775995.1 Nitrososphaeria archaeon | reverse complement strand
TACGTCTAAGGATAAGCTCAACAACCTCACCATCCATAATGGTTAAGGATAAACGTATACTCCCAACCATATATGAAAATCGGAAGAGGAAGTAAATAACTTATCATTCACTAAGGAGGCAAGAGCGTAAAAATTTATGAATCTTATCCATTGAAGAAAAAGGATTTGTATGTTTGTTTTTAACATCAAAGGTTAAACAATCTTATACTGCCCCAAGATTTTATTAATTGAACTCATTGCAATATTCTTTGTGCTGAAGGAAACTTTTCTTCACTTTCTTATTAAGAAGCTCCTTGAAGATTTGTCCTCTTTGGTGATGAAGATAAGGGAGCTGATAGACCAGCAGTGGGAAGAGATCCAGCCAATCCTACCAAAGCAGAAAGGAAGAGGAAAGCCAAGAGCTTATTACAGGAAACTCTGAATGCAATACTCTTCATTCTCAGTACTGGTTGTAGATGGGAAGACATCAAGGAGACTAATTAAAGCCATCACTACACCACAGCTTGGAGAAGGCTGAAGAGATGAGATGAGATGAGATGAGATGGGGTGGGAGGAGATGAGAAAGGCATCTGGAAGAGGATACCTGATTCGCTGATAGCGAAAGGTTATTCTCTTGGAAAGGTGAAGATGGCTCCCAATAGACAGCACAACTTTGCCAAAAGGGGGGGAAGGCTTGTTGGCTTTGAAGCTCAAAAGGATCAAGGGAACGAAGATACATGCAGTAGTGACAGAGCTATCCCTTCCTGTAAATGTGAGTATAGGCTCAGGGAGAGAGCATGAGGGAAGGAAGCTCATTCCCGTAATGGAATCCATCAGCATCAAGTACGGAAGGAGAGGAAGGCCAAGGAAGAGACCACAGGTTCTCTACGCAGATACTAAGTACAATATGCCAATTAACAGATTCTACCTGAAAAGGAAACAAATCATCCCAGATGCCAGAGGAATAGAGAAAGAAGAAGAGGTTAGGGAAGAGGGCATTCACGAACTCAGCCTACAATAGGCTTAGGTATGGGATAGAACGCTTCAATGGATGGATAAAGGCCTTCAAGGGGTCATCATAAGCTATAAAAGATTGCCAAAGGTCTAATGGGCTTACTACATCTAGCATGCATCGTCATCTATCTTAGAATATTGCAATGAGTTCAATTAAAAGAATAAATTCTCTATTCGTGTTAAGATGGTTTTAAAATACAGCAATCCTTTTATACTTGCTTCTCTTACTTTTTGATGTGACTTGAAAGAATCTTTTAAACCTAATCCTAAAATGATTAAGCTTTACCGCCTTTACCTATTGATGATCGCAATACCTATAGCTATTGTTGGAATTTTTGTGAGTTGGTTAGTTTATATTTCTAATCCAACCTTCATCTATATCCCTCTCTTGCTTTTCTTTGTTCCCCTTGGATTTACAATTATTTTCGTCTTTTACTGGATTTTTAAATATTATGAGTCAATAATTTATCATCTTACTTCCGATGAAGTGGTTGTTGAGCGTGGTGTATGGTGGAAGATGAAGCATACAGTACCTTACGCTAGGATTATGTCGGTAGATACGGTGCAAGGTCCTATTTCAAGAAAGCTTGGTATAGCTACTGTAGATATTTATACAGCTGGATACACAGGAGTTAGTGGTGGTACTGGTGGTCTAAGAAGTAGGAGGGCTGAAGCATCTATCATGCATGTTTCAAATTTTTCTGAAGTTAGAGAAAAGGTTTTAAGCATGGTGAGAGGCAAACCTTTATTCGGCGCTAGAGTAAGCGATTTAGAGGCTGAGATGCTATTAGAGCTTCGTAAGATTAAGGAACTTTTAGAAAAGAAGCTTTAAGAAAAGGTAAGATTAATATGAGTGTTAGATAAATTTTAAGGTTAGCCTACCTAATATATCTCCAGGTTAGTTTTAAGCTCTTTGGGTGATTAGCTTTAAGCTCATCTACTCTACTTATAGTCGTATTTTGAGGAGAATTTAGCAAGCTTTCTGGATCTTTATAGGCTTGCTCCCTAATATCTATCATAGCTTGAATTAGCCTATCTAACTCCTCCTTACTCTCTGTTTCCGTAGGCTCAATCATCAGAGCTTCTTCAACTATCAAAGGAAAGTAAATTGTTGGAGGGTGTATTCCTTTATCTAACAGGGCTTTAGAAATGTCCATAGTTCTAACTCCCGTATCCCTTTTTATCTTACTGGAAGATAAAACTACTTCATGCATTCTGAATTTACCCTTAGCCTTTGGCAAATCGTAATACTTTGAAAGCTTCATCATAATATAGTTGGCATTTAAAACTGAAATTTCAGATACTCTCTCTAAACCATCAGGACCTAAAGCCAATAGGTAAATATAGGCTCTAACCAAATGGGCTACATTTCCATAGAAGCTTCTAACCCTACCTATACTCTTTTCTTTATTATAATCTAAATAGTATTCTTTACCATTAAATTCAACCGTTGGAATAGGTAAATAATCCTTCAAATAATCTTTAACCCCTACAGGTCCAGCCCCTGGTCCTCCCCCTCCATGAGGAACGGCAAAGGTTTTGTGAAGGTTTACATGAACTATATCAAAGCCCATATCTCCTGGTCTAACCTTTCCTAATATGGCATTTAGGTTTGCACCATCATAATACATCAATCCTCCAGCCTCATGCACCATTCTAGCTATCTCAGCTATTTGAACTTCAAAGAGCCCCAAGGTATTTGGATTGGTAATCATCATACCAGCAGTTCTATCACTTAATGAAGCCTTTAAGGCCTCTAGATCTACTAAACCCTCATCATTACTAGGTATAACTATAACTTTAAATCCAGCCATAGAAGCGCTAGCAGGGTTGGTTCCGTGTGAGGAATCAGGAACTATAATTTCATTTCTTCTTTTATCCCTATCCCTATGATAGGCTCTCATAATTAAAGCTCCCACAAATTCTCCTTGAGCCCCCGCTGCTGGCTGCAAGCTAAACTTATCCATTCCTGTTATCTTTGATAAATAGATTTGAAGCTCATACATGATTCTTAGTATCCCTTGAGCTAAGCTCATATCTTGGTAAGGGTGCATTTGTGTAAGCTTAGGAGACCTTACTATCTCTTCAGATATCTTAGGATTATACTTCATGGTGCAACTTCCCAAAGGATAGATTCCTAAATCTACACCATAATTTTGCTGAGATAATCTTGTAAAGTGCCTAACCACTTCTACCTCTGATAGCTCAGGAAGCTTTGCCAAACTTTTTCTAAGAATTTTTTCTGGGATCTTAGCCTTTATTTCCTCTAAAGCCTTTAGCTCTTCCTCCACTAGAGAAGGTGCATTATAACCTCTTCTTCCCTTTCTTGATAAATGGACTAGAAGGGATTCGTTCCATCTTGCTTGCTGAAAATTATGGAATTTAATACTTTATCACCTCTTCTAAATTTGAGGCTAAGGTATCTATATGCTCTTTCTTAATAACTTCTGTAACACAGTATAAAGCACTATTTCCCAATTCTGGAAATTCTTCTCTAACTATTTTACCTCCATGGATTCCTCTTTTAAGAAGCTCTTTATGAATTTCATAGCAATCTTTTTTCTGATAGTTTATCAAGAACTCCTTAAAGTGTATCGCATTGAAAGAGGGAACTTTTATTCCCTTTATCTCAGATAATCTCTTAATGGCATAGCTGGTCTTAGCTAATATGCATTCTGCCAAATCCTTTAGTCCTTGAGGTCCTAAAAGGGATAAAAATACTGCTGAAGCTATAGCCATTAAGGCCTCATTTGTGCATATGTTAGATGTGGCTCTCTCCCTCCTAATGTGCTGCTCTCTTGTTTGGAGGACATTACAAAAGGCTAAGAATCTACCATCTTGAGTTGTAGTCATTCCAACTATCCTTCCTGGCATCTGTCTAAGTAATAATTCTCCTCTTGCAGCTAAAATTCCTAATAAAGGTCCACCATAATTCATAGATAAGCCTAAAGCTTGACCCTCTCCAACAACTATATCTGCCTGATAAGATGAGGGTTCTCTAAAAATTCCCAGGCTTATGGGATCTATACCCATTATAAGCAAAGCACCTTTTTTATGGACCCTTTCAGATATCTCATCCAAATTTTGCTCTAAATAACCAAAATAAGAAGGCTGCTCCATGTATAAGCAAGTTACATCCTCTTCTCCTAACTTTGCTTCTATATCCCTCAAATCTGCTTGCCCATCCTCTAAGCTTTGAGAATACTTCGCTATCTTAGCATCTAAAGGCTCCACATAAGTTTTGAGAACTTCAAATCTTTCAGGATTTATAAATTTAGGAATAAGGATCTTCCTTTTTCCATTGGCTCTAATGCTCATCCTACAAGCCTCCCCTAAAGCACTTGCTCCATCATACATGGAGCAATTGGCGTAATCCATGCCTGTTAGCTCACAAATCATGCTCTGATACTCAAATAGGGATTGTAATACTCCTTGGCTTACTTCAGGCTGATAAGGGGTATAAGCTGTGCTGAATTCTGCCCTACCAATTATCTCTTTAACTACCGAAGGAATATAGTGGTTGTAAATTCCTGCACCCAAAAAGCAAAGAATTTCATCAGCACTAACATTCTTATCAAGAATTTCTTTACAATGGGACTTAAGCTCAAATTCAGAGGGGTAGTAAGGTATTTCTAGTTTTCTTTTAAGCCTAACTTCTTTTGGTATCGAGGAGAAAAGCTCTTCTAGGGAGCTTACACCTATTGCAGCAAGGATTTCTCCCTCTATCTCTTCTACACTGTTAGGTATGAACCTATGGGTTATTCTCTTTGATTTCAATGGTTAACCTCCTATTCTCCACTACCTAAAACTCCTTATTATATAAAGTTCAATTTTGACACTCTCTGCACTAATAGAGATTCTCGGTTCTTCTACCTTTAGGATTTCATCATACCGAGTTCTGGGTTGTGTCAAGACCGTGCCTTTCGGCACCTCAGTACCTTATTCAGGTTTTGTTCATCTAGGCTATATTGAGCGAAACGCTCAAAATATGTATACTTAACATTTCTATTTAAGTCTTTGGACAACTCATCCCAGAACTTTAGTTCTAGGCTTTCTTGTCGAATCAATATAAACCTTAAGAATCAATATAAACCTTAATTTTCTTAGTTAAGAATTAAATTTGGATGGTAACAAATCTGCCAGAAAAGGCTAAGGCTTTATGGGCTAAAGCTCAAATGGAAAAGAACGCTGTGCAAAAACTTAGACTCCTTAAGGAATTTTACTCCAGCTTTCCAAAGCATAAGGGTACTGAGAGGTTAGAGGTTAGCATAAAGAGGCAGATAGCAAAGTTAGAAGAAGAGATAGAGATGTCAAAGATTCATAGGAAAAGGTTAGGTTCCCAAAAATTAGAATGGATCGTTAAAAAGAAGGGGCAAATACAGTTAGCCTTAGTGGGAAAATTAGGGGAAGCTTTAAAAATTTTAGCTTTGTGGCTTAATTATTGTTGTGTGTTTGCTCTTTGTTTTTAGTGTTGGATTGTGTTTATAGGTTTATGATTGTGTTGTATATGAATGCTTTTATTTTTAGCTCTTTGGCTATGTTTGGCAGCTCCTTAGCCAAGCAGTAATCGCCGAAGATACGCTTGAATGTTGAGAACGCTGTT
>JARVJX010000111.1 GCA_029775995.1 Nitrososphaeria archaeon | reverse complement strand
AAGCCACTTTATCCCTCCTAAAGACCCTAGAATCCCTAACCCTTTGCAGTAGAAGATCTAGGGTAGACGTGCTCATAAAAGGTAGTCAAGGTAAGAAGGTATGGCTCAAGTATCCTTGACAGAAGGTGAACCTTATCTTGACATCATCAACAAGGCGAAGGAAAAGGATTTAAATAGCTATTACCCCAATTAACGTAATGAGTGGTTATTCTGAACTTTTAATTTATAAAAATTTGATAGATAAAGAATTAGAGTTTCTTTTTGATGAGAATTATAAAATAGCCTTTTTTGCAAAACAAGCCTTATCTAAAGGTAAAAGGTTCAGAGCCATTTTAGCCCTTCTTTGGTGTGAAGGTTTTAATCAAGATTACCGTTTAGCTTTACCCATAGCTATAGCTTACGAATTGGCTCATACAGCAGCCTTGATTCAAGATGATATAATAGACGCTTCAAAGTATAGGAGAGGCTATGAAAGCCTTACCTCAAAGTTAGGTCTGAATAAAGCCCTTCTTTTAGCAAACTTTTTTCTCTTTGAAATACCTAAAAGACTTTTAGAGTATAAAGGAAAGATAGAAGAGGATAAATTATATGCTCTGCTAAATATAATTGGAGAAACCTGTAAGCTAACTACTCTTGGAGAATATCTTGATCAGGAATTCATAAATAGAGATTTTGTAAGTGAAGAGGATTATATTAAAATGGTTAAGATGAAGACAGGGGCTTTGATGGCTGCTCCTTGCTCTTGTGGAGCTATAGTAGGTAATGCAGATACTAAAGGGTTTAACTTAGCTTACACCTTTGGTGAAAATCTTGGAATTTCCTATCAGATTTTAGACGATATGTTAGATATTTTTGGTAAGGAGGATTTAAGAGAATCCTTTAACGATTTAAGAAACGGTAAAAAGAGCATAATCTTAATACATACATTAAAGAGATGCTCTAAAGAAGAAAGAGAATTTCTTAAAAGTTTTCAAGGTTCTGAAGATTTAAATGAGGAGGAAAAAAGAAAGGTCAGGGAAATCTTTGCAAAATATGGTTCCTTTGAATATGCTAGAAACTTAGGAAAGCAATATTTAGATAAAGCTTTAAGTAGCCTTGAAGAGGTTCCTAACCCCTCTGTTAGATATAAAATAAAAATTTTGACAAATTTTATCCTTGAGAAATTTCAGGAAAAACTTATACAGGATAAATATATCTATAAGGTAAGGTTTTGATCATTTATGGCTATAACCTTTGGCTTCTTCTTTCAGCAGGATAATCCCTTCATGAAAAAGGTGATTGAAGAGAAAGGTATAAGTTTTTACCTTAATTTAGCCAAGCACGTTGAGGAATTAGGTTACACTATTTTATATCAGCCCGACCACTTTATGCTACCAAAGAACGTAACTCTATACGATTGCTGGACTTTGCTATCGGCTATAGCCTGTATGACTGAAAAAATAAAGTTAGCTAGCCTAGTAAATCCCTTAACCTTTTTCCCTCCCTTTATGGTAGCAAAGAAGGTCCTCACCGTAGATCATATTTCGAAGGGAAGGGCAATATTAGGGGCTGGATGTGGTTGGTATAGAAGAGAGTATGAAGCCTACGATATTAAGTTTGATGAATTGAAAGTGAGGGCTGAAAAGTTAGAGGAGGCTTTAAAGCTAATATTGGCCCTATGGATTGAAAAGGGAAAGATAAACTTTGATGGGAAGTATTATAAGCTTAAAGAGGCTGAGTTTGAGCCTAAACCTATTCAAAAGCCTCACATACCCATATTTATTGGAGGAGCATCCAAATTCATGCTTAAGTTGGCTTCAGAATTGGCTAATGGGTGGATACCCTATGAGACCCCCTTTGATGAGCTTGAAAGAAAGATAAAACTCCTTAAAAGATACCTTTCTCATAAAAATAGAGATGTTAATTTTACCTTTGCTTTAGCCACAAAGCTTTTAATAGCTAAGAACCATGAGGATTTGGAAAGTTTGATGGCATACACAGGCTTAAAAAAGGAATATATAAGTCCGTTAGGGTTAAAAAGTAGAATCATATTGGGTAAAGTAAAGGATGTAATAAAAGATTTGGAAGAGTTGGTAAGGATAGGGGTAAACCATTTATCTATAAGTCCTCAACCTCCAGAAAGAATGAAAGAGGGCTTAGAGCTTTTTTCTAAGGAAGTTATTCCTTGCTTTTAAAGATTCTAAAATTTTTTAGATATTAAAAAGAAGAAATTTTACTTCTCTAATAATGTTAGCCTTATATTTTTATCATAGGGAGGATAGATAATAGCTTTTTCACAGATTATGGCAGTTATTAGTTCTGGGGGAGTTAGGTCAAAGGCAGGATTCAAAACATTAACCCCTTCTGGGGCTATCTTTACCCCTCCAATTTGAATTACTTCATCGTAGCTTCTCTCCTCAATCTCAATCTCATCATAATTATGTTGAAGGTCAAAGCTAGAGCTTGGTGCAGCAACATAAAAAGGTATATTATGCCTATTGGCTAAAACAGCTATCTGATAGGTTCCAATTTTATTAAATACATAACCGTTGCTAAGAATTCTATCGGCTCCCACTAAAACTTTGGTAACCCTAGAATTACTCATGACATAACCAACCATAGAATCGGTTATTAAACTCACATCAAAGCCATCTTCCTTAAGCTCAAAGGCTGTTAACCTTGAGCCCTGTAAAGCTGGTCTACTTTCGCAAGCCATTACCCTGAAGCACTTTCCTTCTTCTCTTGCCTTTCTTAAAATACCTAGAGCTGTACCATAACCTACTGTAGCCAAAGATCCAGCATTACAGTGAGTTAGTATTACATCCCCATCTTCTATTAGCTTTGAACCATAAACTCCTATCATCTTATTCCTCTCAATATCTTCCTCAGCCATCAAATTAACCTCCCTTGTAATTAATTTTAAAAGCTTATCATCAGAGTTTTCTTTCGTTAATTTCATTATTCTATTAACAGCCCAAGCTATATTCGCTGCTGTAGGTCTAGTTCCTATCATCATCTTCCCAACCCTTTCTAACTCTTCCCTTACATTTCTACCATTCTTAGCAGCTAATTTAGCCCCTAAAGCCATTCCCATGGCTGCTGCTACTCCTATAGCTGGGGCACCTCTAACTATCATCTTTTTTATAGCTTCAGCTACCTGCTCTGGGGTATAGCACTCATAAAATTCAAGTCTATGGGGAAGCTTAGTCTGGTCTATCATAATAACTTTATCATCTTCAAGCTTTATAGTTCTAAGTTCCTCAAAGCCTTTCATCAGAAGAGCATAGGCTCATATATATTAAAATTTTAAATTAGGGTGATGGAAGAACTTTTAAAGATAAAGCTAGAAAGAGGAAACTTTGTAGTTAAAGAGCCTAAGGAAGAATTAGAGCAAAAGGGCTATGGTGAAAAGAGAGAAGGCAAGCTAATTTTAGCCCCTTATGAGGCTCTTTACTTAGTTCATATAGAAAAGGCTCAGGTATTCAAAAAGAGAGAATTGATGAGCTTTGAAAAGCTTCTGAATTATATTAAAAGAAAGGATAAAAAAATTATGACAAAGTTTCTAATCTATAAGGATTTAAGAAATAGGGGTTATGTAGTTAAGGAAGGCTTTGGTTTTGGATCAGATTTTAGAGTTTATGATAGAGGGGATTACGGTTCAAAGTCTGCCAAATATGTTGTATTCGCCTTAAGTGAAGGAACAGAGATATCCCTTAAAGAGCTGCCAAAGATAGTTAACGAGATATATAATATGGGTAAAGAAGCCATTTTGGGGGTAGTAGAAAGGAGAGGGGAAGTAATCTATTATAAATTGTCAAAGGCTAAATTCATCTTTTGATCAAAGCTTCTTTCATTACCTTTCCTATGGGGCTCTTTGGCAAATCCTTTACAAATTCAATTTCTTCAGGTATTTTATATTTGGCTAACTTATCCTCGCAATAATTTAAGATCTCATCTCTGCTTAGACTATAACCTTCTCTTAACACAATATAGGCTTTAACAGCTTCACCTTTGTAGCTGTGCTTTACCCCAACAACAGCTACTTCCTTAATAGCCTTATGCTCCTTTATAATATCTTCGACCTCTTTAGGATAAACCTTATATCCTGATACATTTATCATGTATTTCTTTCTATCAATTAGATAGAAATAACCTTCTTCGTCCATCTTTACCAAATCTCCTGTAAAGAGCCAAGAATCTCTTAGAGCTAACTTTGTTTCTTCCTCCAAATTATAGTAACCTTTCATAACTTGGGGTCCCTTTACTATAAGCTCTCCTATTTGATTAGGTCCCAAATCTCTAAAATCCTCTAAGCTTACAACCTTTGCTAAGGTATTTGGTAAGGGAATACCAATGGAACCAAACTTAGTTCTGTTAATAGGATTACAATGAGTTACAGGGCTTGCTTCGCTTAAACCATAGCCCTCTACAATAACAGCTTTTGTGATTCTTGAAAATTCATCATAAATATCCCTGGTTAAAGGGGATGCACCTGATACGCAGAGCCTCAAACTATCTAAGCTAGTTTTGCTAGCTTTGGTATCAACTATAGCTTTTAGCATGGTGGGAACAGAGCAAAATACAGTAACCTTTTGCTTCTCAATTAACTCTACAGCCTCTAGGGGATTAAATTTGTGCATAAGAATTACTTTGCTACCTGAGTAAAGAGCTGCATTTAGGGATGTGGTCAATCCGTAGGAGTGAAAAAAGGGCAAAGCCCCTAGAATAACATCTTCTTGGCTTAACTTTATCCATTTAGCAAAGGTTATAGCGTTAGATAATAGGTTGTAATGGGATAACATAACCCCCTTTGACTTTCCTGTGGTTCCACTGGTGTAAAGTATGGTAGCCAAATCCCTTGAATTTATATCAACTTCTGGCTTCTCCTTTGGGCTATCTTCTATTACCTCTAGGAAATCTGAATGATTTTTAGCCTTTCCCTTAGGCTCTTCTAAGAAATCTTGAATCCCTGTAAATAAGATTTCTATGTTAATATCCTTGCTTGCATCTAACATTATCTTAGAGAAATCCCTTTCTCCAATCTTATCCTTTAATCCTAATAAAATTTTGGAAGAAGAATCTTTAAGCTGGTAAGATAATTCCCTTGAAGAATAAAGAATATTACAAGGAACTAGAGTTAATCCAGCCTTTAAAGCCCCAAAGAAGGCAATTATAAATTGGGGTGTATTAGGTAAAAAGAGGGCTAACTTATCCCCCTTCTTATAACCCTTCTTTATCAAAGAAGAGGCAAATCTATTTGTGTATTCAAAAAGCTCAAAATAGGTAAACGCTCTTCCATAATAGCTAATTATCACTTTATTTTCATACTTTGAAAGGTTATCATCTATTAGGCTGAATAAAGGCTTAGCTGGATAATTGAGATTTTGAAGACCTTCTGGATAAAATTTAATCCAAGGGTTCTGGATCATCAACAAAGTTTGGAATTTAGGTTTAAAAAAATTTAGCTTTGTGGCTTAATTATTGTTGTGTGTTTGCTCTTTGTTTTTAGTGTTGGATTGTGTTTATAGGTTTATGATTGTGTTGTATATGAATGCTTTTATTTTTAGCTCTTTGGCTATGTTTGGCAGCTCCTTAGCCAAGCAGTAATCGCCGAAGATACGCTTGAATGTTGAGAACGCTGTT
>JARVJX010000110.1 GCA_029775995.1 Nitrososphaeria archaeon | reverse complement strand
TATGACATTTATTGCAAATATGAACCCTATCAGAAAGCAATTTTGGAACTCTAGCACCACAGTTGCTACAGTTCTGGCTTGTCCCCCTTGGGTCTACCCCAATAGCATACTTACCAGCACTCTCAGCCTTGTAAGCTATGTATTGGAGAAACCTACCCCAAGAACAATCACCAATAGATTTAGCGAGGTTATTATTCTGCATCATTTGTTTAATCTTCAAGTCTTCGTAAACAACCAGGTCGTATTTATTCACAAGGTACCTACTAACTTTATGAAGAAAATCATTTCTTTGATTAGCTATCTTTCTATGAATCTTGGCCACTCTAACTCTGGCTTTCTCTCTAGCACGAGTTCCCTTCCTTTTTCTAGAAAACACCCTCTGGGCTTCGGCAAGTTTAGCTTCAGATTTGGTAAGATACCTGGGATTCTCAATCAAAGTACCATCAGAAAGAATCGCAAAACTCCTAATCCCCATATCAATCCCTACTGCATTCCTTATAGCAACTTTATCCTTTCTATCTGGAATCTCAAAACTAACTATCGCATACCACCTATCAATTTCTTTTTTAAGAGTAAGAGTCTTGAGTCTAGCACCCTCAGGAAAATTACGGTGCTTCTTAACCCTGATTATCCCTATCTTAGAAATCTGAATCTTTCTATCACCAAGAAACTGCCACCCACTTTGAGGATAACAAAAACTCTTATACCAGTTTCTACCCTTGAATCTTGGAAACCCTGGCTTCTCCCCCATCTTAAGCCTTCTAAAGAATGCCCTAAAATTCTTATCCAACCGTCTAAGAACATCCTGAAGTACCTGGGAATGAACTTCTTCAAACTCAGGCCTAACTTGCTTAACCTCTACAAGAGAATTAGCCTGCTCGGTATAGGTAACATGGTATCTAGCTTTTTGCCAAGCCTGAATTCTATGCAAAAGTGCAGAGTTATAGAGTTCTCTCGAAAGCTCAAGAGTGGATTCAAGTTTTTGAAGATGAGCTTTATTGGGGTAGAGCCGGAATTTATAACTAAATTTCAACATGATAGTTATACCCCCAAAATACGTAAAATATCAAGCCTTTACAGGCTTAGCTTTCCGTATCCCCAAGCTCGCGCATGGAGTCTTGGAAAGCTAAAAAAAAAAGATAAATTTAACTTACAAGCATTACTAGAAAAATCCCCCTGTATATAAGGGATGTGAAGGGTCGAAATCAATAGTAGCATCAAAATAAGGATTTCTACCTATCTCCTGCCAATCGCTATACGATTCATTCCAGCAGGAATATGTTGCCTTTGTTCTACCACCTTCCACACCCTCATTTGCCCAAACAGCTAGAAGTATAACTAGAGCCACGGGAATGAAAACAGAAAGAAAAAATATTGCAAGCTTTACATCCCCTACTGCTTCCATAAAAATCACCTCCTTTAGTTTACATAATTCACATTTTGCTAAAATGTCAATACCTGTTAACTCAAATTTAAGAAAAAGGTTAGAGTTTTAACCAATATGCTTGCTAAAGTCGGATATATATGGGGAAATTCCTAACACTTGTCTTCCTATTTCGATCGAAGGCTATTCCAGAACCTGCTGAATATCCGGGCTATTTCACATATTTGAGAATAAGTTAAATAAAGGTTAAAATTAAAACAAATGTCTGTCTTAAGTCTATCCAAAGAAATACTCGAATTCTTCGATTACGTTGAAGGAGATACCACGGAAAAAAAGATAATCAAGCTGATAAAGTCTGATCTAGCCAGACGCCTCAAGGAATGTGAAGAAGAAATTTACAAATTTGAACTGAAGTACGGTAGCACATTTAGTGAATTTGCAAATGCATGGGAAGAGGGAAAAATTGAAAATAAATATTCCCATACCGTAGAAAGGGACTACATGGTATGGGAAGGGTTAGAGGCTGAAAAGAAAAAATGGCTTGAGTTGCTTAAAAAATTAGAAAGTTAAAAAGCAGTATTTTGAGCTTAAATCAACTTTTAGAAAAGATTAAACAAGCATCTACTAAATTTTTTCCTCTAGCTACTTTAGAACACAATATAGTTCGAAATGTACATCTAACTGTTAGAATTATCTTTCAACAGGATTTATTTATAGATATTTATGCTAACTCTGAGACCGGAAGAAAAGATTTTGCCTTAATCCACAAAAATCAAAGAATTTATGGAATTGATAACCTGAAAGGATGGCATTATCATCCTTTTGGAGAAACGGAAAAACACGTACCCTGTAAAGAACCATCAGTAGAAGAAGTATTTACTAACATGAAAAATATTATTGAAAAAGAGTTAAGCTAATATTTAGAACTTTTAACTCCTCCACCGGGAAGTTCCCTTCCGTGAGGTAGGGGATGAAGGGTAGGTTGCTTTAGATGTTTTAAAAAGGTATGTAGAGGAGCAAGGAGAATGAAGCTTTCTTATACATTATACATTCAGGGCATATCCTTTCTGTGGAGAGGAGAGCAATACCTGTTGAGTTGGTTCTCAGTGGGCAACTCAAATCTTAGAAGCAGGAAGCTCCCTGCGTAAGCTGGGAGTAGTTCACTACTAACTTATACTATGCCCATACGAACTTTTACTGCTATTCCACCTTAATAAACTTAGCTGAAATATGCTTTACCACAAATAGTTTGAAAAAAGCCAAAAGAAAGGTAATATAAATAACATGAGAATTAAAGTAATTTTAGAACCTGCTGAAGAAGGTGGATATACAGTATATGTACCATCTCTTCCTGGATGCGTTAGTGAAGGAGAGACAGAGGAAGAAGCTTTAGCAAATATAAAAGAAGCAATAGAACTCTATCTAGAACCAATATTTCCTTACCCATCATTTTCTCCACAAACTTAGCTGAAAGCCATTAAAAGTCCTCAAATGCGAAGTATCAGGAAACTCATTATACTCCTTTCCATTTAATTTCCTACCACTTCTCCACTTGTGAATTCCACCCCACTGCTTAAAGAAAAATGCTACACCCTTTTGTTTACATTGATCCCTTATTGATTCTACCCACTTGGGCTTAATCGGTCTTGCCTTAGGTCCAGATTCACCACCTACAATAACCCAATGAATCCCTTCAAGAGGTAGATTGGGAAGCTCACTTAAAAGAGGCTCACAGGAAATAAAACGAACCATTGCAGGAACCTCTCTTAAATGATCAATTCTAAAATAGTACCTTGGAAGTTCAACACTAACACCCATCCATATATTCGGTGACCACGGAAGAAGAGAAGCTATTTCCTTTAACCTTTCTGACCTCTTTGTTAGCACCTGAAAAATATGCCAGTCTGCTTTTACCATTGTATTGAATACACTCTTGATAAACTCAATAGGTACATCTTCATGAAATAAATCAGACATTGAATTAACAAATATAAGAGATGGTATCCTCCACCTAAGAGGCAAATCAAGAAGGTCTTCATGTAGAGTTAAACGAAAACCATTTTTGTATCGTGGATTTCCCATTTCCTTTAGACGTAAAGCAAATCTCTCTGCATAGCAATGAGCACAGCCAGTGCTAACCTTTGAACATCCGGTTACAGGATTCCACGTCCTATGTGTCCATTCAATTTTTGAAATCCCTGCCATCTCTTATCTCCCAAGAATATGTTGAGCTATTTTTATTGCTATATCTGCCCCTTTTGGATTTCCAGCAGCAAAACATAAAAGATAGATGGGGATACTTCGGGAATTACGCAAAGGTAACGGGTTTTCAGCTACCCTATAGAAAACCGTTTTTAAACGATCAATAAAAAATTTACCAATTATGTCAAAATCAGCATCTTTTATATATCTTTCCTGTTCCCCAAACAACGTTGCCTCTTTACGATGAGAATAGAAAGCTTCCTTCCACTCCTCTGTACCAAAAATCCTCGTTAATGCCCGTTCCCACTCGGGAGGTGGTAAATTGTTGTGAGTTAGCAAACGATTTACAGCAATACCCAGAGGAAACAATATCCAGAGATCTATTGCTTGTGTTTTCCCAATTGCCTCTATTAGTGACCAATCAACTTCCATACCATAAGGATCAAGAAAAACTACCGCACGAAAATGACACCAATCCGTTTCTTGACACCACTTTTTCAGATAAATATTTGCATCCTCATTTATAACTTTGATTTCCTTATGCGGAAACTTTTCTTTAAGCTTTTGTAGTTCCTCAACTTTTTCAGGATCACGTTCTATTAACAGATACTGATTGAAAGAAGGTTCGGTTTCTAACGCAATAATAGCACTGCCCTTTAAAAACTTTTGAGTATCTTCCTCTTCTAGCTCAGGGAAAATACCAATAGTACCTACACTTAAATATGCACTTCTATAACCAGTGCCAGCAAAGGCATCGACATATACAGTCTTATAATATCTAGCTTTTTGATTTTTTGTAAAAATTGTGGTATATGCTGATAAGTATTTTCTTAGGCGATTTAACTTATCCTCAGTCCAACTCCCACCAAACTGATTTATCTTCCTCATCTGTATATATCCTTTCTGTGACCTACAGATATGATATAAACAGTTTTTTCATCTTCCTTAACCCAATAAATTACTCTATAATCACCCACCCTCATTCTGTATTTACCTTTAAACTTTCCTTCAAGTGGTTCTCCTGACACATACGGTTGTTTGTAAAGTTTATTGACAGCATTCAGTATACGAACCGCATCTTTATTATTTATCTCTTTTAGTTCCCTGTAAGCTCTTATGTCCCATTCTATCTTGTAAGCCATATTCTTCTAATACATCCTCATGACTCACAGTTTCTCTAATAGACGCAATCCTTATGTCAGAAAGATAGTCATCATATCTATCCAAATACTGCATAATAGCTTGCTGAATAATCCAGCTTTTACTCACATTCAACTCTTTGGCAAGTTTCTCTAGAAGCTCATTTATCCTATCATCTACTTTAGTTGAAATAACACTACCCATTACAGATTCACCCCTGTATTAATTATAAAACCTTTTAATAAAAAGTCTACCATTTGGAGAAACGGAAAAACACGTACCCTGTAAAGAACCATCAGTAGAAGAAGTATTCACTAACATGAAAAATATTATTGAAAAAGAATTAAGCTAATCTTTAGAACTTTTAATCGGCACTTCCTCAACCCTAAGCCTTTCCCCATCCTGAGTTATAACACTTGGTACTCTCTCTACCCCTAGCCTATCTAAAATACTCTTATCAGCTCTATAAACCATCTGCCCTAAAGTAGTGCTTGCCCTATTAAGATTCCCATCAGTAAGAAGGATAAGAAGATTCTTATGAGTTTTCTTAATCCGAGGAATTATCCCAAGCTGTCTCTCATTTAGAACCACTATGGTCTTTGTAAGCTGAATCCTTGTAAGCGGATTAAACCTTCCAGGTGGACTTACAACATGCCCCTCGTGGTCATATACAGGTGAGGAAACAGTGATTGATGGATCAACATACCTTACCTTCTTTTCCCTTACCTCAGGCACACCTAAGGAAACCTCAAGGTAACTGCTAAATCTTTCTCTTACCCTCTTTTCTATTTCCTCAGGACTTACACTCTTTCCCCTCTCATAAATATATGCAAGTAAATCCACTTCCTCTATGGGATAGAGATTCCCATATACCCCTAAGTCCTTGGGTTCGGCTACCACGTTAGTTAAGCTAAGGAAGTAGACAATCAGGTATATAATAAGTTTGGCAACAAATTTGTTGCCAAAATTGAAAACCCTTTTCAAAATCTTCCCCCTTTTCCATTCCTTCCATAACCCTCTTACTGTCATTCCGAAGGCAAAGGCAGGAAGAACTGTAAGAATTCCAAATACAAAGATACCAACTATGGGGTGGAAGCGATCTAACATATTGCTAATTGTAGCCCCAAAGAAAGCAAGAGGCACTGATGTAAGCATAAGCACTAAAGCCCACCTTG
>JARVJX010000010.1 GCA_029775995.1 Nitrososphaeria archaeon | reverse complement strand
CAACCCCTCAAAGACCAAGTAAACACCCTAGAGTACTATAGGTAGAGGTGTCCTTCTCCTTACGAACATATATGAAGGAGAAGATTAACTCACCCTTAAGGTAACAGAGCCACCATTACCATTTCTCCGAATGTAAAATCTGCTCAAGGGGTTTTCTTATCACTTTACCCTTTCTTTTAATAGCTAAAGGATACCCAAAATCCAAACAGACCTGTATTCTTTTCTCTTCTGGTACACCTAAATATTTCTTTGCTTTCTCTTCATCATGAAGAGTTATAGGGCAAGAACCTACTCCTAAAGCATGAGCTGCTAACATCATATTTTGAGCTGCTCTACCAGCATCAAAGGGATCATGAACATAGTCGTTAGACCTTACAATCACTATAGCAAAGTAAGCTTCTCTCATATGCTGAGCATACCTTCCAAAATTTGATAGTTCATATAATCTCCTTTTATCCTTTATAAGTATAAAATCCCAAGGTTGTCTATTTTTTGCACTACCAGCCAATCTTCCAGCCTCTAAAATTTTGAATATAATATGTTCAGGAACTTCTTTTGCTTTGAATTCCCTAATCTCCCTCTTCGTAAAGATACACTCAAGAGCCTCCACAACTCAAGTAAGGATTTGTTCTATATAACCTTAAGGTGAAGAAACTTTAAGCCTTAGGTTGAGATTTTGTAGTTGTTTCTTCATAACTTCAGGGTCGTAACTTAGCCCAAAATAATCGGAAAAACTTTGAGTTACGCTGTAAACCTTACTCCTACCTTTAAGCTCAGCCTTTACAAAGCCTAGGTTTGCAAGAAGCTTCAAATGCTTATAAACTTGGGAACCCCTTTTATTAACTAAAGTCTGAAGGGAAATAGGCTGGTAAAGGGCTATGTAAGCTAAGGTCTTTAAGGAGGCTTTAGGTATAAGAGGTTTAGTAGAGACCTTTTTAGCTATATTTATGAAGGATGGCTTTAACTGCAATACAAACCTTTGGTTACTTAACTCTCTAACCTCTAGGGCTTTTAAATTACTGTTTATGCTATTTGCCACCTCTCTAATTAAAGTTAAAGTTTTTCTCTTTGAAGTTAGGCCTGCAAGTTTAACCAACTGTTCTAAGCTTAGAGGTCTTCCAGAGGCATATAGAGCAGCTTCTATGTTGGCTTTAGCTTCAGTGTAATCCTTTATCCTCCTCTTCATCTTTTCCATATTAAAATATCCTCTTCAGTATCTTCAAGTTCTACTAAACCTTCAGAGGCTAAAAAGAGCAATAGGATGAAGCTTCTAATCTTTTCCATCAAATCTTTCCCTCTTACAAATTCCCCAAATTTTATTACCTTATTATTCTCTAAAAGCCTTATAATTTTTTTTCTAAAGGAATCTAAAGCTTCCTTCAAATAAATTTGAAAAGTATCCATTTCTACAAGAGGCTCCATATCCATTATTTTAGAACTTTGTTCTTTTTTCCTTTCAAGGGCTCCTTCAAGAATAATTCTAAAGGCTTCTATTAAATCTTCAAGGGATGTAGAAGAATATTCATATCTAAAGGGAAAGTTAATTAAAGGAGGCTCACCTCCCAAAGGAGAGAAACTTTTCTCCTTTAACCTTTCAAATAAAAAGAGAGTTTCAACCTTTAACCTATAAATTAGGGATGAGTTTAAGGCTGCTGTTCCAGCAACCCTTAAATCTGGTATATCCCCTTGCTTTACAATTCTCAAAAGCATTTGCAATAGCTCTTCTAAATTCAGTTCCCAGGGCTTTTTTCTTCTAATTGTATCAGGATTGAGTAGTAAACTTATAGGAGGCTTAGATAGGTTTTCACTCAGCTTTAACCCTCACCTCTAAGCTAGGCCTATACCTAACTACCTTTGATGTTCCATCACTCATGTAAACGCCATAAACTTGATCGGCTTTAGCTATAAAAGTATCCTTCAAAGTTATTAAAATTAATTGAAAGTTCTTTGACTTGTCCTTAAGTAAATCGGCCAATCTATCAAGGTTAAAGGGGTCAAGATGGGCATCTATTTCATCTAAAAGATAAAAGGGGGATGGGAATACAGCTTGTACAGCTAAAAGGAAGGATATGGTTGATATGGTCTTCTCACCACCACTCACAGTGCTTGCCTCCCTTGGAGGTTTATTGGGGAATTGGACCATTAAAAATATGCCCTTTTCAAAAAGATTATCAGGGTCTTCTACTTCAAGCCAGCCTGAGCCTCCTGTAAGAGTTTTGAAGATATCCCTTAACTCCTTATCAATCCTTGCAAAGGCATCCAAGAATATCTTCCTCTTCTGATCATCCAAATCCTCAATGAATCTAACTATAGCATCTCTATCCTTTTCCAACTGATTTCTCCTTAAAGATAGATTCTTGTAGCCTTCAAAGATGCTTCTATAGCTGCTATCGGCTAAAAAATTTACCTTCACCCTTAAATCCTCATATTCCAAGTTTAATTCCCTTAGCAAAGGTTCAAAGTTAGGTAAAACTTCTAAGGCTTCTTTATAACCTAAGCTATTTAGCTCCTCAAAGGACCTAAACCTTTCATCATTCAAATTTTCTATCTCCTTTTCTAGGGAAAATATTTCCCTTTCCAAAGAATGAAGAGAATTTCTAACAGATTCTAGGAGCCTTTGTTTGTTCTTTGTTTCCTTTTCATAGACTTCTAGGGCCTCTCTAAAATTTTTAGCTTCATATAATAGCTTTTGCTCTTCTTCCTTAAGCTTATCAAGCCTCTCTCTTAATTCCTTTAACTTATTATTTCCTTCAAAAAGAAATTTTTTGTTTTCCTCTAAAAGCCTCTCTTTTTCCTTTATTACTTCTTCAAGTTGTTTTAGGCTTCTATCTAGAATATCTAAATTAGATTTATAGTTGGCTAAATTTATGTTAGTCTCTCTAAGCTGGTTAGATACATCTTCTAAATCTTTTTCTAGCTGCAACTTCTTTAGGTTAATTTTACTAAGCTCTTGGTTTTTAATTTCTAAATTAAAAGAGTTTAACCTATTTAAGAGAGCATCAAGCTTCTTTTTTCTTTCCTTTAAATTCCCTTCTTTTTTAAGGATTATTTTTTCAATAAATTTCTCTTTCTCACTAAGCTTTGTTATTTCCTTCCGGAGGTTTTTACTAATTCTTTGATATCTTTTAAAAAATTTTAATAGAAGATTAAATTCTCCCTTCAATCTTTCAACAACTATAGTTCTCTTTATCTTTTCCTCAGTTAAGCTCTTATCCTTCTTGCTCATTTCAAAGAGGCCCCTCTTCCTTTCGTTGATTACCCTTCTTAGAGATTCTATACCTTTTTTAACTTCTTCAGGGGAGATAGCTTCTAAAGTGGAAAAGAGCTCTTTGGAACTCTTCATATAGCCTGTTAAAAAGGCCTTAGTCTCTGGCTCAAAGAGGTCCCCTTGAGAGGTAACAAACCTATAGCCCCTTGAAGCTATAAGAAAGCCTTCCCTTAAAGAGGATACCAAAATTATATCACCAAAAAGAAATCTTACCAAATTTTCAAGCTTTTTATCGTATTCAAGGATATCTTGCAAAGGCTTCAAACCAAAGGGCTTAGCTTCTATGATAGGAAGTTCAGGTATTTCCGATAAAGGTATAATAAAAAGGGGACCTAACTTTAGCCTTTTAACCAGCTCAGCTACCTTAACCATAACACCTAAATCTTCAACTATAATAGCATGGAGCCACCTTTCTCCTGCAGCTTCAACAGCCTTTGAATAATCTTCTCTATACTTTATCAGCTCTCCCAGTATCCCTAGGTATCCTTCTATTTTGGTTTCTTTCAAAATTTCATCGAGCTTAGTTAAGGCTAATTCCCTAGGTTTTAGAGCCTTAAATAACTCTTCTTTAACTTCAAATTCTCTAAACTTCTTTTCAACTCCATAGAGAGTCTCTAAAGCCTTTTCCACTTCTTCCTCTAATTTGCCCCTTTTCTTCCTAACTTCAAGGATATTTACATCTATCTCCTCTAAAGATTTTCTCTCTCCCTCTAAGGATTCCTTTAAGGTCTTTATGCTCGTATCTAACTTAGCTAGCAGATCCATGAAGCTCTTTTCCTTTTCAAGCAGAGTTGATATTCTATTCTTTACCATTTCCCTTTTACTCTTCTTTATCTCTAATTCTTTATCTAGGGAAATTAGTCTATTTTTGAGATGGGCTTCTCTCTCCCTAATTTTGCCAACCATTAAGTTCAATTTGTTTATCTCTTTCTCAAGCCTAATCTTTTCCTTCGATAGGTTTTTAATTTCAAGGGTAAGAGAATTTTTCTTAAGCATCAATTCGGAAAGATTCTTCTCTTCTTTCTCTATTTTTCCTCTTAGGTCTTCCCTTTCTTTCCATTTATCTTTTTTTGTATGGTAAAGCTTATCTTTATATTCCGTTAATTCCGATATTTCATTTTCAGCCTTTTTAAGGGAGGCTTCAAGGATCTTTATCTCGTTATTTATTTTTGCTATTTCTCCCTGTAAGCTTACCTGCTTTACATTTTCTCCTCCTATAAAATTTGATAAAAATTCTCTTCTTCTATTTTCAGCCTGCTCAAAATCCTCTTCAGCCTTCTTTAGCTTCTCCCTTAGCTCCTTCATAAGGTTAGCCTTCTTTTCCCTCTCACCCTCTAAATCCTTTAACTTGCTTTCTAAGCTTAAAATCTTTGAAGAAATCTTTACACCTTTTAGATAATTTATAGTCCTTTCCAAGTGCTTCAATCTTATCTGGGCATTTCTCTGAATTTCAAGCTCAATAACCCTCTTTCTGATCTCTTCTATCTTTGCTAAAGCTATCTGTAACCTCATATCAGCCTCTTTCAATTGCTCTAAGGCTTGATTTTTTCTCTCATCAAACTGAGAAATTCCAACAATTTCCTCTATTAATTTTCTCTTTTCATCAGGAGATAACTCTGATAATCTTGTTACTAAACCTTGAGGAATTATATTAAGGTTTGAGGGAGAAATTAGGGCAATTTCAAGAAGGTCCGATAAAGAATTTTTGGATACTCTTTTCCCATTTAAGTAGAATATACTCTCACCATTGCTTCTCAGCTCCCTTGTCACTATTACACTATCAGAATCTAAGGCAATTTTTCTATCAGAGTTATCCAAATGAAGAGAAACTCTTGCTGAACTTTCAGCCCTCCCTTCTCCATAATCGTAAATTAAGGCTGCCATTTTATTTGTTCTTAAAGCCTTTGCTCTATTCTCTCCTAAAGAGAAGATTATAGCATCCATAATATTGGTTTTTCCGCTACCATTGGGTCCTGTTATTATATTTAGGTTTGGGGTAAAGGTTAAAGTAGTTAAACCACTAAAGGATTTAAAGCCCCTAATCTCTAACTTCTTTATGTAGACCATTACCCTTTCTTCTTCTTCAGTATTAAAGATAAATAAATATTTAAGGGTTAAGATGGTAAATTATGTGTTAAATTGCTAAAATTTGATAAACTTAAAGAACTTTTGGAGGAAAAAGATTACGATGCTTTCTTAGCTACAAAGGTAGAGAATGTGTTTTATCTCACAAATTTTTGGGGGGAAGGAATGGTTCTATTTACCAAAGATTCTACAATACTTTTCACCTATAATCTTGAAAGGGATAGGGCCCTAAGCTCTTCAAAGAACTGTGATGTTATTTCTGTGGATAGAGGAATTAGGATATATGATGAGATAGCTAAATTGAGCTCTGGGAAAAAAATATTTATTGATGATGCAAAGAGCAGCATCATAAAAGCCTTAAAGGATAAAGCGTTAGATATAAATTTGGAGCCTTCTCTAATTTATGAGGTTAGGAGGTATAAAGAAGATTTTGAAATAGATAGAATTAAGAGAGCGGGAAAAGTTTTAGATGAGCTTTACGATTATTCCACAAAAATTCTAAGAGAAAGTGTAAGGGAAAGGGAGCTTTTAGCTGAGCTTGTTAGAGAAACCTTTTACAGAGGGTGCGAAACCTCTCATCCATTAAGCTCTCTAAGCCCCTTTATAGTAGCCTTTGGCGAAAACTCAGCCTATCCTCATGCTCAAGTTAGCGATAGAAGATTAAGAAGAGGTGATGTAATAGTTTTAGACCTCTTTATAAGGTATGAGGGATATACTTGCGATTGTACAAGAACCTTTGTTCTTGGAAGGGCTAATGAAGAATTTAAAGAAATTTATACTTTGGTCAAAGAAGCTCAAAGAAGGGGTTTTGAAGAGTTAAAAGAAGGGGTTGAAGCAAGAGCCGTAGATGAAGCCTCAAGAAGAATCATCAAAGAAGCAGGTTATGGAAAATATTATGTTCATGGGCTAGGGCATGGAGTAGGATTAGAGGTTCATGAACCCCCAGTATTAAATCCAAGCTCCAAAGATGTAATTGAAAATAGAGAAGTTGTTACCATTGAGCCAGGAGTTTACTTAAATAAAAAGTTTGGGATTAGAATTGAGGATACAGTAGTGTTAAAAGATGGGGAGAAGATGGTATTTAACAATTTTACAAAGGAGCTTTTGGAGCTTTAGCTTCTTTATATTTTAATGTAGGCTTTCAGATTTTAACGAAATTAAGACATTAACTATGATTTTAGAGAAGCCAAAAGTTCTTCTATAGAATCCAATATTTTAGAAGCAACAAATTTCTTACTACCCTTAACCTTTTTTACTTTATCAGAGCTATCCAATATTATTACTTCATTAGTATCCTTTTCAAAACCAGCTTGAGGTCTTGAAACATCGTTAGCTATGACCAAATCGCTTCTAGTTAAAAGCATGAATTCCTTAGCCCTATTAATTAGCTCTTCATCAGAGAGGTTATACTCAGCCTTAAAGGATACCAACTTTATATTTTCTTTTATCTTTCTAACCTCTTCAAGAATCTTCGGTGTTCTAACTAAAGTAATATTGAGCCTTTCCTTCTCCCTGCTATCTATTTTACCTTTATAAGGCTCCTCTAACCTATAATCACTAGGTGCTCCAGCAAAAATCATTACATGATAATCCCCTTTTGTAATTTCTTCTCTAATCTCCTTCAGCATTTCTTCGGTGCTTTCTGCCTTTATAGCCTTACATCCTTTAGGTATATCTACTGAAACCCTACCATAAATTAAAGTAACATTAGCCCTTCTTAGTAAAGCTTCAGAAGCCAATTCAATACCCATCTTCCCTGAGCTTCTATTGGTTATTATTCTCACATCATCTATAGGTTCAGCCGATGCTCCTGCCGTTATAAGTAAATTAAGACCCTTTAAAGGTGAATTAAAGAATTTTATTATAGAGCTTAAAGTTTTCTCCATTGGAGCTTTAGCCTTCTCTTCCATAAGCTCTGGCTCTATAAAGTGTACTCCTAAATCCTTTAGCTTATCCATATTCTGCTTTAATATGGGATTATTAAACAGGGAAAGGTGCATGGCTGGAGCCATCATTATGGGACATTTAGCTCCTAAAGCTACATTTAGTATTGAGGTAACAGGACTATCCTCTATTCCATGGGCAAATTTACTTATTGTGTTAGCTGTGGCTGGATAAACTAAAACTAAATCTGATTTCTCCCCTAAATCTAAATGTTCAAGCTTTCCAGTTAGCTTTGTTACTACTTTATTTCCTGTAGCCCATTCAAGGAGCGTAGGCCTTATAAACCGTCTAGCAGCTTTTGTTACTACTGAGTAAACCTGGGCTCCATACCTTATGAGCTCTCTAGCCAATTCAGGAGCTAAAATACAGGCTACACTACCTGTTACACAAAGAGTTATCCTTTTACCTTCTAAATCCCTTCCCTTAGTAAATCTTATACTATCGCTCATTTTTAGATAAAAGCTCTAAGAATTTACGATATTCATCATCACTCATATGATAGCTATGCTCATCATCAGGATAAATATTGTTCAAAACCTCTTCTCTATAAGATGATAAAGCCTTAAGAATTGTTTCTGATAAATTTGCGTACTGTTTAACATACTTTGGTTTGAACCTTTCAAACAATCCCAGTAGATCATGAAAGACTAAAATCTGACCATCACAATTTGGTCCTGAGCCTATACCAATGGTAGGTACCTTTAAATTCTCTGTTATGCTTTTAGCTACCTCAGCACTTATAGCCTCCAAAACTATTGAAAAGACCCCTGCCCTTTCCAAAGCTATAGCGTCTTCAAATAAGTTTAAAGCTTCTCTTGCTTCTCTTCCCTTATACTTGAAACCTCCCTTTAGATAAGCATATTGAGGTAGTAAACCAATATGACCCATAACAGGAATACCAGCATCTACCAAAGCTTTAACCAAAGGAGCTATCTCTTTTCCTCCCTCAAGCTTCACAGCTTTAGCCCCTCTCCTTATAAATTTTCCAGCATTTTCAAGGGCTTTCTCTAAACCTAATTGGTAGCTAAGAAAAGGCATATCGGCAATTAAAAAAGTTCTCTTTAAAGCCCTAGAAACAGCTTCACAAAAGATGAGCATTTCTCTCATGCTAACCTGTAAAGTGGAATCATAGCCTAATACCGTCATAGCCAAAGAGTCTCCCACTAAAATAGAATCTATACTCGCTTTCTCAGCCATCAAAGCTGAGGGGTAATCGTAGCAAGCTAGCATTACAATCTTTCTTCCCTCCTCTTTAGCCTTCAAAAAGGTTTCATTTATGCTATCCAAGAATCTCTCTCCAAATTCCTTAATCTAAAGGAGATGAATTTTAAGGCTCTTGATAAGTTTTTCTCATTATTAAAATTCTTTAAAATTTCCCTTAATTCCCCTTTATCAAAGGTCTTCATGACCTTTGCTTGCTTAACCATCAAAGGTAAAGCTCTAACACAATTATCAACGATGGTTATGTTAGCCATCTTTGCGGTTCTAGATAAGGGGTTAATATCTATGGCTATTATCCTCTTACCCAATTTCCTAAGGGCTTCTGTTCTATCCCCATCCTCTAAAGCTAAAAGAATGGTATTAGCCTTAAGGATTCCTTCTGGGTCTACCTTGGCTCTCTTACTTGCTATACCTTCAATTTTTGCCTTAGCTCTTTCTCCTACACCTAAAACCTCCTTTGCTCCTTGCTTAATCAGTAAAGCTTCTATCTTCTTTTCCCTCTCTAAAGTTCTATGAAATAGATTCACCTCTATCTTTGCCTTAATCAGCTTGCTAAGCCTTACTATATCCCTAGAGCATAAGGCTGCAAAGTTCCCATTAACCGATATTAATGGATAATTGGAAAGGAGTAAGCTTGCCACAGAAGCTTTAATAGCCTCTAGGGCAAAATCTTGGGTTCTTTCTCCCAATAGGTAATCAAAGGCTTCCCCTCTACCATGAGCTAGCAATCCATGCTCTACTACTATACCCTCTTTAAAGCCCTTAACCAATTTATCCCTAATTCTTAGGGATTCATAGCGAGGATGAAGCCTTGAAAGCCTCATAGTAAATGGGCTCCTTTATTTGCTATAGGTGATATAAACAAAGCTTCATCTTTAAGAATCCTCTCCACTTCCTTTAGCTCCCCCTCCTTTACAAGGGTAAACAAAGTATCTCCAAACATGGCCATACCTGAATGGTATCCATAAGAGCTTAAATCCTTCATCCTTTTTCTTATCCCTTCGCTCATAAGGTTAACTTTAAAGCTGAACTCTTGAGAAACCTTAAGAAAATTTTCCAAGGAAGGCTTCTCTACCAATTCCTTTAAAAGGGGTGCACAGCTTCCATTAATCTTACTTCTTATGTAGAGGTTTGATAGGGCTTCTTTAGTGGAAAGCTTTGAGAGGCTAAGGGCTAAAAGATAGTAATCTTTAACTGGATAGGAAATTATTTCCCCATATCCAGGGGCACCCTCTTTTATCCTTATCTCTAAACCCCCTTTAGTTTCTGCTATTACGGTTCCTAAACCTGTTTTACATATAATTTCAGCCAAATGGGCTATTTGAGTTACTTGCTTATAAGATAAATTTAAGCCCAAAGCTTCATTTAAGGCAAGGGAAAGACCTAAAGCTCCACCACCACTGGTTCCAAAGCCTGATCCAATGGGAGCTTCTGTATCATGGTAAATGTAAGCCCCAAATTCTTTACCAGCTATTTTTCTATAATACTCAATAACTTTTTCCGATACAGGAGCCTCTGAAATTTTGCCGTTTATAAAGATTTTAACATCCCTAAAATCTTTAAGCTCTACAGTACTGTAAATCCCTTTCTCTAAGCATAAACCAGCTCCCTTAGAGCCCCTTCTTAAAGGATTTAAATAGTGATCACAAATTTCAAAGATTCCTGTAATATGAGTAGGAGAATAGGCCTTAAACCTCAACTCCTGTTATATACTTTCTTTAACTTTTAAATATAACCTCTAGAGAATATTTAGAGGTATTTAGAAATGGAGTTAAGAAAGGTTTATGAGATGGGTAGAGGCACTTTATTAGTTTCCTTACCAAAGGAGTGGGTTAAAAGGTATGGCTTGAAGAAGGGAGATCAAATAAGTGTAGAGATTTCTGAAGGAGGTTCTATAACAGTATCGCCTTTAGAGTTATCGAAAGAACCTAGGGAAGCAATAATAAATTACCCTTTAAATTCAGATTACTTGGCCAATCTTTTAGTGGCTTACTATCTCTCAGGCTACGATACCATAAAGATAGCTGGTAAAAAGAGAATAGAATACACTCATAGAAACACCATCAAGAAAGTTCTTGACCAATTGATAGGATTAGAAATTTTGGAGGAGGATTCTTACTCTATAACCTTACAATTTCTACCAGACCCTTCTTACCTCAATCCTGATAAGATCTTTAGAAGAATGAACCTCATAGTTCAAGCCATGTACAAAGATGCTATAGTATCAACCTTAGAGGGAGATTATGATACTACAAAATCTATAATTGAGAGGGATGATGAAGTGGATAAATTATACTTCCTTCTAATTAGGATAGTGAGAAGTGCTTTAATGGAACCAAAGATTGCTAGAAAGTTTGGTCTAAGGTTGATAGATTGCTTGGATTTCAGGGTTGGTGCAAAGTTATTTGAAGGAATGGGTGATGCCTCTTGCGAATTAGCAGAAAAGATACAAAGGATTGAGGGGAAGAGGTTGAAGGAGAATAAAGAATTGCTCCTCAAATTGGCAAATAAATTTTCTGAAATTCAGAATAATTTGATAGATTCCTTTCTTAAGAGAAGTGAAGAGGAAAGGTTCATTCCCTTCCCTCTTGAGCTAAGGGAAGATATAGAGAGGTTAAAGAGGAATCTCTTAAAGGATGAGATGAATTTAGATTGTATAAGCTTTGTTAGCTCTATAGAGAGAATATTTAAATTACTGATAGATTTGGCTGATCTATCGGTACCTCTGTATCCTTTAATAAAATAGCAACTCTTTGTAGCCTAAGCAGGGAAGGGAAAGGGTGTAAAGAAAACTTAATTTACCTTCAAATTTTTCAAGGAGTAAACTACTCAAGGTTCTCCCGTGCCTACATACAGGTACTTCATCATGATTCATGGCTATATCTTTGAAGGAATTTAAAGATGGGTTTATCTCCTTTAATTTTCTCCAAACAAACTTTTCTCTCTCTAAAGAATCCTTTGGTTTATTTCCTTTATTAAGAAATCTGAAGTGGTTAGTTACAACATCTAATGGAGTAACTTCTTTAACTACCAATTCCTCAGCATAGTTTTCAACTCTGAAAATTCTTTTATCATCCCCTAATAGATAATTGGCTGAACTGTAATTACCCTTAATCAATTCTCCCCTCATCATAGCTAAAGCTTCCTCTAAATTCTTGGCTTCCTGTAAAACCTTCCTCGCTAAATAACCTCTTGAAAGCTTAGAGTAATAACCTAATACATTTGCAACAGCTATAAAAAGGACCTTATTTAGAGAATAGCCAAAGGCTATCCCTTTTGATCTGTAATCGTATAAGGCTAATAGATTATCAAAAAACCTTAAGTCTTGACCCTTAAAGCCTTCTAAAGGAAGGTCTCTGTTATACATAAATAGGAATCTTTCTTTAGAAAGGGCTATTATGGTGCACACAATACCATAACTTTTATTTACATAAATAGTTTAATCCATATATGCCCAAATTCATTTTTATAACGGGAGGGGTATTATCAGGCTTAGGAAAGGGGGTAGTTACAGCTTCCATAGCTAAATTACTCCAGCTTTGCAATTTAAAGGTAACTTGTGTTAAGATAGACCCTTACTTAAATGTGGATGCTGGTACCATGAACCCTTTAGTTCACGGAGAAGTCTTTGTTACAGAGGATGGAGGGGAAACTGATATGGATATTGGAACCTATGAGAGATTTTTAGACCAGAACCTTACCTTAAAACACAACATTACTACAGGTCAAATATACTTTACCGTGATTCAAAGAGAGAGAAGAGGGGATTATCTGGGGAAATGTGTTCAAATTATTCCTCATATAACCGATGAGGTAAAGTCAAAGATTTACACTTTAGCTAATTCAAATTTGGATGTTATAATTATAGAGTGTGGTGGAACAGTAGGAGATATTGAAAGCTTACCCTTTTTAGAGGCTTTTAGGCAGATGAGATTGGAATTGGGTTCGAGGAATAGTTTATTCATACATGTAACCTTAGCCCCCATACTAGAGGGTGTTGGGGAGCAGAAAACAAAGCCCACTCAGCATAGTGTTCAAGAGCTTAGGAGGATAGGTATTCAGCCCGATATAATAGTAGTTAGATGTGTAGAGCCCCTTAAAAGGGAGACCAAGGATAAGATAGCTTTATTCACAAGTGTAGAGTGGGATTGTGTTATATCCGATCATGATGTGGATAATATATATTCTGTTCCTCTTCTTATGTATGAGGAGTCCATACTAAATCCCATTGGTAGAAAGTTAGATTTAAGTTTAGATGTAGGGGAAAATCTCAAAAAATGGGAAGAAATCTCTCAAACCTTCACTCATGCTAAAGAAGAGGTTAAAATAGCCATGGTTGGAAAGTATGTAAAGCTTACGGATAGCTATGTGAGTGTTAATCATGCCCTGCTTCACGCTTCTGCTTACCTTGGGGTTAAACCAAAACTAAATTGGATAGATTCAGAGAAATTTGAAACAAATAGCTCAGAATTAAAGCTCTTAGATGAGTATCATGGTATTTTAATCCCTGGAGGCTTTGGTAAAAGAGGTAGTGAGGGTAAAATAATTGTAGCCAATTATGCTAGAGAGAATAAGATACCCTTTCTTGGTCTTTGTTTTGGATTTCAGCTTGGTATAGTTTCCTTTGCAAGATTCGTATGTAATTTAAAAGATGCAAACTCAACGGAATTAGATCCTGATACTCCTCATCCTGTAATAGACCTTTTGCCTGAGCAGAGGAATACTAAAGAAATGGGAGCTACCATGAGGTTGGGAAGCCATAAAATTGAGATAGTAAAGGATACAAGGGCTTACAAAATTTATGGTAAAGAGGAGATATATCAGAGGCATAGGCATAGGTATGAGCTTAACCCCCTTTATAAAGATAGGTTAGAGGCTGAAGGGTTAATCTTCTCTGGCTTTAGTGATGAAGGTAGGAGGGCTGAGATCTTTGAATTAAAGGATCATCCTTTTTATATGGCTACCCAATACCATCCAGAGTTCATAAGCAGACCAGGAAAGCCTGAGCCCATATTTCTAGAGTTTGTAAAAGCTTGCTTAATGGGAAAGAATCTTTAGAAAAGTTAGAATTTATTTAAAAAATAAGCCTAAGTAGAAGAGAAAAGCTTTAGGAATACATATCCCTAAAGGTAATTAGAGAACTAAGAGCTTAAAAGATTATCTAATCAAACTTAACATTATCTTTAACACCATTTATTTAACAGAACCCTCTTAAAGAATTATTTTCAAACTCAATAATTAAGACTTACCAAAGAAATTTTTATAGGTTTTATTTTCGTAAAAATTTTACTTATATTTTGTACCCAATTTTTAACTTCACTTTAGATTAAAGGTATGTAAAATTTAATTGGAATAGGTTCAAGAACTTTTTAGGTTAATGATTGCTTAAATTGTAATTTTAAAGTGGTAAAATTTCTTTAATCTTCGGGAAAGAGAGGTTTAAACCCTTTACTCTTAACAAATTCTAAGATTTCCTTCTCTCTTTCAAGGCTTATTTTATTATACCTTTTGCCCGCTTCTAAAACCATAGACCAAAGCTTTACATCACAAGGTAAACAGCAAGTGGTAACCCCTTGAGATAAAGTAAAGTGTAAAGCCATCTCTACCTCTTCCTTATCATCTAAGGGTTCATACCAAGTTCCGTACCTTTTATCTCCTCTCCATCTACCTTTTGCTAGAGATTTTATAGCTACTACACCTACATCTCTATCTTTAGCCAATCTTAGTACATGCCTAAAATCGCTTTCAGGATTAGAAAAAGCTATTGCAGGAGCATAAATAGGGAGAAGTATCGTATCGAAATCAAATCTTTCTAAAGCCTTTATAAAGACTCTTACATCATCATGACCCGTTATTCCTATATATTTAATAAGCCCCACATCCCTTGCTTCTATAAAGGCTTCCATGGCTCCTCCCTTCTCAAAGATCAAATTTAGCTCTTCATAATTTTTTACAGCATGAAACTGATAGCTATCAAAGTGTTTAACCCCTAATCTATATAAAGAATTATTGAGCTCTTCCCAAGCCTCTTTTTTAGTTCTTTTCATAGTCTTCTCAGCTAAAAATACTTTATCTCTAATCCTTTGAAGCCAAGGTCTAAGCCTTAATTCTGCATCACCATAGCTTGGAGCTACGTCTATCATGTTTATACCATAGCTTAAAGCCATCTCTATAGCTTTATCAGCCTCCTCTTGGGTTAGATTTCCAAGAGCGCAGCCTCCCAATGTTAATATGGAAACCATCCTTTCAGTTCTACCTAAACGCCTTAATTCTAAATAACTCATAATTTGAAAGAGAAAATTATTTTATTTAAAGTTTTTTAACTTCTAGCTTTGTAGAAATCCTATCATAAAACGTAATTCAACTTAACAAGTCTATACAAGTTATATGTGATATCAACCAGCTTCATCTCTCTCTTCCTCATATACCATAGTCTGCTATACAGTTCATCTCCAAACTTCCTCTTCTCAACTGAATTAACTGTTTCAACGTTGCTTCTCTGATTGTATTGCTTCTTAGGGAAGTATCTTCTTAATAAACCTTTTATAGAAAGAATCTCTATCTTTCATAAGCCTCCGACCTCCTTTATTTGATAACAATAATTTGGAGTTTGGAGAGTAACTTTCTAGAGGATTTCTACAACGCTTAACTTCTTTATATATCCTCTTCATTTTATGAAAGAGAGGCGATATTTAAAATAGCTCATTAAGGGATATCTATTATCAGGAAAGGTGCATTTTTGAAGGGCGCTTCTAATGGGCGATTAGTTCAGAAGCACATAGGTTCCTACTGAACATGCTAGGTGCTTTTGCTTTATTATAAAAACCTGATATAATTTTTAGCTTAATGTTATACTCTCAACTTATCAAGGGTTGTAACCTTAAATAAAACGTTGGGAGAAGAATTTAAAGGAAAGTTGATAAAGCTGATAAAAAACGAGCCAGCTCTTATAATAGAGGATGGTAAAAGGCATTTAGTCTTAGGAGATTTACACATTGGATTTGAGAAGGGATTGAGTTTAAAGGGTATAAAAATACCTTCTCAAACAGATAAGTTAGCAAAAAAAATAATTGAGCTTATAAGAAAGAATTCAGTATCATCTCTTATAATTTTGGGAGATATAAAGCACGAATTTGTTACCATAAAGCCCTATGAGTGGTTCGATATACCTAAATTTTTTGAGGAGATTTTGAAGGAAGGTATAGAGGTTAAAGTAACCTTAGGAAACCATGATGGAGGACTTGATGCCTTATTGCCTCCTAAAGTAAAATTGTTTAAAAAAATTACAAAGAGTTTTAGTTTCGGTAAAATTACCTTCCTGCATGGCCATACATGGATAGGCAAGGAAGCTTTAAACTCTCATTATATTATGATGGGTCATCACCATTTTACCTATAGATTTAAGGATACTCATAAGAGGGAACCAGTATGGGTTTTTGCTAGATGGAGCAGATATAAGCTCTCAAAGATTCTAAAGGTTCAAGAATCTAGCATAGGAGACCCAACCATAATCATCTTCCCAGCCTTTAACCAGATTTTAAGCGGCTATTGCATTAACTGTGAGAGAAATGAAGAGAGAGAGCTTAATCCCTTATTCAGAGAGAGGCTCATAGATAGGAGGAGGAGCGAAATATTCTCTCTTGATTACAGCTATTTAAGAAGCTTTGCTAACTTACCCTATCCTTCCTAGCTTTCTCTTCTGCCTCTCTATATCTACCTTATCTATCTTCTTAAAGAGGGGAAAAGGTTTACTAATTTCATGTCCAGCCTTTATACTTAACTCATCAGCCCTATCCCATCCTTCATGTATCAAATCCTTTAAATTCAATTGAGTCCATAAAACCCTACAAGAAAAAGGCAAGTAAGGGTATAGCAATAGGGATAAGCATTTAACAGCATTTATAGAGTAGAAGAGGCAATTAGCAACATTTTCTTCCCTAGCCCAAGGCTCCTTCTGCTGAAAGTATCTATTGCACTTATCAGAAAATTCTAAGATTCTCTTTAATCCTTTTTCTATTTCATTATTGATGATTCTATTTTCAGCTTCCTCCTTTACCCTTCTCATCTCTTCTACCAATTCTTCATCCAATTTATCCAAATTCTTTGGTTCAGGCACTTTACCTTTTAATCTATTATATATGAAGCTTAAAGTTCTATAGATGAAATTTCCCACGTTTGCCACCAATTCGTTGTTAACCTTTATCAAGAATTCATCCCAATCAAAGTTAACATCAGTTTGAGAATAAGGAGTGATAGAAGCTAAGTAAAATCTCAGATAATCGGCAGGAAAAGAATCTAAATATTCCCTCAAGCTAACATACCATCCTCTACTCTTTGAAAACTTCTGATTATGAAGCAGTAAATGGCCCCTTGTAGGTATATAATCAGGAAGCTTGTACTCTTCATCCATACCAAGCCTCATAGCTGGTAAAAAAAGGTAATGATGATATACGATGTCTTTTCCTATAAAGTGATATATAATTGATGAATTCCAAAAGGTCTTTCCATCCATCTTCTTTTCCTTTAAATACTTTAGGGTTGAAGAAATATAGCATAAATGATTCTCAAACCATCCATAAAGTACCTTTCCTTCAGCTTCATCAAGAGGTATAGGAATTCCCCAACTTATATCTCTGGTTATATCCCAATCCTTTAAGCCATTCTTTATCCAGTTTAAAACGTAATTCTTAACCTCTTCCTGTAAATTTTGATTTTCCTTTAACCATTCTTCTAATTTATAGGAAAACCTAGATAAAGCAAAGAAATAGTGCTCTGTTTCCCTATTTGTTGGTTCCTTCCCACATAAAGCGCATCTTGGATCCAAGACCTCTCCAGGCTCAAAAGCCTTTCCACACTTTTCACATCCATCAGAGTACTGATTTTCAGCCTTACAGTAAGGGCAAGTTCCTATAACATACCTATCAGGCAAAAATTTTCTATCATACTCACAGTAGGGTTGAAGGATCTTTTTCTTGTAAATATAATTTTTTTTATATAATTCTTTGAAAAAATATTGGGCCATTTCTTCATTTTCCTTAGAGCTAGTTTTATAGAAGAAATCAAAATCTATTCCTAAATCCTTAAAGTCCTTATAGTCTCTTTCATTCCAATAGGCTACATAATCCTCAGGCTTCTTTCTTTCTTGCTCAGCCCTTATTAGGATAGGAGTACCGTAATCATCGGTTGCACAGATATAAAAAGCTTCATAATGCTTTAACTTTAAAAACTTTACAAAGATATCTGCTGGCAAATAAGTGGAGGCTACGTGCCCTAAATGTATTTCTCCATTAGCGTAAGGTAATGCAGCTGTTACTATAATTTTTTTATTCAACTCTAGATGTTTTTTCTTTTTAAGATAAATGTTTTATTTTTATTTGTAGCTTTTCGAGTAGGCTATTTGCTCTTCCGTTAGCTCATCTATTTTCACATTAAAGCCCTCTAAAGCATTTCTGGCTACTTGCTCATCTATTTCCTTTGGAACATCCATCAAATTTGGTTTTAGCTCTTTAAAGTTCTTAGCTATATAAATTACTGATAGAAGCTGATTTGAAAAGCTCATCATCATAACTTCAGGGGGATGCCCTTCAGCTGCCACTAAATTTACCACTCTACCCTTAGAAACTAAGTAGATTCTTTTACCACTCTTCAATTTATATTCTTCAACGTAATTTCTAACTTCCCTTATACTCTCTTTATTCTCCTCAAGATAATTAACATCTATCTCTACATCAAAGTGCCCCGCATTGGCTAAAATGGCACCATCTTTCATATTCTCTATATGCTCCCCTCTAATTACCCTATATTGACCAGTAGCTGTAACAAACATATCTCCCAATTTTGCTGCTTCATTTAGGGGCATAACATCAAAACCATCAAGGTGAGCCTCCAAAGCCCTAAGAGGATTAACTTCAGTAACTATTACCTTACATCCTAAGCCTCTTGCCCTTAAAGCGATTCCTCTACCTACCCAACCATATCCGCATATTACTAACCTCTTACCAGCCATAAGCAAACTGGTAGCTCTAAGCAATCCATCTAAGGTGCTTTGACCTGTTCCATACCTATTGTCAAAGAGATATTTAGAGTAAGCATTATTAACTCCAATTATTGGATATCTCAAATTTCCAGAAGCCTCTAGAGCCTTTAATCTAATTATACCTGTTGTAGTTTCTTCTGTTCCTCCTAGGGGTTTTAAAGCCTTAAACTCATCTTCCTGATGAAGGGTAACATGGGCATCAGCACCATCGTCTAACATTATATGGGGATTAGCCCTCAATATAGTTCTTATACAATCAAAGTATTCCTCTTCATTCTCTCCCCTCCAAGCGTAAACACTGATTTCTTGATTGGCTAAGAAAGCTGCTATATCATCTTGAGTACTTAAAGGATTAGCCCCAGCTAAATAAACCTCAGCCCCTAACCTCTTTAAACCCATCACCAAAACCGAAGTTTCCTTAGTAACATGTAAGCAAGCAGCCAACCTTAAGCCTTGTAAAGGCTTGCCCTTATCAGCTTTCTCAATGGTTTTAACTAAAGCTGGCATATGATTATAGGCCCAATTATAGTTCTTTTCACCTAATTCTGCTAAAGCTAAATTTGCTACTTTGCTTACCATACCACCATTTCTCATGGTAATCTTTTAAATCTTTCTTAAAGTTATTAAGCTAAATTCCCATAACTAGAGGGATGACCTTACCAAGCTACGAGGAACTATTAAAGAGGCTAAGGAAGGGTTTAGAAGAAAGAGGGATAAAGATTCAGAAGGGTCAAAGATTAACTTTACCAGAGCCCCAAGTCCTTTGGATTGGTAATAAAACCATACTAAGAAACTTTTCTGATTATCCTAAGCTCTTAAGGAGAGATCCTAATAGGGTTCTCATATTCTTAGCTAAAGAATTGGCTACAGCAGCTTCCCTAGATGGAGAAAGAGCCATATTTATAGGGAGAAAGGATAAACAATCCTTTACTGTTCTTTTAAATAGGTATATGCAAGAAGGGGTTTTATGCCCTGTTTGTGGTTCTCCTGATACAAAGTCTGAAAAGGTTAAGAGATTACAACTTTTGGTCTGTGAAGCCTGTGGTGCAAAAAGCTCGGTGAAGGTAATGTGAGAGAAAAGGGTTTTGTGGCTAAAATAATCAACTATAAGGGAATGAAGATGGTGAATTTATGTGATGAAGAATTGGTTGGGAGGGTAATTAAGGGAAATGGATTGGAAATTAATCTTAGTAGAGATTATTATGGGGATATGGTAATAAATTCTGAAGAAGCTTTAAAGTTGGTAAAGAAATCTTCAATAATTAACTTAGCAGGAAATAGGATCGTTGATTTGGTCTTGAAGGAAAAGTTAGCCCATGAGCTTGCCCCTAAAAAGGTAGGAAAGGTATCCTTTTTGATGATATATAAGTTCAAAAGCTCTTAAAGAATCCTGGTAAAAGGCTTTAAATCTTTTCTTTAAATCCTTAGGAAGGTAATGAAAAGGGCTTTACATAGCTTAGAGAAAAGGGTAATTTTAACCTTAAAGGGTAAAGAAGAGCTTAGCCTAGAGGATTTAAGAAAAGAAACAAACCTAAGCCTAGACCATTTAAGAAGGGCTATAGAATGGCTTAGATTAAAGGGTTTATTGAGTATAAGAAGGGAAGTTTTTATAAAGGTTAAGTTAGATGAAAAAGGGTTAAAGGCCCATTTTGAAGGTTTACCTGAAAGGATTATAATAGAAAGGTTAAAGGAGAAAGGTAAAGCCTCCCTAAAGGAGATTTCTAAGGAATTTGATAGGGATGAGTTTTCAGCAGGGTTAGGAAGATTAAAGGATAAGGAGATTATAAAGGTTGATAAGGGCGAGGTAATTCTCCTAAGAGATTCAGTCCTTGAAGAAGAAGTTTTAATCTCTAAACTTTATCATGGTAGGTATTTACAAGAGCTGAATGAAAGGGAGAAGAAGATTTTGATGGAGCTTAAAAAGAGGCCCAGCTTTATTAAGGAAGAGGAAGAAGCAAAGATATATGTAAAATTAACGGAAGAGGGTAAGAGAATTGATATTTCTTTGGAGAGGGAAATAGATAGGCTAAATCCAGAGCTTTTAATTACTGGTAAGTGGAGAGAATATTCCCTAAGGGCCTATGATGTAGAAGCTCCTGTGAGCTTAGCTCCCATGGGAAAGAAGCACCCAATTCAAAGGGTTATAGATGAGGTAAGAGAAATCTTCATCTCCATGGGTTTTGAGGAGATTGAAGGTCCTTTAGTACAGCCTTCTTTCTGGAACTTTGATGCCCTCTTTATACCTCAAGACCATCCTGCTAGGGAATTACAGGATACTTTTTACTTATCAAATTTAGAGAGTAAAAATAGTGGGGGAGATTATAGAGAGATAATAGCAAAGGTTCATGAGAATGGAGCCTTTACAGGTTCAAAAGGTTGGGGTTATAAGTGGAAGGGTAGTGAGGCTGATAAATTGGTTTTGAGAACCCATACAACCGCTGTTACCATCAACTATCTTGCCAAATATAAGCCTCACAACACTAAGATCTTCTCTGTTGGTAGGGTCTTTAGAAATGAGAAAGTTACCTACAAAAATCTTGTAGAATTTCATCAGATAGAAGGAATAGTAGTTGGTAAAGATGTGAGTTTAAGAGACCTTATGGGCTTGCTTAAAGAATTCTATTTTAAGTTAGGGTTAAAGGAGGTTAAATTCTGGCCTAGCTTCTTCCCCTATACGGAACCTTCCTTACAATCGGTAGTTTATTACGGTAAGTTGAATAGATGGATAGAGCTTTGCGGTATGGGTATATTCAGACCAGAAGTTACCTTACCCTTTGGGATTAAAGAGCCTGTATTAGCTTGGGGAGGGGGATTAGAGCGCTTGGTTATGTTAAAGCACGATATTCAGGATGTTAGAGAGCTTTACAAAAATGACCTTAATTGGCTTAGAAAGGTGAGATTATGCCTGTAGTAACCTTATACTTTGATAGAATTTTAAAGATGCTTGAAGGGAAGGTTGGAAGGGAAGAGCTTATAAATAAATTGCCCCACTTAGCCTTAGATTTAGAGGAGATTCAGGAAGATCATATAAAAGTTGAATATAATCCTAATAGACCTGATTTCTCAACAGATTATGGTTTAGCTAGAGCCTTAAAAGGTATCTTTGATCTTGAGTTAGGGGCACCAAAGTATGATATTCAAGATGGTAATGTTAAGGTAATGGTGGAAGATAGTGTTAAAAGTATTAGACCCTATATAGTGGGTTTGATTGCTAAAGACTTAAGGTTAGATGAAGAGAGTATTAGGCAGCTAATTTCTATGCAAGAGGATTTGCACCATGGTTTAGGAAGGGATAGAAGGGTAATAAGTATAGGCCTTCATAATTTAGATGTTATAAAACCCCCCTTTATATATAAAGCAGTAGAGCCCTCCTTTTCTTTCATACCATTAAATGAAAATAGGTGTATGAGCCTTAGAGATATTTTAATAAATACAGAAGTAGGGTTAAAGTATGGTAAGATAATTAAAGATTTTGAAAAATATCCTCTGCTTGTAGATAGCAATAATAATGTTTTATCCTTTCCACCTATAATAAATGGGGAACTTACAAGAGTTGATATAAATACTAAGAATTTGTTTTTGGATATTACTGCTTTAGAGCTTAAAGCAGCTTTAAGGGCTTTATCCATAATAGCTTCAGTTTTAATAGATATGGGAGCAAAGGTTGAAAGAATTGAAGTAGATTATAGGGATAAAAAAATTCTTACACCTGATATGAAAAGCTTACTTATGAAGATAGATTTTAGGCTCATAAATAAGTTATTGGGCTTAAAGCTAGATAAAGACGAAATCTTTAGATGTTTAAGGAGGTGTAGGTTAAATGTAGTAAAGAAAGGTAATGCCTTTTATGCTGAGGTTCCTCCCTATAGGGTAGATATAATTCACCCTGTAGATATAGTTGAAGAGGTGGTTATAGGCTTAGATTTAGAGCGTATAAAGCCTACTCTACCAGAAGGTGCTAATGTAGGTAAAAGGGATGAGAGATCATCCCTTCTAGATGATTTCAGAATGGCTTTGATTTCTCAGAATTTTGTGGAGGTTATGAACTTCAGCCTCCTTAGCAAAAAATTACTTTATGAAATGGTTAATAGAGAATTTAGTGATGGTATAAAGGTAGAAGACCCAAAGAGCTCTGAGCATGAGTATTTAAGGGATACTTTAATTCCCTGCTTACTTCAGGTTTTATCTAATAATACTCATGCTGAATACCCCCAAAGGATCTTTGAAATTGGAAAAGTCTTTTTACGTAATTCTAATGAGGAACCTGTAAGGGAAGAGTACAGAATTGTTGTAGCTATAGCCTATTCAGAAGCTAACTACTCAGAAGCTAAGAGCAGCTTGTCCTCCCTTTTATACAATACCTTTGGATTGGATTTTGAGACAAAACCTTCCTTTCATCCAACCTTTTCCTATGGTAGATGCGCATCCATTAGAGTTGATAATGAAGATATAGGGGTAATTGGAGAAATAGATCCTCTAGTGTTGGAGAATTTTGGTTTAAAGGTTCCTGTTTCTCTCTACGAATTCAGCTACGATAAGTTAGAGAAAAAGTTTAAAGCTAGAAGATAGATATTTAATTGACTCTCCACAAAGCATGGTAGACGGAGAGGGTTGATTTAATGATACTCTCTTTAACCCAGCCATGCGATAGGAGAGGCCCCGTAAGAGAGGCTTCAGTGAGTTAAGGCTAGCTGTGAGCTGGGCTACTCAGAGGCGGGGTACAAATAAATATTAAATTTATTTATTCTTATCAACCTTGAATAATTTAAGAAACTTTTCTCTAGGGCTCATCGTTTATAGGAGCAAAGGGTTCGATACTAAAGTAGTTAGTTGGAAAGTGAGTTAGCAATTGAATTAATAACAAAACTATGAGAAGATCCTTTTAATTTCCTCTCTTTGGTTAAGGCTATGCCAGCTATTATACTTGCTAATACTGTAGACAGAAGAAAAGAATTAGAGTTGGATCCTAATTTTGCAGTAAGAAGAGTAAATGATAAGCTTAGTAAAAAAGAAAGAGATAGAAGTCCAATCTTCTTCCTAATGATCGATTTAAGGGAATAGTATAAAGCTATACCAACTATTATACCATTCTTTAATCCTTTATTGACCCCTAGTTCCCATCAAAATTCTCTCATCCTTTGTATGATGTTAAATGTTACTATCAATAGGATTATTTTAGCTGCTCATCCTCTTCACAAAAGCGATAGTATCATTATATGATGGCTCATAAAAAATAAGAAGATAGAAAACTTAAGCTTGATGAGAACTAGGGTTTCAAAATAATCTTCCACAAGCTCTCCTTCTTCATTGCTTAAGCCTCCTAAGAAAGTAATATACGAGCCATCTTTTGTATTCATCTACTTACCCGAAGAGGATAAAAGCAAACCATTGAGAATTCCTATCATTGACGAAGGACTTCTTCCTACAAAATTAGAGAAAAAAGAACCTATCAAAGACCGCTCATCCTATTAAGCTCCACAAACTTCATAACAATACAAAAAAGCCTTTAAATCTTTTGAAATGATTTCAAAGATAGAGATATTTATCACTTATAGATCACTTATAGAAATCATAAGGATTACTTTGGCAAAAGTATATAGTAGGGAGGGTAATATTTGTATATATAATAATTCTTAGCAATAGCAATAGCAATAGAAGGTGTTAACCTTTGTAACCTTACCACATCCTCTAAACTATTCTCAAGTATAATCACAGGTATCTTTTTATCCTCTATATCTTTTATCACCTTTCCCTCATCGATGAGCTTACTATAGGTAACAAAAGAGGTAAAGCCAGCTAGATCTAGAATATATGGCTCCTTACCATTGATCACCAATATACCAATATCTTCCGATATTATTCTTCCTGTAAAATTCTCTAAAAACTTTGAAACCTTATATTGAGAATCATAAGGTATGCTTATAAGCTCTTCAAAATTAGTTGAGGGGTAAGTTAAAGAGTATAAAGGAAAATTAACTGCCAATTGAATTACCAATAGTAAAGATAATAACCTTCTTAGAGATCTTACTCTAGATATAAAAACTCCTGTAATAATTATGGATAAAGCAGCCAATTCCATAAAGTGGTTCTGGATAGCTCCTATTCTCGCCCCAGTGATAAAGGTTACAAAAAGTGATATTAATAAAGCTAAAGGAAGGGGTTTTAATCTTTTCCTCTTTATTCTCATTACAGAGTAAAATAAGGCTATACCAAAGGTAAAAATATTATTTCTAACAAAAGTTAAGAGATTATTTAGATAAATTATAGGATCGTATTCCAAAGCCATTCCATAATTCGCGATTAGCATGTGATAAAGAAATCTATTCTCACTTAAATAATTTATAAAAAGTAGGGAGGGTACTATGGAGGAAAGGAAGATGAGAAGGAATTTTAATCCTTTCTTCCCCTCTGATATTATTTTATAAATAATACAGGCTAAGGGTATAGCCAAAAAAGTCTGCTTTGTAAATAGAGATAGTAAAAAGAAAGGTATAGAGAGGTAATGGAATCTTTTTAGGAATAAAAACAAACCTAATAAACTGAAGGCTAAAGCAGTTATATCTACCCTATTAAGCGTTAAAAAGGGAAATAGGGTGGGATCGGATATAAAAAGAGCTAATAATACAAAAGTTATGAACCTACTTCCCTTCCTATAGGTAAATTTGAATATAATAGAGAGGGATAATAAAGAAAAGCTAAAAGATATTAACCTCCCCCAAAGAAAGGATAATCCAAAGAGTTTAATGAATATAGAGGAGAGAAAGAAGAAGAAAGGAGTATATAAAACCAGGGCAAAAGGCTCTTCATTTATATCTTTGTAAATATTCTCAGCCTTTGAAAGGGAAGAAGAGAAATATAACACATAACCTTCGGGATAATCCAATTGGTAAGGAAAGGTGATTCTCTTATAGGCCTCTAGAGAGAAGTCTAAAAAGAAGAAGCTAAGAAAGACTAAAAGTATTAAAATTAAGGCTGGATTATCTTCATCCATTTCCTAGCCTTTACAACTAAGGTTAAACCTAAAGGCATCTTTAACCTACTTTCCCAATTTAAGAGGTTACCGTAAATTTTAGATAAAGAATTTTTCATTTTTAAATCTTTAAGATCTTTTCCTGTGTACTTTAAGTATAACCATCCAAAGATTCCTAGAAAATTCCAATACCTACATAACTCTAATTTAAATTTAGAAAGTTTTAACTCTTCTAATAACTTATCCTTTGAATATCTTAAAAGATGACCAACTTTTTTATCCATAGAACTGTAAAGAAAATTATAAGCTGGAACTTTTAGTATTAAAATACCCCTCTCTCTAAGAATAAAATTAACATTTCTTAAGGCTATAATTCTCTCTTTTATATGCTCCAATACATCCGACATAATAACAGTATCGAAGCTCTCGGAAAAATTTGACCAAATAGATGAATCACATATATCCCCTTGAATAAAGGTAATAGGTAAATTTTTCTTCATGGCTTCCTTTATACAAAGCTGAGATATATCGTTAGCGAATAATTCATAACCTTTTATAAAAAGAAAATTTGTTAAACTTCCTATACCACAACCAACTTCTAAGACCCTCTTTCCTTCTATAAGGGATAATATGAGCTCAGCCTTTTCCCTCAACCAATCTGGAAGCTTCTTCTCTAACTCGGTAAGGTATATTATGCCCTGATAATTAAAATCCTTATTTTCTTTATACATTTTATCTAAGGTCTATGAAAAAGTTAAAAAATCTGAAGATAACTAAAGCTATTAAGCCTTTTAATCCATCTATCCATTTTATTTTACTCCTTCCTGTTCTTCTTCTTTTATAGTTAATTGGAACTTCGATAATTCTAAAATTCTTCCTCAGGATTTTAACAGTAAGTTCAATTTCAAATAAAAATCTAGAAGATTTAATTTCAATATGTTTAAAAATACCTTTTTTAAATGCTTTATGCCCAGTCATAACATCAGAAAGTTTAGATCCATAGAGAATATTCGTAAGATTTGTAATAATCCTATTTCCAAAATAATTTAATACGCTCATACCTTCTATAGATCCGAGAAAACGAGAACCGTAAACTATATCTGCTTCACCCCTTATAATTGGTTTTATCAAATTTGGTATTTCTTTAGGGTCATATTCTAAATAAGCATCCTGTATAAATATAATATCTTTAGTAGCATAAAGGAGACCAATTTTTATAGCGTTTCCTTTTCCTCTATTATTTTTCTGCCTGAATACTTTGATTCTACCCTTATTTTCTTGATTTATAGCCTTTGCTAGATTTATAACTAATTCAAAAGTTTTATCTTTACTCTGATCATCTATTATTAAAATTTCATTATTGTCAGTTAAACCATCTAAACTTTTCACTATCTTATTTATACAAGGGACTATGGCTTTTTCTTCTTCAAATACTGGAACTATAACTGATAGACCTAGTTGATCAAGAAAAGGGAAATCATAAGTTTTACTCAATATAGTGCTTTGTGGCTTAATTCTTTAAGTTTCTTATGTCTTGCTTTAATCTATGTATTGGTCTGTTGTTGATGAGAGGCTTATTAGGCGTGGTGAGCTTCT
>JARVJX010000109.1 GCA_029775995.1 Nitrososphaeria archaeon | reverse complement strand
TAGCTTCCCCTTTAGAGCATCCATATCATCGATGACTAAATTCTTAAGTGTGTTCATAGGGCTCTATAATCTAGAGATTAGTTGGGCTTATCTTGACAATCCCGGAGAGGAGTCTTGTAAAGCTTATTCCTAAGTTTTTATTTTTTACTTTATAGCGGCTTTAAGTTCATGTTCTGAGTAGATCTTGATTCTCCCTTGCTTTTCCTTTAATTCTTCCATATCATGAAAATTTATGCTAATGCTCCCCTTATGAGCAATGCTGATTTCTTTTTCATAATTTTTTATAATAAGATCATCCTCTCCTTTATAAACTTTATAAATATTCAATTTCAAATTTGATGGAAAAATCGTTAGGATTAGTTATGGAAGCTCGTTAATATTTATTCCCAATAGGAAATAATATGGAAAAAGTCTTCTTCATCAATCCTTATTATACTCCCTCTAAAACTTCTTCTAATTCTCTTCTTTCCCTTTAAAAACTCAAGCTTTTAGCTAAAGCTATAAGGGGCTTAGGTTTTTTCCAAAGGTTCACCTCGGAAAGATCTATAACGTAATCAAAGGTAATAGATGTTCCCCAAAGGATAATTCTCTTTCCAGTTGGGATACTTCGTAAGGGGAGGAAGCCACAGTAGCGGTACCTGCAAATTTACCTCCTTCCTTACCTGCTAAGTAAAATACGACTTTATCCTTAGGCTTAATTCTCTTTAGATTCTTACTTCTCTTACTCAAGAGCCAGAAGGCATATTTTGCTCTACTCCTTAAAACCTCTGAAGCTGGTATGGTTTCCTTCTCTATTCTATAATCTTTTACTACAAATATAAAAAAATTACCACATTTTTAAATAAAGAGATTAAACAGAAAAGTTTTTCTATTTTAAAGCTTATCCTTCATGCTATCTTCTGAACAAATTAGGATTTTTTTATATAAATTTTAGTAGGAATCAAAGTAAAAGGGCTATTAAAAGATTTGCTAAAAGTATTAAAGTACTCAAAGATGCCATTATAGAGCTTATTTTCTTTCTCTTGCTCAAAAATTTTAAGAGGGCTACTATAAGCCTCATCAAAGGAGTTATAATTAATACAAAGATTCCTAAAGCCATCAAAAAAGATGGTGAGTTAGAAGGGTGAAGGATTAAATTTTTAAGGTTCCAGCTTTCATCTAAAAGATTAAAAATTAAAAATAGGATCAAGCCTAAAATCATAGCTATTAAACTTAGGCTAATACCAATACTCAAAGCCCTTCTTATGCTAAAAGCTTCATCAGAAGGTAAGCTCAAAGCCAAAACCTCTTAAACTCATCCTTACCCCAAAGTAAAGTATAACTATAGTAAAGATCAACCTTATGGTCCTAGGCTTCCATCTAAGGGCCAATCTAGGACCCATCTGGGCTCCTAAAGCTATCCCTGTTATAGTAGGAATGGCTACTAAGGGATTTACAAATTCCTTAGATAGGAATATCAAAGCTGCAGAAGCTCCTGTTACCCCCATTATATAGTTGCTTGTGGCTATAGCCCTCTTAATGGAGATCTTCATAATTTTATACATTAAAGGGACCTGTATTAAGCCCCCACCTACTCCTAACATTCCAGCTATATTGCCAGCTAAGAAACTTATGATTAATCCTTTCTTCATATTCTTTGGCTCATTATCTGAATTCTCTTTACTTTCTTCTACTCTTCCTTTAAGCATGTGATAAAATGTATAGAGTAGCAAAGAACCAAATATAACTGATAAAAGGTCTCTGCTCATGCTTACAGCTAAGCTGGCACCTATTAGAGCCCCTAAAGCTGTTATAGCTTCTAAATTTGTTCCAAGGTTTATATCTGTTAAACCTTTCTTCAAATATAAAGTAGAACCCATTACCGATATGGCTACAACACCTAAGATGCTTGCCGCTATTGCTTGATGAATTTCAAAGTTTAAGAGCAAAGATAAAAAGGGTATCATAAAGATTCCCCCTCCCAAACCTAAGAGAGAACCAAATAATCCAGCTATTATAGCGAAGAGAAAAACTAATAGTATAGTTAGAGGCTCCATCCAAAGAGGGTAAGGGAGTACTAAAGAAAAACTTTAAGATTCTTATCTTTATAAGAGTATTAATGGGGTCGTAGTCTAGTTTGGTCTAGGATACCAGCCTTGGGAGCTGGTGGTCGTGGGTTCAAATCCCACCGACCCCATCACTCCACCTTGGCTTAAAGGTAAGTTAGGCTGGGCTAACAATATTTATTTATAGAGCTATGCAATCTATCATTGTTCCTCTAACCTACTTAAGACCATTAAAGGTTCAACTATCAGATTTTTCGAAATTTCTTTGGAAGTTCTTTGTGAGCTTGAACTCTTTTCTCGTCTATGATGTGTATAATTTCTCTACCAGTTTTTGCCAGATACTCTGAAATATAGTATCTATGACAACCAAGGGGTGTCCATACTGAACACATAATAACTGCATTTCTTCCCTTAATAATTTCCATAAGCTTTTCCACTGCCTTTGAAAATTCTTCATAGCCTTCTTTTCTAAACCCTCCTAATTCTGGATAGTGCAAATATTCTATTTTTTCTTTATTTAAATTTTCTAGCAAATATTCTTTGTTAAAGTGGGGGTATTTTTTACTGGAAGGGAATCTTCGGACATCTCTAAGCAATTTAGCTTGAAATTTTTTAAAATAAAAACGAACTCTTTAAAACTTCTAGTGCTGTGACCGATGGTGGAATTTTTCATGTTATCAGTTTATATTCCCTTTACCCTAATTTATCTTTTCATAGATATAACGGGCTTTTAACTAATGGAAACTATGGGAGAGGAAAAGGAGTTATATAAAAATTTAATAAGAGTGGCCCTAAGCCATTAGTTATACATGGGCGTAGAAGGTTGTAGACTGATTCAGAGTATTTAATTAAGGTTCATAGAAATTATTATTCTCAAGAGGGAGCCTATTAAATATCAAATGACTTTTCAAGATGGGGTAGTGGGATTTTAACGCTAATTTAAAAATGTTAAAGATGATATTAAGAGGTTTCTGTTTCCTCCACTATTTTATAAAGTATTTATAAGATTTGAAATATATGGACTTTCATACAAGTGGATTTGGGCAAGGTCCTATTTTATAAAAAGTTTTTATTTATAGCATACAATTTTATGAGCATAGATACAACTACCCCAAATTTGAGATTTTATAAACCTTACGTATAAGGTATTATATTAATATAAGCTGATGCCCTGCTGTAAGGGGTGATCATATGGCAATAGCCAGCAACTTAGTTAAAGATCATGAGGTTATCTTGAAGGTTTTGGATTCATTAGAGCTTAAACTTAGTGAACTTAGGAGAACAGGGTCAATAAGCCTGATAGACTATTTAGATGAGATGCTAGATTTTAGCAGAGTCTTTATAGATAGGTGCCATCATGGTAAAGAAGAGAAGTGCTTGTTTCCTTGTATTGAGAAGAGGGGTATACCAAAGGAGGGAGGTCCTATAGGAGTTATGCTTATGGAGCATGAGATGGGTAGGAACCTGGTTAAAAAAATTAGGGAAAAGCTAGATTTATATAAAAAAAGAGAAGTAAAATTGGATGAGGTTATAGAACCTTGCTATGAATACTTAGGGTTATTGCGTCAGCATATCTATAAGGAGAATAACATTTTATTCCCTATGGCTGATGAGGTGGTAACAAAGGAAGATATCGATGATACCTCCAAATGCTATGAGAAAAGGGAAGAGGAAGTGGGTGAGCACGAAAGGTTGGAAAAGTTAGCCCATAAGCTATTAAGAAGTTAAATAAAAAGCATGAGAGAGTAAAATTAAAACTCTGTATTTAAATTTATGGCAAAAGCTTATATACAAATATAAAGAAGTTATTTTATGTCCTTAGAAACTAAAAAGATGCTAAAGCTCTTTGGAGTTTCAGTTACAGATTTTGAAGAAGAAAGCAAAGTAATTTTGGAAAGATCTGAGAGGTTAAAATCTGCAAGTGTTGATGAAAAGTTGAAGCTTTTAAGAGATTCCTTTGAGCTGGTAAATGAAGTCCATTTAAAATGGATTGAAGTAACCCAATTTATCCTAGAAAATGAAAGGAAGCTAATTAATAGTGTTATTAAAGCTTTGGAAGAAACTCCTTAATAATAGCTTTTTAGAATTTTGAGGGTTTCGTAGGTAAAAAGAGCTAATGCTACTAAGATTATAAGCAAGGAAAAGATGTATTGAGGGGATAAAAAATCTGGTCTAAATAGAAATATATTTAAGATAAAAGCTAGCGTGAAGAAGATTAAAAAGAAGAAGTACTTGGGAATCAATAAACCTTTAAATCTAATGATGTTTGAGAGGACTATTTTATCTACTATATAACCTGTTCCCTCACTTCTTATCAATCCCATATCAGTAAGCTTTGTTATATGGTAGAAGGCTACAGAGGGAGAACTTAGGTTTAAACCCCTTTGGATATCACTAACTCCTAAGGGCTCTCTTGCCCTTAAAAGATACTTATATACTCTTAAGGTTGTACCTTTTAGCTCACCTCTTTCTCTCTTCATGATATCTTTAGGATTTAAAAGCATTTTATCTTTTATGCTTTTCTAGATGAATGTTATAAATTGAGTAAATCTAAAATGAACTAATCCTCTAAGATTCTTTGCTTATCGTTACCAACCATTGTCTAGCTACTAATTCTTTCTAAACTTTAGAAAATTTATTCTAAACCATAGATATAAAATTAAAGCTTTAGTAAGTTAGGTTGGTGATAGTATGGCAACAGAAAAAGTAAAGGGAAGCTATATATTCGCTCTAATAGTATTAGTGGCTCTATTGGTTGGAGTAAATATAGCTTATACATTGATAATGAATCCTCCAGAGAGGCTATCTCAGCAGGAAAGAGATTTAAAAGAATTAAAAGCGCAAATACAAAGCTTACAAAATGAAAGGGATGCTTTAAAGAAGGAAATGGAAAGGATCAGTTCTCAAAAGCTAGAAGCCCCCCAAACCTCTACTTCATTACCTTCTGGACAAGCTGGGTCAACTTTAGCTTTCTCAGAGAATACCCTTAGTGTTAGTGGAGTTGGTAAGGTATTAGCTACTCCTGATATGGTTACTATAACTATAAGTGTAGTAACAGAAGAAGAGGATGCAGAAGCTGCAATAAAAGAAAATTCTGTAAAGATGAACCAGGTAATCAAGGCTCTTAAGGAATTAGGTCTTGAAGATAAGGAGATAAAAACCTCTGGTTATTCTCTTTATCCAAAATATATCTATCCAGAGAATAAAGAGCCTAGAGTTGTTGGCTATATAGCCCAAAATACTATAACTATAAACACTAAAAAGTTGGATTTGGCTGGGCAAATAATAGATAAGAGTGTAGAAAGTGGTGCAAATAGGGTTGAAAGTGTATACTTCACCTTTTCTGATGAGAGGAAAATGGCTTTAAATGATAAACTGATAACTTTAGCTCTAGAGAATGCGAAGAAGAAGGCTGAAGTAGTTGTAAACACTTTAGGAATTAAAATAGTTGGTGTTAAGAGTGTACAGATAAGTGAATTTGTATACTCAATACCAATATATAGAACTATGATAGAAAAAGTTGCAGGAGCTGAAGTCCCTCCACCAACACCTATTGTTCCAGGAGAAGAAAGCCTAACTTTGGTAGTAAATATAGTATTCCTGATAGAATAGAGTGATTATTTCCCATTCTTTTATTTTTTTGTTTTCTAATGCTGTGTTGCATGATTTGAGCATGTTATCTAAGAATTTTGTTTCAAGCCTTCTTAAATATATACGTTGAATATGCTCTATGGCTTCTGATGAAAGAGATTGTAGCAAGTACAACGAAGAATTGGTGAGGAGGGGAGAGATCCTTCTTGACTTCTCTATCATGGATGAATGGAATATGGAGCTTAAGAAAGCAAATGATGGTAAGG
>JARVJX010000108.1 GCA_029775995.1 Nitrososphaeria archaeon | reverse complement strand
TAAGGCCCTTGAACCGCCTTAACTGCCAGCATGTTAATCTCTTCTAATTTATTCTTTTGACTTATAAAATCTTTATCAACTAAAATTAACAATACATTCTTAACACACTAAGACTTAAAAGAACCAAATGGGGAAAAGGTTATAAGAATTCAAGTAAAAGAGGAGGATATTTAACCAAAAGAGAGCGAGAGCCTCTGATCATAGAAAAGTGATACCTAAATTGGATTTATTCTCAAGAGAAGAAGGGATAAGGAAAGGGGTCGAAGAACAAATAAAAATTGGAAATAGAGGGGGTGATAAAGGTTTTAGAAATTCTAAAACCCTCAAATAGTCCAAAAGAGTAATTAGCATAGAAGAAGCTAAAAGCTGATAAATGAAGGTAAAGCCATATTCATCGCTTCATTAGGAAACAAAGTAATTAAGCACAATAAAGTAATAAAAAAGCAGAGACCTTAAAGTTTTAAAGTTCTACTTAATATAGCTAACTCTGGACCTGAGGTTACACTTCCTACTAAAGCACCTTTAGAATTTGCAACTAAACCTGATGCAACAAAAGGAACACCTCTATTTATAGTTCCAGGCTCTAAATCAATTTTTAAATTCTCTTTTACAAAATTTATCTCCTCTTCAGAAGCTTCAGGATGTATTATTCCCCCTTTATCTGTAGCTACAATTAAAGCACCTACCTGATTATAACCACAGATCTTGCTCACATGGATAGGTACATCAAAGATATCTTTTATAATCTTTAAAGCCTCTCTTTCTAAAATAGGAGCCACTATAGCTCCTTTGTTATTTAAAGCTATAAGATTCCCAACGGCTGTAAAGATTGAAGGTAACCTTGCAACAGGTAATTTAGTTTCCCTTTTTATAAGATTAATTTCCTCTTCTTCAGCCAAATTTGAAACCAAGATGCCCTTTGAATTCATAGCAATTAGAGGTCCTAAAAGCCTCGAACCCCCGATGGAAGCCCTAAAAGCCTCAACCTGAAGATATTCTTTCATTTTCCTTAACTTTGTTTCGGGAAAGCCTTGAGGTACTATTAAAAAATCTTCGCTAACCTTTAGAAATACACCAATGTTTGGAGAACGAAAAATGTCAAAGATATGGAGGCTCAACTTCTTTCATTAACATTAAATCTGGTATAGAGAACGAAATATAAGGTAAATTAAAAAGTAAGTTGAAGTATCTATTGTAAATAGAAGAACTTAATATCTTCTCTTTTAGTTTTTTATCCATATCCTCCCCCAAACCTAAACAAATAGCTTTCATAAATTTTTATTTTATTCTAGCTTTTCACTTCTCACCAGAAAGCCTACTAACTTTTCTCCTTCATAAAGTTTAACAAATTGTTCACCTAGGAATCTCTTTATCCATAACTCTTCCTTTGGTATAACGATGTACACATTACCTTGAGATAAATATTGCTTTATCACTTCCTCAGCTTTTATAACTTTAACCTCCTTCACATCTTGAGAAGCTTCCAATTTAAACTCAACTTTTGCTAAAAGAGAATCTTTATCTCTGTGTCTTTTAAAGATTAAAATTATAGCATCATCCCTAATATAATATTCCTTAAAATCGCCACCAAACTCTAAGAACAGATTTCTATCCTTTAAATTAAGGGCTAAACTACTTTTACTAACCATAGAAATATTTTTTATCTCATAATAAGCTTGTATAAGACTATTTCTACCCTTCAAAAAGAATAATCGGATCTCTAAAGCATCCAGTAGCTTTTCTTCAGAATAGTCTATAACAAGATAGGTTAAAGATAGCTTGTAATCCCTGATTTCTTCTTGCTTTCTAATCTTTAGCCAAGATGAGAAGTAATCGTATCTTATACCTACAAAAGCTTCACTTTCCCGTAAACCTACTTTAGTATTTTCTAATTGGGCAATCTTTATCTGAGAGTTATTTTTTAAAAAGAGATAATTATCATAATCATCGATTAACAATACTTCTTTATATTCATTATTTATAGCTACTCCAAGGGATGGAGCAAAATGGGCTGAATAGGGCATCTGTTCTCGAATCCTAAGACCTCCTCCTAAAACTTCATAGTTTGAATAAAGCATTTTAAGAGCTAAATCCGATGAAACTACATTACTCCTCCCAAAGATCTCATTATTAACAAAGAGGGCCAATACCTTATTCACACCATTTGGGGCTATTATGATCCTTTCTAGGGCTATTTCCCTCTCAATTCTCTTCATTAAGGCTTTAGCATCCTTAAGGTAACTTTGAAGATCCTTTGATGAATCTTCTGCTGAACTGTTAAAAGTGTAGAACCCTCCTAAAATAGAATAGGATAAAAGAATTAAAAATAGGCTTAAGGTACCATAACTAAACTTACTAAGCTTTTTTATGTTTAACCTTTCAAAGATCTTTAAAAGGCTAATCCCTGAAGCTAAGGCTAAGATAAAAATTAAAGGAATAAAAAAGATCTTAAAAAATAAGGTGAGAAGGATGGAAGCTATTAACCAGCTTAAAAAAATACCCAACTTTTCTTTTTTAAGAAAAATTAGAAGAGCAACTGAAGCTAAGCTTGCTATTAAAGCTATAGCCAAAGGATTTAAGCTTTCATTAACTGTTGAAAGAAGAATTTTATCAATTGATTGGCCAAATTGAAAATTATACTTTATGAAAAAAGGAATCATTAAAGTCAAAATTAGATAATAACCTATTAATCTCTTCCTATTTATGTTTGTTTTTTCAAATCTCTGAAAAAGGGTAAAGAAGCTTAAAGTCAAAATTGCAAATATACCATAAAGGTCATCTATCAAAATAACCGATGCGCCAAAGAAAAGGGTAAAAGCAAATTCTCTCTTCTCATTCTTTGTTAAAAGATATGAGAAGACTGCTAGGATGGAGAGTAGGACCAATAGCTTGTTAAATCCAACCCCTGCTAGAGATGTGAAAGATGGTAAAAGTAATACAAGAATAATACTCGCTAAATTCAATACTGTTTTAGAAAAAAACTCTGATAAAAACAAGTAAATTGAAGAAAAGAAAAGAATATAGGTTAAGGTAGAGTAAGCTAAGCTAGCAAGCATCTCATCGTTGCCTGATAAGTAAAGAAGGGAAGAAAAGCTGGAGATAAAGGGATCCATAAAGTTATTTAAGCTCTTGCTCAGAGACAAGGGTTCCATATGTCCATAGGGTATGCTTATATTCTGGTTAAGAAAGGTTATGGGAATAAATAGGGATAAGAAAATTATAAAAAATACAAAGGGTAATAATTCCTTTTGCTTTGGTAGGCTAAAGGTGTAAGCTTCCCTTAAGTAGAAAGTTAGAGTTGTTATTAAAGCTAAAATGGGTATCAATATATTTGGTGAGTTAAAGATTTTAAGTATTAGAAATAGATAAGATAAGTAGAGAAAACCTGTTACATTGGCCATGCTTATGAATTGTAAAATTTTAATTTTATGCTTTATAAGTAAGTGAGCAATGGCATAGCCTGGTATAAACAAAATAGCAAATATACCTAAAATTAACTTTACAGTAGAAAAGTTTGATGGTAATAGAAAAAATAGAGATAAGAAAATTATTTGAATTATTAGAATATAGGGAATATCCTGCTTAGTAATTTCAATTTCAACTTCTCTTTCTTCTACCATTATCAGAGAGGGGAGTAAGAGAGGTTAATAAAAATTTTAGGGCGAGGGGATTACCCTTCAGTCACTTCTATTACAACCTTAGCTACTTCAGCTAAAGGTGTTGGATCTATTAATTTATCCCATACAAAGAACTCTACGGTATATTTATCAGGCTGAGTAAGGGTGAATTCGAAGCTTGGTCTTATAATTCCTCCAATGTCTAACTTTGACGGTGTAGCTCCTAAGAATACCACTTCTCCTTTAGTATTCTTTATTTGGACGAAGAAGGCTATATCAATGGCAAGAGGTACCTTATTCTCAATCACTCCAGTCATGGTTATAGGTTCCTTTGCTTTGAATACTAACCTTTGAACTCCCTTCACATCAAAGATCTTAGGTGTAATGGTTGTTGTCTTAATTCCTGGTAATCCTACCTTAAAGCTCTCCTCTAAATATCCCACTCTAACAGTATGCTCTCCTATTATATCAGAGCTTATATCAAAGGATATTACCTTAGATTCCCCAGCCCTTAAGGATAATATAGTAGAGTCAAATACAACGTTATCTAAATATAAATCCACTACTTGAGTTACAGGTTCTTTAGCTATATTGGTAACGTTTACCGTAACTCTTCCTTTATCCCCAAAAGGTATCTCCTTTGGAGTTATGGTTAAATCAAAGTACTTGAAGGCGAGAGGGAAGAAGGTTTCTGAACCCGTTAAGGCAAAGGTCGATAGCTTTGGTGTAGAGGATAAGTAGTAAACAAATTGATCATCCTCATCACTTATAAAGGTAGATAGAGGTATCCAATCCTTCAAGTCTGGGTCAAACCTTAACAAAGATATGCTAAGCTTCTTAATGTTATTAGCTTCCATCCAACTCTTTTCTACTTTATATTCTATTTGGGCAACATCTATATCCTCATCCCTTGCACCTGTCATGGTAATATCTATATAAGAGTGGACCTTTAAGTTAGGAGGAACATCAATAGGTATATTTGCCGGCTTTTCAGCTAAGATCCTAACATCAAAGTTAACTTCCGGTATATCCCTAAGGAATTTAACGTGCCCGGCTACAAAGGGTTCAGGAGAACCACCAAACCTATTAAATAATCCTCCTCTTCCAACTCCAGCGAAGACCAATCTATCAACGGTTTTAATTATGGTTCCAATTATATTCTGAGCTGGGGGAACAGAAGCACCTAAAATACCAGCTATATTTGGAGGGAAAGGTAAACCTAATATTTGGCTAACTATAGAATCCCTTACAAAGCCTTGAATATCTCTGTAGGTTCTAAAGTTAATACTATCTAATAGAATTGGTCCTCTATCTCTTGGATCCTCCTTTATAACCTCATTAACAAAGGTAGCTGCATCTTCCTTCTTTTCCTCTGCTATTTCTCTTACAATTTCTGCAGCTTTTCTAATATTAATTTTAGTTAGTTCTGAAAAAGTCTCTGTAGCCTTTTCTTTCCCTATCTCCAAAGCTTTCCTTAAACTTTTTGCTGCTTCATCGGGAGTTGTTTCGGCTAAATCCCTTGCTGCTTCTTTAGGATTCTCCACTATCTTTTCAGGTGGAGGTGGTGGGGGAGGTGGTGGTGGAGGAGCAGTTGGAGGAGGTGCAGGTGTAAAAACTTCAAAAAACTCAAGAAAAGATGTGAAAGTATCAGGTACTAGTGAAGTTATAAGTTTAGCTAATACACCATACCTCCCGGGAGTTATCTTACTGGGATTTATATTTACTTGATAAACAAAGTCTGTAACTCCGTCAAAGAAATAACCGTATCCATATCCAGTTTTAAAATAACCATAAAAGTACGAATATCCATAAGCATAGATAGGTCCATAACCATAAGAGGGTAGAGTAGGAGGTGCCCTTTTTACAACACTTATTATAGCATCAGCAAATGGACCCTCCTTGGACACTATATTACCATGAAGATCAAATCTCACTACAGTAGGAGGATTAGAGAAGATTATTAAACCAACCTCTGAATCAATGGGTATTCCTTCTCCCATCGCTTTTTGAATTGTGATGGTAATGGGATGAAAAGTAACAGTTGTAGGTAATCTAGCTGGGATCTCCATCCTAATTTCTAAAGCCTGAGTAGGAGTTACAGGAACCATTAATAAGAAAAGAACAACTATAGAAATAGCAAATATCTTTTTCTTACTATTTCTAACCCTCCAGTTTTGGTTTTCCACATCATGTATATCTATTAAAGGTCTATTTAAGGTTTAAGTAAAATAAGGACTTATTTAATATCCTTTTTGAAAGAATTTTACAACGATTGTCGAAAAATTTAAATTTTTTAAGCTTTGTGGCTTAATTATTGTTGTGTGTTTGCTCTTTGTTTTTAGTGTTGGATTGTGTTTATAGGTTTATGATTGTGTTGTATATGAATGCTTTTATTTTTAG
>JARVJX010000107.1 GCA_029775995.1 Nitrososphaeria archaeon | reverse complement strand
AGTATGTCTCAGCAAGAAAGTTCGTGAAGATGGCCAAGGAGATGGCCATGAAGGCATACATGTACAATCTGTTCATAGCCATGGTATAGACAAAAAGATGGTGAGGTCATCCCAGTCCAAGATGCAATGAGCACAGATTCGTGCAACAAACCATAAACTTTCTTAAAATCTTAATTTACAAATATTGTTAATATTCAGTATCAGTTAAGAAGATACAAGCTCCCTAAGAACTCTTATAAGGTTAGTGGTAAAACCAATTCTTACTAAGCAAATATAAAATACATTAACCCTCTTCTTAGAGAGTTCTCCAATTAGAGAGTTCTTTGATTTATTTTCCTTGCAATCCACTCACGGAAAAACAAATCTGGGATCATAATATAATATCTCTATTTTTTTCATAATATAATATCTCTATTTTTTTTCTTTTCCAAACTTTAAAGGATTAACAAAAGCTTCCAAATAACTCTACACCTAGAAAGCTCTCAATTAGGGAGTTATAATCCTTTTCCATATTATCAAAGAGCGTAAAGAGGATCTATTTTTCTCTTTATCCGTATTATTTCATCCAAAACTTCTAACTCCTTTTCTGATAATTGGTCTTTAAATTTAGTCAGGAGTAGTTTAGCATCCTCAGAATCTGGAACAGTGTAAAGGATTTCCTCTTCGTGTATTTGCCTACCATATACAGGCTCCATCATAGATATAGCCACCTGAGAACCTTCAAGGGCCTCCTTTAGGGTACTACCTTTATCCCGAATCTGGTGAATGGTCCCTATCTCTTTTCCTTCTCTATTGATAACTTTAGCCTTTTGTTTTATTTTACCAACTAAAACTTCAACTCCAAAGATGGCTGGGTTGCTTCTTCTAAAAACAAAGCCCTTTAAAATTTTAAATTTTGAAGGGGGAAAAACAGCTTCTAAGGTTTTTCTTAGCTGCTTTTCTCTTTCCTCTTTAACCCAATTTAAGTAAGATTCTATCAGCGAATAAACTATAGGGTCAGAAAATATTTTAACTTCCCTTATAAGGCTTTCTTCTTCAGCATCGGGTAAAATTTTAACCCCAAAGGAAAGAATTACTCCAAGATAATTATCCTTCTCCTTTACAGCTGAAGCTTCTATAACATCTCTCCTTGTTACAGCGCCTATATCAGCCATTTTAATGGGTACATTTTCCTTATTTAGCATATTCACTATAGCTTCCAAAGATCCTAGGGTATCAGCCTTTACTATAACTCCAACTTTATCAGTTGAGAAAAGAACTCCCTTTACCTCCCTTTCAATCTCCATTAAAGCCCTTTCCAACTCTTCCTCATTAGATATACCTATGAAGGGAGAACCAGCTAAAGTATCCTTCAAATCTTGAGCTACAATTTTTATGCCAGCAGCAGCCTTAACCTCATCTAAAGAAACGAACCTATCCTTTGGTTCTCTAATTTCATCTAAGGGCTTAGGCATCAGTAGAGCTCTAATTTTAGTAGAAAAGCATCCCCCCTTCTTAGCTAATACTATGGTATCACCAACCTTTAATACCCCTTCTATTAAAATGGCATTAATGGTATCTCCCAAACCTATCTCTTCTTTAACTTCCAATACTATACCCTTAGGCCTCTCAAGAGATAAGGCCAATTTATCCTTAAGGTAATGCTGAGTCAAACCAGTTAAAACCGTTAGAAGCTCAGATATTCCTTCCCCTGTTTTTGCACTTGTAGGAACTATAGCAATTTGCTTTGAGAAATCACTAACCCTCCAAAAGGCCTCAGAGTTAAAGCCCAATTTTGATAAACTACCTACCACTTCGTAAAGTTGCCTTTCTAAAATTTCTATAATGCTTTTATCCTGAGAGTTTAGGTTTTCCATTAAAAACCCACCCTTCCCAGGTTTCCATCCTTTTATCATATCTATCTTATTTAGAGCCACTACAAAGGGTACTTTTTTACTCTTCAAGATTTCAATGCTTTCATAGGTTTGGGGCTCAAAACCCTTTAAAACATCAATTACTAGAATAGCTATATCAGCTGCTGAACCTCCTCTAAGCCTTAAATTTGAAAAGACCTCATGACCAGGAGTATCTATTATCAGTAGACCAGGTATTTGAATCTCTCCCTTTAATTTTGATAGGAGCACACCACAAATAGTTTTAAGGGTTCCCGTGGGTAAAAAGCTTGCCCCTATATGCTGAGTAATACCTCCTGCTTCTTTAGCTGCTACAGCTGTACCTCTAATTCTATCCAGTAGAGAGGTTTTACCGGAATCCACATGACCTAAAACAACAACTATAGGCTGTCTAATCAAAATTGTCCCCAAGTTATTTGTTTATCTAACTTATAAGTTTCAAGAGAGTTTAGTTATATTTAAAAACTTCAGAATTAAAAATTCAATTATCCTCCTTCTATAGCTTGAAGGATACTTATCTTACAATCTCTATCTAACTTATAGTTTTTTACCTGATTTAAATTTATAAGTTTGCTATCAAGGGCAATAACATAGCCTTCAAGCTTTAATCCTAAAGATTCGATAACTTTAATTAACTCAATACCTTTATCTAACTCTAAGCTTAAACTTTTCTCATTTAGGATATCTACTTGAATATTTATCTTCTCTTTATTAAAGCTTGAGCTCATATTTTTCAGATTTATTTGGAGAAGGTTATTAATATTCTTATATTAAGAGCATCAATTTAATTTTAAGGGTTTTATCTAATTTTTAAACATCTTTCTATTTTTCTTTCTGCCATATGAGCAGACTAAGTTTAAGTTTATAATTTATCTTAAGCATATTTTTTATTCTTTTATATTATTTTTCACGAATAGCAGCTACCAATAGATAAAAATCAGAATCTAAAATTTTACTCACACTCAAATTATCTTCACCTAATCCTTTTACCTAGCCTTTCTCTAACTTGAATTCTTTATTCTACTTAAAAAGATCTTTAGCTATTTCCTCTAAACCTAATTCCACAAGCTTTTCTTTGGTAGGTGCACCTGTATTTTCATCCCATCCTCTTATTTTATAGTATTGAGGCAAGGTAATTTCTAGCTTAACCACGGAATTTTCAGCCCTTTTATTGGGCTCCTTTAAAAGCCTTTCTGGTAAAGTATCTTCTTCTCTCCTAACACTATGCTTATAGTTAAAGGCCCTTTTCAAATTGTAAAGCCTTTCTCCAATTTTTAGAGCCTCCTTCAAATCTATATTTAATCCTGTCACCGAATTATAGGCCATAACAAAGCGAGTTACATCTCCATAACGAAAGGCTGAGAATAGGCACCATCCCATGCTATTGACAAAGTTCCACCAATCCTCCATCTTCTTAGCCAACTCAGCCTTACCATAGGTATCAAATCTATTGTAACTACCCTGAATTCCCAATTCCTTAAAAGTAAGACCAAAGGCCTCAATTCCTAAACTTAAACCTTCCATGTGATCAGCTCCTTCAGGGCAGCAAGCATAGTGAGGACCTCCTCCCTGAAAGGCCCTAGGATCATGAGCAGGAATCTCCAAGCCTTTAACCTGCATAGCATATTTCTCAGCTCCCTTACCAATGATTCTTGAAGCTCTTCTTGTACCCTCAGCCAATAGATTACCAAATCCCTCTCTTCTAGCTATTTTATGTATGAGCTCTATAGCAGCATCAGCATTCCCAAACCTTAAATCCAATCCATCTGTATCCTTTTTATCAATTATTCCTCTTTCATAACATTCCATGGCAAAAGCCATTACTGAACCAGTGCTAATGGTATCTAGCCCATACCTATTACATAAATCGTTCATCAGATTAACAGCATAAATATCATCTATACCACAATTAGAGCCTAACATGCTCATATTTTCGTATTCCACTCCCTCTACACTACCTTCTATTAGCTTGTACTTACCTTCTCCTTGCTTTGAAACCCTTCTACAGGCTATAGTACAAACATAACAGGTATTTGTCTTCTCCAATATGAGCTCATAACCTCCTGGCCAGGCCAACTTTTTGATTCTACTCTCATCAAATTCTCCAAATTCTTCTCCTGCAAAATTATAGGTAGGGCTATCTCCAATAAGCATTACCGTAGCGTAAGAAGATGGGGTTCCTCCCCTATGAAACCTCCGAACAAAATCGCTATTCTTATAGTGAAGCATTATCTCTCTCATTAACTTAGATAGCTCTTCCTCATCCTTCACTGGAACCTTTTTGCTTCCTCTAACAGCTATAGCCTTTAAATTCATAAAGCCCATAACGGCTCCAACACCACACCTTGCTGCTGCCCTTCCTGCATCATCATGCATTACAGCTGAATATCTTACCCAATTCTCCCCTGCTTGACCTATACAGCAAACTTGAACCCTTTTATCCCCCAAATCCTTAACTAGGGCTCTATCACACTCTCTTGCATCCTTTCCCCAGTAAGGTGAGGCATCTTTAATCTCAACATGATTATCATTTATCCATATCCAAACAGGTTTTTCAGCTCTACCACTAAAAACTATAGCATCATAGCCAGCAAACTTCAATTCAGCCCCCCAAAAGCCTCCAGCACTGGCATCACCAAAACATCCTGTTAAGGGAGATTTAGTTAATACAGTGTGCCTACCTGCCGTTTGAGTTATGCTTCCTGTAACTGGACCTGTGGAGAATATAAGCCTGTTAGCAGAATCAAAGGCTCCAGCCCATGGAGGTACTTCATCATAAAGGATTTTACCTCCTATTCCTATACTACCTACAAAAACTTTAAGAAAATCTTCCTTTAGAGATTCTTCCTGAACCTTCCTACTGCTAAGGTTTATCCTAAGTATCTTACCCATGTATCCTCCGAGCATAATAATGGTTTAACTTAATGTAAGATAAATTTTCTTAACTCTTACCTATGTTGTGTTCTCAAATTTAGTAGAGAAAAATAAAGAAAGCTCTAGTTGATCAAAAAGTGTGTATGAATGTGTTTTTAATATATAATTTTAAAAAATATTTTATTGATTATTTAGAGCTTTTGTTATTAAGGTAGTTTTTAGAGTCAAAGGAAATTTTGACTTACCTATTATCTAGATGGCTTTGCAGCTCTAAGTGAATATAACAATGGTTCATAAAGTTCTCCTATTGCACTAGAAGTTACCAAAAACACTGTGCTTGGTTCAATAATTTGCTTTATATCAAAGAGAAGGAGAGAAGGAAGTATAAAAGCTAAAGGAGACTGACTTGATATGAGTAGGTAAATAAGTAATAACCCATGAAGGCTTATAGTAAGTGTTGCTATGATTAAGTTCAGTCTTGCCTTTGAAGGGGATAAGGTATTGGATGAGTATATAAAGTATCTTAGGATTTTATCAGAAGATACAGGTCTAGTTTTAATAAAGGTATTGGATGAGTATATAAAGTATCTTAGACTTGCCGTAGTCAGCAGTTTCGGAATAGATATGTTTAAATATTTGTTTAGCTCCATTAACTCTTTGATGGAAGAAGAACTCTTATCCCTCTGAGGTTGCTAAGAAGTTCGGTATTTCAGTTAAGACTCTTTGGAAGTGGCAAAGGAAAGGTATTATTAGAGCAATTAAGCTTCCAACTGGGAAGCTCCGTTATCCTAAGAGTGAGGTCGAAAGATTATGGAGGCAGTTAAAAGCTATAGAATCCCAGTACAGTAGAAGCTCCAAAGGATTTAATCGAAGCGAAGAATACTTCAAAGTTAAGCAGAAGGGTTTAGACGTAATCTTCTCACATGTTAAAATTTCTAAGAAGGCTCACCTTGAATTCGATAGAGAGGATAGGAAAAAGCTTAGAGATGAATTGCTACGAGGGTGGAAATACTCCAAACACTACGTTGATTCAGCAATAAACTCTGTCATAGGGCTCGTCAAGGGTTGGATAACGCTCTACAATGGAGGGAAAGCTGAAAGTAAGCCTGCGATAACTAAAAGAACAGTCTACATCAAGAACACGCTTTTCAGCTTTAGAGACGGCATACTGAAGATAAGCATAGAGCCTAATAAGCGGTATCTTGAGGTTGACTTGAGTAAGTATTCGTGGATTCCAAAAGACTTTGGTAAAGTCGGTGGCTACTTATGACTGAGAAGGAGTTGATAATTAC
>JARVJX010000106.1 GCA_029775995.1 Nitrososphaeria archaeon | reverse complement strand
AGGCTTCTGCATGAGGATGTTCCTCTGCCATGAAACCCATACGGCTAGAAGCTCACGCGTATCGACATCTATAGCAGCCCATACGTAGCACCATTCCCCATCAGCCTTAATCTTAGTCTCATCAACGGCTACCATACGCCTAGGCTTAGCTCCAACGTTGACGGTCACGCGTTCCAGCTTCTTAACCCAAAGCCTTACGGCCTCGTGACTGCACGGCACAAACCTCAGAACGTAGGTTATTTCCCTGTAGCTTAGACCAGCCATATAAAGCAGAACAGCCCTAACCTTCATCTGGAGCGAAAACCTATTAATCCTGAACAAACCACTATTCTCAAGGGCTTTGAGGAGCCACCTGATGGAAATCACCTCCAAAAAGCTTCTTCTCAAAGCCCCCTAAAAAATAACTTGACAGTATCGCCCTCCTCTATAAGAAAGATTAAATAGCCTTAAACTGAGTTAAATATGAAACTGAGAAGGTGAGATTGTGAAGGAGCTAAGGTTCTGCAGAAATTGTGGTTATAAAACTGAGCATGAGATGGTGGATAGGGGAAAAGCCCTACAAAATCCCAGAGGTAGAGCCTTATATAAATGCTTAGTTTGTGGAGAAATCACTTCTAAGAGGCAACTTAGACCTAGCTCTGAAATATCCTATTAACCTTTTTTCTTTTCCATTACACTATTTCTTCCCATATTCAAAAAGCTATCAAGATTCAATTTTTTCTTCTTCATGCTTGGTGAGAAAAATTTTAAACTTTATTAATAAATTTTTCGCGAGCTCTCTAAATTCGTCATCTATTAAAAATAGCACAACTGAATAGATGACTAAACCTAGGATTGTCATAACTGTAAGATGAGATAAAAGAGGGAAGAATCTGAGATTCATATTAAGGTTTATTTTGTAAAGGTATAGAGCTAAAGCCATAGGTAAAGAGGCTAAAGAATACTTTAACCATGAACCAAAATTTATACTGATCTTCTGCTCTCTTTTAACGATTCTGAATTTTACTAAAAAGGCCATCAAATAACTAAAAAGAGTTATCAAGCTCCAATATTCCATTAGGTTCATAGGCTCATAGGATCTATTCAAAACTAAAAAGAAGCTTATGAAGGCCAATAGGGAAAGATAAATAGTATTGGAAATTAAATTTATGAGGGGAATCTTAAACAATTTGCTTGCTAAGTAATCTTTTAATTTACTATCCTTCTCCACATCTACCCTCTCTTTTCCTAAAATAACTATCTCAAAAAAGTTGGAAAGAACCATGATTAAAGCAGCTAAGGATAAAATCCTTAAACCATTAGAAGCTATAATATAATCAGGTCTGAGAAGGTAGAGCAAGGGTTCCGCTAATACTATCAAAGCGATAGTAGCAGGGGTAGATAAGAGTAAAGAAATTTTTAGCATGCTATTACTGTATTTTACTTTACCACCTGCTAAAAGAAAGGGGTAAAGAGGTACTGAGAATATACTTATATTATAGATTACTTGAGTAAGAGACAAGGATGCTTTGTAAAGGGCTAAGGAATTCGTATCTAAGGTTATCAGGCTCACTATTACAGCATCAAGGTTTAGAATCAGATAACTTAAATTGCTGAATAAAGGTAACCAGGCTAAGGTAATCCATTTCTTAAAAAGCCCTTTATTTATAGCTATTTTTAGGAGAGGTCTAAATTTGTAAAGTAAAATTAAAGCTTGTATAAGCTGAGCCATTATGATGCTGATTAAAGCTCCAAGTATACCATAATTAAGAAATCTTAGAAGATAAAAACCAAAGGCTAACTTAGATACTTCCAATATAATTAGAGAGAAGGCCTCTAAGCTTGGGTTTCTACCTAAAGCAGAGCTTTCCATAACCTTTAAAAGGTAAATTACAAAGATTTGAAAGGAAGCTACAAAAAATAAAAGGTAATCAATCTTTAAAATTTGAGAAGAGGGGGAGCTGGATAAAAGGAAGAGAAGAAAGAAAAAAACACCCAAGATTAAGCTGAGGCTCAAAGAGCTCTTTAGATTAAATTCTCCCCTTGCTGAATCCCTTAAAGCCCAGTAAGTTACTATTAAAGAAGGGAAGGTAAAGTAGTATAACAGGGAGCTTACAAATTGAAAGTCTCCAAATTCTTGAAGACTTAAACTTCTTACAACTAATAAGGTGAACAGAAAGCCTGTGATTAAGCTTAGGTTTCTTGCTATAAGAAGCATTAAACCTGAATAGGCTGGCTTCACTTTCACCTTTACCCCAAAGGCTTGCTTAATAAAAACCTTTTATTCTATTAAATCAAATCCTTTAAGAATTTGGATTATATAGAGCTTGGTAAGACAGGATTAAAGGTTTCACCCATAGGTTTAGGCACTTGGCAGTTTGGTAGCAAAGCTTGGGGTTGGGGGAAAACCTATGGGAGAGAAGAAGCTCTTTCCTCTGTAAAGAAGGCTTTAGATCTGGGTATAAACTTCATAGATACAGCTGAAATTTATGGGAATGGAGAATCTGAAAGGATAGTAGGGGAGGCTATAAAAGGGAGAAGAAATGAAGCGATAATAGCTACAAAGGTATCTCCCCTTCATTTATCTTATAATAGTGTGATTAGAGCCTGTGAAAGAAGCCTAGAGAGGCTAAATATAAAAGAAATAGACCTTTACCAGATTCACTTCCCAAATCCAATAATACCCATAAAGGAGACCATGAAGGCTATGAATAAGCTTCTAAGAGATGGGAAGATAAGGTATGTAGGAGTAAGCAACTTTAAGCTGAAGCAACTGAAAAAGGCTATGGGAGCCCTTAGCAATAGCCATATAGTTTCAAATCAGGTAAGATACAACTTGCTGAATAGAGAGGTTGAAAGAGAATTGTTACCCTTTGCTAAGAAAGAAAAAATCACCATAATAGCTTATAGTCCCTTAGCTCAAGGAATTCTTACAGGTAAATATGGAATAAAAGATTATCCAAAGGATGGAGCAAGAAGCATGAATAGGCTCTTTACCCCTGAGAACCTGAAGAGGGTTTCACCCCTTTTAGAAGTATTAAAAGAGATAGCAGAGAAGAGAGGTAAGAGCATGGCTCAAGTAGCTTTAAATTGGCTCATCAAAGAGCCTGAGGTTTTAGCCATAGCTGGGGCTAAGAATCCTAAGCAAGTAGAAGAGAATGCTGGGGCTTTGGGTTGGAGAATTTCTGAAAAGGAGTTAAAAGCCATTGAGGAAGCTTATAAAGAAATAAAGTTGGAAAATTTCAGAAGCTACTTTAGAATTTTTTTAAGGACAATTTTAAACTTAAGGGCTTTAACTTAATTTAAAGAAATTTAAAGAAACGTTCTGAAACTTTGTGAAACCTTTTTCATTCCTTTCCCTTTTAATAGCCTTTTTACCATATAGGGCATGCTGAACAAAGGTATCGAATGGAAAAAGCGTGTGGTAATAGCTACAATAGCGCTAATAGCTCTATCTCTACTCATACCTATGGCTTTAGCCCAAAATAATGGAAAGGGAGATTCAAAGGTAAAGGATTTAGATAAATCCGAAAGAGCCCAAATATTCAAAGCTGAGGTCTTAGTAAAGGGAAAGAAAGAGGAAATCAAGGTATTAATTCAACTCAGAGGTGCGCCTAGAGGAGAATATAACGTTATAATGGTTGAGGGAAATAGCGCCACAATCCTAGGAAGGATAACCATAGATGGGAATTCAAAGAAAGTGAAAGAGCTCTTCACCGTTGATGCTGCCGCTGGAGAGCATGAAATAAGCATAAAAATAGCTAACGATTCAATAACGATTCTACAGACAAAGGTCTTTAAAGTAAAGGTTAAAGAAAAAGTGAATGGAGAAGAATAAAATTCCTCCCCCCTCCCCCTTTTTTCTTTTTTATGTGAACTTATCACTCTTCTTTTTAAAGTAAAGTATTCAGGTGAAGTCCTAATAAAAAGAAATTAAAGAAAGATGGTAGAGAAAAGAAAAGAGAAATAGGCAAAATAAGTAAAAAGGGTGATAAGCAGTAGAGAAAAATGAATTTATTTAGCTAATAAGCCCTTTCCCACTTACCAGTATTAGCCGATTTAAGTATAGCATCCATAATCTGATTATTCCTTAAACCATCGTAAAAGGTTGCTCCCCAAGGTTCTATGGGTTTATCATTAGCTAAACAATCAAAGAAGTGGTAAAGCTCGTGAACAAAGGTATGCTCCCAACCTATTGTATGGCCATGGGGCCACCATCTATCATAAAAGGGATGAACCTTCTCTGTTACAAGTATATTTTTGAAGCCCCTTCTATTTTCTTTATCCTTATTTGTGTAAACCTCAAGCTCATTTAACCTCTCCAAGTTAAACAATATTGTTCCTTCATCTCCTTGAATTTCAATTCTCTGATAATTTTTTCTTCCAGCAGAAAACCTTGATGCTTCTACACTACCTATGGCACCATCTTTAAACTTTATTAGAGCTATGAAGGCATCATCCACATCTACTAAATCTTTCTTATTGGGCTCTTCTGCTAAGGGTCTCTCTTTAATAAAAGTTTTTGTTAAACCTATAACAGAATCTATCTCCCCAACAAAGAATCTTGCCAAATCTATTATATGAGAACCCAAATCCCCTAAAGCACCACTTCCTGAAAATTCTCTTTTCAATCTCCAAACCATGGGAAAATTAGGATTCATAACCCATTCTTGCAAGTATACGGCTCTAAACTGAAGAATCTTACCTATATAGCCTTCCTCTATAAATTTCTTAGCAAGGATTATAGCTGGAATAAATCTATAGTTAAAGGCTACCATATGCTTTACTTTAGCCCTTTGCACCGCTTTATACATCTCTTCAGCCTCTTCAGAATTCATGGCTAGAGGTTTTTCGCATATCACATGCTTCCCTTCCTCAGCAGCTAGAATGCAAGGTTCTTTATGTAGATGATTTGGTAGACCATTATCTATAACCTCAACCTCTCTATCCTTAACCAAAGCTTCCCAATCAGTATAGTATCTTTTGTATCCATAACGTAAGGAAGCTTCCATAACCCTCTCTTTCTTTCTACCATATAGGGCAATTAGCTTTGGCTTTATGGGAGGAGGGTAGAAAAATATGGGCATCTTAATCAAAGCGTTAGTGTGGGCTTTACCCATGAATTCATAACCTAGCATACCTATTCCTATTTCTTTTATGCTACTCATCTTCATCCCCAATATTTCCTAAGCTTATCAAAAGAGAAATCCTTGCTTTGAGATAAAGCCACTATTTCCCCTTCAATACTTCTAACCTTTTCCGCAAATTTTAAAACCTCTTCAGCTTTATCCTTAGGGAAGGATATGACCCCATTTTCATCGGCATGAATTATATCTCCTTTTCTAACCTTCATACCTGCTACATTAATTTCTTTTCCCACACTCTTTACAAAGGTACTATAGCCATGAGAAACCACTATCCCAGAGGCAAAATAGTGAAACTTTATTTTTCTCGCATCGGCTAAATCCCTAACAGCACCATCGGTAACTAAACCTTCAGCCCCACATCTCTTACATACCATGCTCATCAATCCTCCCCAAAGGGCAGCTATCATCCTTACCTTTGATACATCTTTAGCCACTACTACCACAGGCTTATCCTTCATCTTTTCCACCTCTTCTACAAAATCAACTAAACCTTGAGTTGAAATTTTAGCATCTTTAGCCATGCTATCTATCTCTACTGTTAAGGCATAGCCCACTAAAACCCCAAATTCTGGAAAGATACATTTAACCTCCTGATTTGTATATCCCTCTATCCTTTCTCTAATCTTAAGGTGTTCTATAGCATTTGCTATAGTAGGGCTATCAAATTCTTTTAATTTATTTAGAATTTCTTCCATATCTTATCCTACCATTAAGAGGTATATTAATTTGAAGAAATTTTGAAGATTTGAAGATGATCTTAGATTTTTCATAATAGTAAATGGGAATAGAGGTGAGTTAATCACATAGGATTAAGAGGCCCTCTAAACATAGCTCAAGACCTTTCCCAAATAATTATACCCTTCTCCACCTCTTTTTAAAAGAATCACTTAATTTATCATACTCAGATTCTGTGAAAAGAAAAAGCTCCAACTGGGGGATATTTATAGAATCCCAAGATAGAACTCATTGCAATATTCTTTGTGCTGAAGGACAAAATTTCTTCACTTCCTAATTGAAAAGCTTTTTTAGGTTCCT
>JARVJX010000105.1 GCA_029775995.1 Nitrososphaeria archaeon | reverse complement strand
ATACTCAAGGCCAAGCTCAAATACTTCTACAATAACTTCCCCTATAATTCAAGCCTAGACTAGATAGGAAGGTTTCTAGATTCCTTCATAGCCCTATACAACTGGGTGCTCTTCAATGCTTATCGTGACAACATCTGGTTTCTGTAGCAAAAATAAATATGTTTTAACCAGTGATATAGATGTATGGCTTCTAACCAAGCTTAAGCCCAAAGAGGTTATCGCAAAATTGAGAAAGGAAGGCTTTGATGAATCCTTTGAATTTCATGTAGTGGATGAAAAAAGGTTTGAGCTTTATAAGTATTCTCTGAAAGGATTTAAAGAAGTCTGAATTTAAATTTTTACTCCATATAAATGGCAGGTTTAAAGGGTAAAGCTCTAGGAGCTCTATTTAATGGGTCGTATCTTTCTTTGTCTTCCTCTCTATAAATTTCTACATTGCAATTTAATTCTTTTTTAAGAAAGTCCTTAGCCTTAAGAATTACATCATATTCATCTATCTCCTCAGCTTCTCTCCACCTTGCCCTTGCATCTTCCGAGGCAAAATGATCCATTAGGCTCTTCACCAATTCTACAACTTCCTTGCCTTTTTCCTTCAATCCTTCCTCTTTTATTATATGTTGGACCAAATTCTTGAAATCAAATTTTCCTCCAAATTTTAACCCCCTTAAGTAGGCCTTCCATTTCCAATGGGCTCTTATATAAAGGTATAGAGCTTTGGGCTTAACCTTCCTAACCTTAATTATCTGCTTAATATCATCCATTAAACTCATCAATATCTCTTCGCTTAACTCAATTTTAGGTTCTATCTTTGATGAATCTACCTTCGGCCATTCAGCTAAGCTAACAAATCCCTTTCCTCCCATCAATTCCCATATCTCTTCACATATTATAGGGGCTATTGGAGCTAATAGTCTTATTCTAACATCTAAAATTTCCCTTAAAACTCTCCCCAGGCCTTTCTTTCTCTCTTCATTTACTTGAACCCTCCTCAAATACCAGCTCAAATTTTGATCTAATAGGTAGAGAATTTCATGAATAGCTTCTCTAATCCTTAATCTCTCCATAGCTTTTGTTACCTTATCTATGCTTCTTTGTAAGATGCTTAAGATCCATCTATCTTCATAGGATATGCTCCCTTCTTCTTGAGGTAAGGATAAAACCTCTCTAGCAAAATTATACAATTTATTTAATTTCTCTTGAAAAGTGTAAACAGAATTTACGCTAAAGTAAGCATCCTGTAAAAGCTCAGCATTGGCAAGTATAGCTAACCTTAAGGGATCAACACCGTATTCTCTTATAGCCTTTCTTAAAGGAACAATATTGCCTAAAGATTTTGACATCTTTTTACCCTCCATTAAAACGCTTCCATTAACTACTATTTGCTTTGGCCAAAATTCTTTATCAAAAAGGGCTACGTGGTTAAATATGAAGAAGGTTAAATGATTCGGTACCAAATCTCTACCAGAATGTCTGCTATCTAAAGGGTAAAAGTAAAGAAAATCTCTCCTAATCTTTCTTAATATTTCTCTATCTATTCCTGTAGCCTCTATAGCTTTATCTTCATCTTTCCCTAAAAAGATGTAATCAAAAAACTCGTGAGTAAGATTTTCAGCCTTTACACTACCATTGTTTAAATATAAGGAGAGAATGTAATAGGCCATATAGATCACCGAATCCGATAAACTTTCTATTATCCAATCTTTATCCCAAGGCAAATTGGTTCCAAGACCAGACTTTCTTGCACAGGCTCTAAAGCTAAGCCAATCTATGGTATGATTAAATTCTTCTCTTATCTCATTAGGCAAAATGTCCATGCTATTCAAGCATTCTCTTGCAAGATTTTTCCAATCTTTATTACCATAATCTATGAACCACTGGTCTTCAAAGGTCTTTACAATGCATTCAGCCCCACATCTGCAAATTACAGGTGAATTCATTATCTCATACATGGTATCTAACTTCTTAATTCTCATAAGATCCTCCCTAATCTTTTCCCTTGCTTCACTAACTCTAAGACCAGAATATTCCATGGTATTTTCCTTCATGATTCCTTGATAAAACTCCTGGGTGTAAAGCTCTGAAGTAATTTCTTCAAGCCTTTTATCCAATTGTGAATTTATCCCTTTTTGCTCAATAGCTTCTTGGGCTGGAACATTTTTGTAGCGAGGAGATTCTATTATTACTATGGGCTCTAACTTTCTTACTTCTTCCTCCAAATGGTAGAGTTTCAAAGAGGAAGTTTCATTCTTTAGTTCCTTTAGAGCTTGATAATCATAGGGAGCATGGGCTGGTACTGACATAACTACCCCTGTACCATTCTTTGGGTTCACAAAGCTTGCTGGTAAAATTATTACCTCTTTAAAGTTAATAGGATTCTTAACCTTTTTACCTATTAAGCTTTCCCCCCTAATTTCTTTTAAAACTTCAACCTTTCTATTTTGATACCTTAGCTTTTCAGCAGCTTCATTGCTAACGATCCATAAATCTTGATCAACTTTAGCTTCAACATAATTGGCTTTAGGATTTACCCATAAATTCGTTACTCCAAAGATAGTTTCAGGTCTTAGGGTAGCTGTGGGTAAGTAAAAACCATCAAGTTCAAACTTTATTAACACATATTCTCCTATTTCGGGCTCTACATCTCCAAGGGTATCGTGCTGGCCTACAGGATTTTGATCTCTTGGGCACCATCCCACAGGATGGGTTCCTTTAGCTATAAAGCCCTTTTCGTAAAGTTTCTTAAACTGCCACTCAATGAATTTATTATAGGCTTTATCAATAGTAGTGAATTCCCTCCTCCAATCTATAGAGTAGCCCATTTCCTTCATCCCCTCTTTTAGCTCTGCATGAAAGTATCTTGCTATGTTTATAGAGTCTTTAAAGGAGCTTATCTTTTCCTTTGGAACTTGATAAATCTTTAAAAAGGTATCTATTAGCTCCTTATCTCCTTGCTCTATTCTTCTTGCCATAGCAAGTATAGGAGTGCCAGTATAGTGAAAACCCATGGGGAAAAGCACATTATAGCCTTGCATTCTCATATATCTAGCATGAACATCGGTTAAAGTATAGGTTCGACCATGACCTATATGTTGAGGAGAGTTAGGATAAGGATAAGCTACCGTTATAAAAAACTTTTTCTTTTCTTCATTATAGTTAGCTTCAAAGATTTTTTCCTCTTCCCATCTCTTTCTCCACTTATTCTCTAAAGATGACCAATCTATCAAGCTTTCACCAAACTTAAGACTATACTCTTTAACTCCTTTTTAACCTGATTTAAATTATCTATTGAACCACCACCTCTTCCAAACCTTTGATCCCCTCCCCCTGAACCTCCTAAATTCTCTGATACTTTCTTTGCTAATAGCCCGGCATATACTCCCTTTTCCCTTGCTCTTTCAGATGAGAAGACTATAATTTTGGCTTTATCCTTCTCAGCTGAAAAGCCCACAAACACAAGGCTCTCATCAGCAATAATAATCTTTTCCCCAATAGATATCAAACTATCTTCATCTAAACCCTCATCGTAAATCTTACAAAGCTTTAATCCTTTTACTTCCTCAGCCTCACTGATAAGCTTATTAACAATTGCATCAAGAAAGTTTCTTAGCAAAGCTTTGTTTGCTTTTTTTACCCTTTCAAAATTATTTAAGAAATTATACAAAGCCTGTTCTAGCTTTTCAGGCTGAGCCTGAAGAATTTTAGAAAGGTTTATTATCTTTTTTTCTCTGCTTCTAATGTATTCTAGGGCTTTTTCTCCAGCCAAATACTCTAATCTCTCTACACCATCTTGCACCCTTGTAACCTTTACTATCTTTATTAATCCTACCTCCCCCGTTCTTAAACAATGAGTCCCTCCACAAGCTTCTACATCAAAACCATCTATTGCTACTACTCTAATCTCTTTACCAGGAGCTATGCCTCCTTGATAAAGCCTAAAGCCATATTTCTGCTCTGCCTCTCCCCTCGGTAGAAAAGTAGCTTCAACCTTTAGATTCTTTCTAACAATCTTATTGGCAAGATCTTCAATCTTCTCAATTTCTTCATCCTTTAAGGGGGCAAAGTGAGTTATATCGAGCCTTCCTTTATCTTCATCCTTAAAGGCTGAATGTTGCCAAACCCAGGGACCTAAAACCTTTCTAGCTGCCCCATTGACTATATGAGTAGCTGTATGGTGCTTCATAATTAAGCTTCTTCTATTATAATCAACTTTACCATGAACCCTATCGTTAACTTTAAGGTTAAAGTTTTCTAACTCATGAATTATAACATTGCCTATTTTTTCCACGTTAATTACTCTATAACCGTTTAAGAATCCAAAGTCAGGTTCTTGCCCTCCTGATCTAGGATAGAAGGCAGTCCTATCTAAAATAACATATTTGTTATCTATTACTCCTAAAACTTTAGCATCAAACTCTTGCAAATATTGATCCTCATAGAAGAGAGCTTTAGTAGGGGGATAATTGGAAACATCTATATTCAACTTTTCTTCCTGGAGTTTTTGGGCTTCATGCTTAGCCGTTACCTTTACGTAAAAATCCTTGGGAATTTCTTTAATTAATCCTTTTTCCATCAAAATTTCTGGGATTATACCCTCAGAATCATAAAGCCTTAGCATATCATCGTAGCTTAGTGCTTTCTTACTCTTAATCAAAGAATCTATTATATTGTCTATTCTCTTTAAAGTGCTATGATATTTTCCAATCTCTGCCTTTAAAATAATTGAAATATCATCCTTATGCTCTAAAAGTTCAGGATATAATTCTCTGAGAGAGTCAATATGCCATTGGGCTATGGTATTAAGATCTAAATTCCATCCAAATTTTTTGATTAAGCTTAATGCCCTCCTTAAGATTACCCTTAAATTATATCCCCCTCCTGTATTGCTGGGTAAGGCTCCATCAGCTATGGCAAAGACTAAGCTTCTAACATGATCCAATATAGCGTAAAGGGCTTCAAAAGGTAGAATCTTTCTCTCTAACTCCTCTATTTCTAACCCTAATTTTTTAGCAGTTAAAAGCCTAAATTCTCTCAAATCTGAATATTTAGCCTCATCCATAATTCTGTAGGCATCTCTGTAATATTTTAAGAGGAATTCATAGTCAAAATCTATTTTCAACTCATTTATAGCATTCTTTAAAACATGGGCAAAGACACAATCGTAGCTGGTAGGTGTTCCCTGAGTTATCCAAGTAAACCTTTCCAAACCTGCTCCCATATCAATTATTTTATTATCCATGATTTTATATTGAGAAGGGGAGCCTTCGAATTCTGTGAACACAGCGTTTCCCAATTCTAAACCTCTAACAAAATACTCAAGAGAGTAACCAAAGGCACCATAGCCCAACCAAACGTCTTCAATAAAGACTATCTCTTCTTTATCTATACCGAACCTTTTTGTAAGCAACTCAAAGTCAAGATTTATGCACTCATCCTTCCAATAGCCTTGATCATTGGCTAAAGCATGTTGCCCAATCATGCAAAAACTAGAATAATGTCTTCCACTAAAGCCTATATTTGGAATATCGTTAAATCTCAAACACATCTGAGGAACTATTAAGGGATTTGAAGGAAATTCAAAGACCACTTTCCCAGCCTCGATCCTCTGGAAATCAATTATACTTGCAACGGTAAAATAAAGGTCTGGTCTCCATCTACATACCACAGGATACCTTCTTAAAGATGTGTGCTTTTTGCTTACAAAGTAATCCTCGATTTCCTTCCAGGTATTTGGGTAATCTAATCTTTTTTTAGTGGGAGGGTCTCCTAGGAATTCATAGCTTTGGCAAGGAGAATCTGCACAATAAACTCTTTCAGGCTGTAAGGTCCAAAAATAATTTCCGCAATTTATACATCTTTTTCTTATAAACCCTTCTTTTTCAAAGAGTTCTACTTTATAGTACTTTCTGTATTCCTCAGAAAACTTTTTTTTCAGTGCTTCCTTTTCACTCATCTACCCCACCATCATCCTAATTATTTATCCTTAAGGTTTACTGAGTTTTGTTTAAGAGGGTATCTAATAAACTTTATAAATATTACAAACTACAGAGGGGAAACTTATATTGATTTGTATAGTTTTTATGTTAAGCCAAAATCACTCAGCATTCCCCTTAGCTTGTGATAATTTTATGCTAGAAAACATCATGCTATAGAAGGCTTAAATAAAGACAGAAGAATACTAAAGAGTTGCGCTCTTGTCTCCTTAGTGAATGGTTATCGTTATTAACCATTTGTATGCTGATCTAGATTTTTCCACTATGTTCTAGCGTAAGCTGAGGCTCCAATGCTT
>JARVJX010000104.1 GCA_029775995.1 Nitrososphaeria archaeon | reverse complement strand
ATGCTGGAAGGTGAGGGGACAATCAAAATAGTCAATCACCTTGCAGATATAATTCAACAGAAGGTAGGGGTAGGGCTTATTCCACACACTGCTAAAACTCTTCTTGAGAGAAAATCCCTTATGGTTTATGGGAAAGAGAGAAATTTAGAGAGGATAATTGGGAAACTTAGTTCGGATTATTCTGAAAGATTATTCTCTATTCTTGAGGCAAGGTATGGGGAAAAGTTTAGGGACCTTGATAGGGTAATCTTAGGTGGAGGAGGGGCATACTACGTAAGGGATTTTGTTCCCAGGAAGCTAAAGAATATAGTTGAGTTGATAGAAGAGCCTGAGTTTGCAAATGCACGTGGGTTTTATAAGGCAATGAAAGAGAAAGGAGGAAAGGATGAAAATACAGGTGCAAATTAGCAGGCAATCAGAGGAGATATTAAAGGATTTAAAGCGTAATTGTAGGGGGTTATTTATTGACGAAGCCATAATCTACTTTGCAAGGACGCCTGAGGGAAGGGAAAGGATTGAGAGGTGGAAGAGGGAAGAGGGGGTTAGTGATTCTCGGGTGTCAGGCAAAGATAAGGGGAACTCTGGAGAGGGAAAGAGGGTTTCCTTCAAAGAGCTTGCAGGGGATTTTTGGGAAGAATAAAGACCCAGTGGATAGCCTAGAGTTTGCGCATACACAATCGAGAGCAATATCATTTCTTCTTACAAAAGCTTCAACCTTTTAAGATCATCTTCTGTCCATCCAGCATCAGCTATCATAGCCTTAAGGGTACCAATTGGAAAGGTATCACTAAGCCTATGATAGGCTACAACCACTCTCCGACCATCAGGATGGCGATAGATTCTATGACTACCTCTTGTTCTCTTTAAAACAAAACCATCACTTTGTAGGGCTTTTATAAATTGACGAGCTGTAATACCATGGGGAATCTGGATCATACATTAACTACCACCGAAGGGGAAGACAGCTCAACTACGCCTTTCTCAGGGTCAACAGGTATCTCTTCCCCAGCTTCTATTAAATCCCAAACGTAAAGCTCTACTGCATCTTGAATATTCTTAAGGGCTTCTTCAAAAGTATGACCCCAGGTATGACAACCTTTTAAGGCAGGGCAAAAAGCATGGAAGGCTTTGCGGCCATCTTCAAATTGGTCCTCTTCAATTACTACCTTGAATATATAGGACTTCACTTTTATATCATGAGAGGAAGAAGTATTCATATTAGTAAATATATCATATTATCATTGATGAGGCTATGATTTACTTTGTAAGGAGAGGAGAATTGAGAGGTGGAAGGGAGAAAAGAAGAAGTGATTCCAAGGTGTTAGATAAAGTAGGGGGAACTCTGGAGAGGGGAAAAGGATTTCCTTTAAAGAGCTTGCAGGGGATTTTTGGGAAGAGTAGTATTGTAGGGTTCCTTATTGTTTTCATTCAAATCGGTTTCAAATTCTTGTAGTAGCATCTGGAATCTAAAGTCATTTAAAAATTAGTCTTTGATGCCCATTTTCAGTTTGTTATATTTATGTATGTAGCTATTCGATAATAGAAAGCGAGGAAGCAATGACAGCGAAGACAAGTTATGTTATAACGAGACTCAAACTTTTAGAAAATGAAATAGAAAGGTTGAGGGAACACCTTAAAAAATCCGAAGAGAAAAGAACAACCAAAATAGAAGGTCTTTGGAAAGGTATTAATGTTACAGAAGAGGATATAGAAGAAGCAAAACGCTCTCTCTTTAAAGGGGCTTACGAATTTGGTGAATGAAAAAGGGACATTTTTAGTAGATACTCATACTCTTGCTTGGTTTATATCTAATGATCCTAAAATATCTGATACAGCAAAAACGATTCTTTGTAAAGCCGAAGAGTCTGAAGTAGAAGTTATTAGGCCAACAGTTAAATAAAAGCCAAAACTGGGTTGCAAAAGCAGTGAGAAAATTAGGACTAGTGAACAACCCAAGGTTTTGCTGTGAGATAAAAGGAGCCAGTGGCCAGGTTATTCAGCGTCGATATAGTAAAGATGCTCTTAAACAAATTCGGAATCTACTCAATAAGGATCCAAATTTTAATCCATATAAAAAATAAAAACCATTATGCTTGCAAGGAGGTTTACCATGTGGGTATTCGGTTATGGATCTCTAATGTGGGATGGATGGGAAAAGAAATTTAAAGGTATACGGTATGAGCGAGCAAAGCTTTACCATTATCATAGAGCATTTAACAAGAAATCCATTAAAAACTGGGGTACTCCTCAAAATCCTGGACCAACGCTTGGGCTTGAACCAGAGGAGGGAGCTAAGTGTATAGGTTGTGCATTTGAATTTCCTGATGACCAATGCCAAGCTGTGTTAAGTTATCTTAAAGAACGTGAAGGTCCTAGTTTTAAAATTGAAAAACTTAAAGTTGTATTGAAAGATGGTAGAACAATTAGAGCATATACATCCGTAAATGATCGAACCGCATCTACGTATATTGGAAATTTAAGTCTTAAAGAACGAGCTAGAATGGCAATTAATGCATCTGGAACTAGTGGTAACTGCCTTGATTATGTACTGCAACTTCATAAGAAGTTAAAAGAACTTGGAATTGTTGACCCATATGTAGAGGAATTTCTAAAAGTTATTGAATCAATTAGAGGTGTTTCAGAGAGCAGGTGAAATGATAAAAATTTTTGCAGAGCAAAGGCTTAGCGATTTCCTTGATGAACGCCTGAATAGACTAAGACAAGAAGTTCAGAATCAGGACACAAATTATTTATTAAATGTAAATGAGACGTCATTTATCGATTACCTTGTTAATCGCTACCAGGTTGAACTATTGGTTTTCTATTGGGATCAGATTTCTGTGTCTTATTGTGAGAAACCTATTCCTGCTGAGCTCTTTCCACCTAGTTTTCATGTAAGACCTGGCAAATCTTATCCTGGGCAGGTAATTACTTACCATTTACCATTCTCTGGAGATAAAGAGCTACTAAAGTGTCAGCCATCTAGATATATTATGTGGACAAAAGATATACGCTTAGAGGGTGATTGCGTATGTTTTGATGTTATTAACTGGCAAGATGATGCTGAAGCAATAAAGCGTGAAGCTGATAACATTATTGGTTACATTCGACGGCAGGCTGAAAATGTTTCTAAAGAAGTGTTGGAATTTAACAGTAGATTGGAAAAAGAAACTCAACAACTTGTGCAGTCACGTAAAGCCTATATCCTCAAGCAAGAAAACCTAGTAGCTTCCTTGGGTGTTCCTGTTAGAAAGGCCGGTCAGGTACCACCTACCTTTTCTATCCCAATTACTAAAAAGAATATCATTGTTAAAAAACCTGATGCTCCAACTTCGCCATTTATGCCAGAGCCAACTCTTGATGAAGAAGTTTATCAAGAAATTCTAAAAATTATTTACGAAACAGGAATAGAGATGGAACGGCATCCAAGTATTTATAAAGACAAAGATCGGGAAGTATTGAGAGATCACTTTATAATGGTATTGTCGCCTCATTTTGAAAGTGCAACAGGTGAAACATTTAACAAATCTGGAAAGACGGATATTTTAATTCGGCACGAGAAGCAGAATATTTTTATCGCTGAGTGCAAATTCTGGAAAGGTATAAAAATGTTTTACGATACTATTGATCAATTGCTTGGTTACCTCACTTGGAGGGATTCTAAAGCTGCAATTGTGTGTTTTGTAAAAAATAAAGAACTTGATCCTGTACTAAAGACTATTGAGCAAGAAATAGTAAAACACTCTTGCTTTATTAAGTACTATGGTAAGAAAAAAGAAGGTTGGTTTATGTTTGAATTCCACCTGAAGGATGACCCCACACGAAGCGTTAAACTTGCTGTGCTATGTTTTCATTTCCCATGAAACTCATTTTGATGTTTTATTGAAGATGCTACTCTTATACCTGTCTTTCTAGAATATTAGTTTCCAATCCCTATAAAAACAGTCTGCTAGCTGGTTCATTTGTTTACTATTTTATCTACAAGAGGATTATCTTTTTCTCTTTGCAACAGGGCAATGTAGAAACCATGCGTTTTTTAAGTTGTAGTGGTATTGTTTCTCTATTTGGGTTACCTTTAATAGAGGACTATTTTCTTTCTTCAGTTAAGTATATACTACTAAGCTATATCTAGAAAGGAGAAACTAGGTGGATGAAAAGTATGCAAGAAGTAAACACGGAATCTCTTTGGTCTGAGATGCAAGAGTATTTAAAAAGTGATTTTAAGACGAAGGTTTTTGATTGTGGTAACTTTGTGGTACAGCTTTATATGGGGGCTATGAGTATTCCACTTATAGCTTTACGGTCAAAGAAAAATATCATTATTGATCAGGGGATACTGGATGATTTGTTGGAGATTTTGCATAGGTACAAGCTAGAACTAGAATATGTGGAAGAAAACAATTACAAAATTAATCATAAAGACAAAAAGGTATATGTAGGTAGGTTAACAAATGAAAGTTTTAAGCTTTCTATAAGGCGCTTAATTGAAGAGATAGGTTCAAAGGAGTTATTTAGAGAACTTTTTGAATTTTATATAAGATCCTTAGTTAAAACATAGATGTAATCGGAAGAAAAAGGAATTTTTTTACCATCTATTTTACATAACTGGAATGAGAAAGTATCTTGACAAATTTATTAAGTAATTGGTAGAATCATATACCATAAGGCTAGGTTAAGGGAATCGGGTGAAAATCCCGAGCTGTTCCCGCAGCCGTGACTGGGTGATGTTTCTGCTTCTCATTGGAAGCTGGGATAGATAGCTTCCAAGCCACTGGAGCTGAGAGGTGAAGAGCTTCCGCTCTGGGAAGGTAGGAGAAGCAGAAGGGAGTTAGATGTAAAGACTCCTAGCCCGGAAGCCGGAAGACCTGCCTAAGCCTTTTAGTGAAGTGCCTCGGGAGATAGGCGTGGGTAAACCAAAAACACCTTCTATAACCAATCCAAGATATGTTATCCATTTACTACAGAGTGATTATAGTCTGATAGGTCATTCTGTATCTGTCTGTTTAAAAGAGCAACGCCTTTATCTTCCCGGGATACTTCACTTCTAGTACACGTTGAGGCTTTGGAAAAAAAGGAGGAGTTTTCAGATGCAAAGGTACAACTGTTTATCAGCGCAAACAAGTAAACACAGAACCGCAAACTGTTTAGGCTACAAATCTCGTTTCATATCTAAGCAACTGGCTAATTTTATAATCAAAATCACTCTACTTACCGCTATTTCTTCTGTTTTTCTATCCTCAGGTGCTTTGGCTCATCATGCTGAAGTGGTAAAAGATCATCCATTTTTACAGGGACTAAGTATGCCAATACACAGTGTTAGCTACATAATATTGGTATTGGGTATCTGTTTTATTTCTTTCCGGTTTAAAATAAGAAAAGCAGTATTTGCAATACCAACTGTATTCAGTCTACTGACTCTACTTGGTGGATTACTAAATATAAGTGGAATCAAGCTTCCATATGCTGAATTTATGGTTTTTATATCCACCCTTATTATAGGTTCAAGTTTGATTCTTAACAGACCTTTATTGCTTCTTTACAGCTCTGTTATCGCTGGGTTATCTACATTAACTATAGGTAACATGATGATACAAGCGGCAAAACTTGATATTTCTTTTCTGAGTTTTTCAGCAGGTTTTTTTATTTCAACCATACTGCTGGTGACCTGTGGAATAATGTTTAATTCTATAATCCAGAGGTACACTGAAAGAAATCCCTCACCTATCTATGTTGGGGTATTTATTGTAGCAATGGGAATCCTTATTTACCTCTTTCCACCAGCAAATGAAATACTGATTTACTTTTTAGAAAGATAAAGGAGTGATAAATTTGGGTTCTTGTTTGGTAGTAGCTGGGGAGAAGAGTGGTTGTGGGAAGACCACCGTATCTCTTGGGCTTATGAAGGCCTTTTCTTTAAGAGGTTTTAAGGTTCAGGGGTTTAAGGCTGGGCCAGACTACATTGATCCATCATACTACAAGCTTGCAACCGGTAGGGAGGGGAGGAATCTTGATCTGTGGATGCTTGATGAGGATACAGTGCTTGAGCTATTTGATAGGAATTCAAGTGGTGTTGATATATCGATTGTAGAGGGTGCAATGGGTCTTTTTGATGGTGCCTACCCAGATGATAAAGGGAGCAGTGCACATGTGGCAAAAGTGCTTAAGGCCCCTGTTATACTTGTTGTAGATGCAGGTGGGAGTTCAACCTCAATTGCAGCAACCATTTTAGGTTTTAAGCTGTTTGACAGTGGGTTAAGAATTGAGGGGGTTATTCTTAACAAAGTAGGGGGTGAGTCTCATCTAAATCATTTAAGAAAGGCAATAGAGGAGAGAACGGGGATAAAGGTTCTGGGAGGGATTCCTAGGGTAGAGGATATAGCCCTGGGGGAGCGCCATCTTGGGCTTATTCCTGCAGTTGAGGGAGATAGGTTAAGCGAAAAGATAGAGAGGA
>JARVJX010000103.1 GCA_029775995.1 Nitrososphaeria archaeon | reverse complement strand
AACAGCGTTCTCAACATTCAAGCGTATCTTCGGCGATTACTGCTTGGCTAAGGAGCTGCCAAACATAGCCAAAGAGCTAAAAATAAAAGCATTCATATACAACACAATCATAAACCTATAAACACAACCCAACACTAAAAACAAAGAGCAAACACACAACAATAATTAAGCCACAAAGCTTAAATCTTCTTCTTTCTTCTTAGCATAAAATAAAGAGCCCTGTAGCTCACCTCTCTTAAAAGAAGAGTAAAACCAGAAACTAATAGCACAGCTAATAAAGCTTTAAAGATTGCTGTAATAAAAGAGCCAATTCTACCTTCTAAGAGGTCTGGTAGGGGAACTATAAAGAAGAATACAACGATTGAACCAATAAATATCAATACCCAGCCTAAGGTGATTAGAGATAAAAGGATTATTAGACCCATTTTGTATACATTATTATAGCCGTTACAATAGCTAAAGCTGATGAATAAGCTGATATTATCAATATTCTCTTTACTATATCCTTCTCCTTTAGGGGCTTCTCAGCCACTATCATCCTAACCAAAGATAGTGGAGCATCTCTATCTTCAAGGGCTTCAAGTTCATAATCAATATTTAATCTTACAGGTTTCTTTTTTAATTGTCTATGCTCCAAAAAATCTTTAACACTAGTTAAGAAGAAGAAGCTGTTTATTATAGCAGGTAATAAGGCTACTAACCCTACAAATTCCACATCTCCTACTATGGCTAAAGCCCCAAAAGAAGCCCCTAAGGCTAAGGCTCCAGAATCCCCTGGGAAGATTTTGGAGGGGTATCTATGGTAAATAAAGAAGGCAAAACAGCTTAGTATTAGTATCAGAGCTGATGTAACTAAAATAAATTGAGCTTTAAGCATTAAAGCTATGAGTAAGGGAAGAGAAGCTAAAATCATAAAGGAGCTAAGAACACCATTAAAAACGTCAATAGAATTCACAACGTTAGAAGTAACTGGTATGGAAATTATAATTAAAAGAGGATAGATTATGGATAATCTTGTAGAACCAAAGAGAGGAAACTGTAAATATATATCATAGGTTGAAAACAAGAGGATAGGTATAGAGGCTAATATTGTTAAAGCAGGTTTAACCTTACCTCCCAAAATATAAAAATCGTCAATTATTCCTACAATCCCAGCTATTAGGGTTACTAAAAGTATAGCTAATATTCTTATATCTTTGGTAAATAAATAGAGAAAAAAATTGGATAAGCATAAAGAAGCTATGAGGCTTATACCCCCAGGAAAGGCTACCTTAGGGTTGTTAGGCTTATGGTAATCAATAACAAACCTATTATGCCTATTATAATATTTTATTAGAAATTTAGTTAAGCCTAAGCATAAGAGAAAGCTAAGGGTTAAAGGAAGAGTAAACTCAAGGGGGCTCATCCCTTTATCTAAAAGAGTTTAGCTTAAATACATAACTTATTAAATAGTAGGTAATGAAGGTTGTAGAACTTAAAGATGGGATGAGGAGAGTAAATGTTGAAGGAGTAGTATCATCCATAACTGAGCCAAGGATAGTTAATCTTAGAACTGGAGGAAAGGCAAGGGTAGCTGAGGCAAAATTTGAGGATGACAGTGGTTTCATAACTTTGACCTTATGGGATGAAATGATAGATGAAGTTAGTGAAGGTTTAAGGGTTAGGATTGAAAATGGTTATGTGAATAGCTTTAGAGGAGAGCTTAGGTTAAATGTAGGAAAATATGGAAAGCTAACGGCTTTAAGAGAATAACTTTTAGGCAAAGGATTTGTAGATTTCAGGGATGAGTATAATAAAAGTAGAAAATCTTACAAAGATTTATGGTGATTTTTTTGCCCTAAATAATGTTTCCTTTAGTGTAGAGCAGGGAGAAATATTTGGTTTTTTGGGACCAAATGGAGCAGGTAAAACCACTACCATAATGATCCTTATTACCCTTTTGAAGCCTAGTAAGGGAAGAGCCTTCGTAGCTGGCTATGATGTTGTTAAGGAACCCAGTAAAGTTAGGGCAAATATAGGTTATGTATCTCAAGATATTACGGTTGATGACTATTTAACTGGGAGAGAGAACCTTAAGTTTCAAGCCCATTTATATAACCTAAATAATGAGAATAAGAGGATAGAAGAGATTTTAAATTTAGTAGACTTATCAGATAGAGCCGATGAGCCCGTAGCCCTATATTCAGCTGGTATGAAGAGAAGATTGGATATCGCTTGTGGCTTAATTAATACTCCAAAGGTCCTCTTTTTAGATGAGCCAACTTTGGGATTAGATGCTCAAACGAAGAGAAGAATATGGGACTACATAAAAAGATTGAAGAATGAATTAGGGATTACCATATTCTTAACTACTCATTATATGGAAGAAGCTGATATATTATGTAATAGAGTGGCTATAATAGATAGAGGGGAAATAAAGGCTTTAGATAAGCCTTCAATTCTTAAAGGTCATATAGGAGATGAAGTGATAAACTTAAAGTTAGAGTATTTATCGGAGGCTTTTATGGATTCCCTTAAAAAGCTTCAGGGTATTAAGGAGGTAAAGTTTCATGATACTCTCTGTTCTATTAAGGCTAAAGGAGCTGAAGGATTGATACCAAAAATTTTTGAACTAGCTTCAATTCATAAAGTTAAAGTAGAATCTTTATCATCAAAGAAGCCCACTTTAGAGGATGTTTTCTTAGCTTATACAGGGAGGGGCTTAAGGGATATATTATCAGATAAAGAAAAAGGGAAAATCTTTGGCAAAAGGATGAGGAGGTTCAGATATTGATTGAAGGAATATACTGGATAACTTGGAGGGAGCTTAAAAGGTATTTTAATTCAAAGGTAGGCATATTGATTAGATTCATACAACCTTTAGTTTGGTTAGGCTTTACAGGAAATATCTTTTCTGAAACAAAAATTCTTCTTCAACAAGTTGGATTTCTTGGAACCTACCTTGATTATATTGCTCCTGGAGTGGTTACCATGATGGTTTTATTTACAAGCATCTTTGGGGGTATGACTACTTTATTGGATAGAAGATTAGGCTATATGAATAGAATTTTAGCTTCTCCTATAAGCAGAACTTCTATAGCCCTAGGAAAAGTACTTGGGATATCTCTTATAGCACTCATACAATCAGGTACTTTATTGGGAATAGCCCTCTTTTTAGGTATTAGGGTTTCTACTGGAATCTTAGGTATTTTTGCTATAATCCTTACAGCCTTGGTAGTTGCCCTAGGCTTTTCATCCATATCCTTAATGGTAGCCATAAAGGTAAAGAGTCACGAAGCCTTTTGGGGAGTAGTTAACTTCATGGGTATGCCCCTACTCTTTGTAAGTTCTGCTTTATTTCCCTTAGAGCTCATGCCTTCTTGGTTAGCTGATATAGCTAAGTTTAATCCTTTAACCTATTCTATAGATATAATGAGGTTCTTTATGGCTCCTCAAGGTTCCTTTATAAATCTAATCCCAAATCTGATCATAATTGGTCTATTTGCCCTAATTGTGGTAAGCTTCTGTGCCATTCTCTTTAATAGAGAGATAACTAAAGCTCTTTGAAAAGATAAATAAGTTTTATAGCAAAGTAAGAGTGATGATAGAGAGAGCTTTAATTCAGGAAAAGGTAAAAAGATATGATTTAACCAATACGGTTATAAGTACCTTAGGGAGCCATTCTGCTTTAGACATCTGTGATGGGGCTAAAGATGAGGGATTCAGAACCCTAGTTGTATGCCAAAGGGGGAGGGAGAAACCTTATCTTCACTATAAAAGAATAGTGGATGATGCCATAATTCTAGATAAGTTTTCCCATATTGTAAAGAGTGAAGTTCAAAGGAAACTATTAGAGAAGAATTCTATATTTGTACCCCATAGAGCCTTCTCAACCTATATAAGCTATGAGGATATAGAAGAAAATTTTAATGTGCCTTTATTTGGTAATAGAGCTTTATTGAGGACAGAAGAAAGAAATTATGAAAGAAATCAATACTATTTGCTTAAGAAAGCTGGGATAAAGATCCCTAAAACCTTCCTAAAAGCTGAGGAGGTAGATAGATTAGCCATAGTTAAAGTTCCTGAATTAAAAAGAAAGATAGAGAGAGCCTTTTTCTTGGTATCTTCCTATGAGGATTTCAAGAAGAAAGCTAAAGAAAGGATTAGTAAGGGTATAATTGACGAAGAAGAGCTAAACAAAGCCACGATAGAAGAATTTTTGGTTGGAACCTACTTTAATTTTAACTTTTTTTATTCTCCCTTAAAGGATGAGTTGGAATTTTTGGGGATAGATAGGAGGCTTCAGAGCAATTATCATGATTTTGTATCTTTGCCAGCAAAGGTGCAGTTAGAAGTAGATTTTCCTCTACAAAATATAGAGGTAGGGCACATGGCTGCAACCATTAGAGAATCTTTGTTAGAGAAAGTCTTTGATATAGGGAACAAGTTTGTTAAAGTTACTAAAAGAGAATATCCTCCAGGAATAATAGGACCCTTTGCTCTTCAAAGTGTAGTTACACTAGATTTAGATATCTACGTTTACGATGTTTCTCCTAGGGTTCCTGGAAGTCCCATTATAGCTACTACAAGCCCTTACTCAAAATACTACTTTGGGGAGGTTATAAGTACAGGAAGGAGAATAGCCATGGAGATAAAAGAAGGTATAAGGCAAGAAAGGTTAGAGGAATTGGTAACCTAATTATTTGAATTGCTAAACTATAATTGCCTATTAATAGGATGTAGTGAAATTGCCCTTAAGGGTCCTAAAACTAGAGCCCTCTATGAAAGGAGTATGATAGAAAATATTAAAGGTGCTTTAAATTACTATGAGATTAAAGGGGAGATCTTCAAAAGGGATGGTAGGATAATAGTTGATACTAATAATGTACAAGGGGCTTCTGAAATCTTATTAAGGGTCTTTGGTATAGAATGGGTTGCCCCTTCTTTAGCTTTAAAGCTTCATGAACTCTATAAGTTTGTTGAAGATAGAGCCGAAGAGCTAATAGAGGGAGTTAAGAGCTTCAAGTTTGAAGTTAATAGGGTAGGTAAGCATACCTTTACAAGTATAGATTTAGCTAAGAAATTGGGAGATATAGTTAAAAGTAGGGTAAATATAAAGGTTGATTTAAAGAAGCCAGAAAGAGTAATTTTTGTTGAGGTTAGAGATGAAGATTCATTCCTCTACCTTAATAGATTTAGAGGCTATGGAGGATTGCCCTATGGAACCTCTGGTAAGGTTTTAAGCCTAATTTCTGGGGGTATAGATTCCCCTATGGCAAGCTTTCAGATGATGAAAAGAGGCTGTAAAGTTGATTTCCTTCATTTTCACTCCTTCAGAGAGGCTAAAGAAGCCTTAGATTATAAAATGAAAGGTTTGCTAACTTTATTAGCCTATCCCAATTTAAAGTTTAAAGCCTTTTTTATACCTTCCTACCCCTTTGAAATTGAAATCATAAGGATTCCTCAAGGTTATAGAAATATTCTCTTTAGAAGGTTTATGCTAAGAGTAGCTGAAAGAGTGGCTAGGAAAATAAAGGCTAAAGCCCTAGTCTTAGGAGATAGCTTAGGTCAGGTAGCCTCCCAAACCCTAGAGAGTATCTTTGCCTTAGATGAAGCTGTTAAATTGCCCATATTTAGACCTCTAATAGGCTTTAACAAAGAGGAGATAGTTTATATGGCTAAAAAATTGGGGACCTATGATTTATCCATCAAGGAGTATAAGGATTGCTGCTCTCTAATAGGTAGAAAACCCAATACTAAGCCTAACTTAGCCAAGGTTAAAGAATACGAATCTATATTAAACCTTGAGAAGATTATGGAAGAAAGCTTGAGTTTGGTTGAAACTTATTCCTTTTTTGGAAAGGAAGTAACCTCCTAGAATTTATTTGATATACTTCTCAGGTTCCTTATCAAAGGATTCCTTGCAACTTGAAGAGCAGAAGTAATACTTCTTCCCTTTATATTCTGAGATTAGCTTAGTCTTCTTATCATCCACCTTCATCTTACATATAGGATCCACTTGCATGTCTTTCTTATAAAAAGAGGAGGTATTTATCTTTTTTAAAAATTTTTAAAGCAGTTTTTTCTAAAAATGCTTGCCCGCGGTAGCTCAGCCTGGTAGAGCTTCCGACCTTAAGGGGGAGAAGCTGTAGAGGTTGGCTATGGCTAACTTTGTCAGCTTACCAGGCTAACAGATACCGGAGTGTCGGGTGTTCAAATCACCCCCGCGGGACTACTTTAATTTAGCACAAACTTACAAACTTTATGTTAAAAATTGCTGTGTTGCGTGACTTAGGTTTTTGCTCTGAGGGGATAGGTGCGGATATTAATTTTTGTGGCTTTTGCCTTCACCGGGTTTCATATGGCTAGGGATTGGGCTGGTTACAATGAGGCTTTGGTGAGGCGAGGTGAGGTTCTCCTAGACCTCAGCCTCCTCAGAGGCTGGAGCAGCGAGCTGGAGGAGATGAATGCTGGTAAGGAGG
>JARVJX010000102.1 GCA_029775995.1 Nitrososphaeria archaeon | reverse complement strand
CTCTCCCTTACCCTATCCATCAGAACCTTAGAGCTTGCATAGAAGAAGCCTAGAACCCTCAATAAACAAGCTCGATGGGCAAAGGAATTATACAAAAGGTCAAACCTTATCGTGATAACATCTAGATTTTTTTGGAAAATTTTTTCCCGGTTTTGCGGACTAAATGGTCTATCGTTCTAAAAGCCTTCTTTGGAGAAGGATAAACTTGGATAAGAGGGATAAGAGCCTAACCTATTCGTTAGCCAAAATTTTATCCTCCATATTCCATTTGCAGACTCCTTTCCTATACTATAAGATTAAACTAAAGAGCGAGGAGGAGAAAAGGCCATTGAACCTAAATTTTTCATGCTTTTATACTAGCTTTAAGGTTAGCCTTTTTAGATTTTTAATTTATAAGATGGTAAGAATTTAACCCTATGTATGGAATGTATTTTCTGTAGGATAGTTAAAAAAGAAATACCATGCCATAGGGTTTACGAGGATGATAAAGTTTTAGCCTTCTTAGATATAAACCCTTTAGCTAAGGGACATACCTTGGTTATACCTAAAAAGCATACATACAAGCTTGAGGACTTAGAGGAAGAGGATGCTAAAGCCCTCTTAATGGCTACCTATAAATTAGCTCCAAAAGTATGCTCAGCTATGAAATCACCAGCAAGCACCATAGCCATCAACAATGGTAGAGAAAGTGGTCAGGAAATTGAGCACCTTCACATTCACATTATACCAAGGTTTAGAAATGATGGTGGAGGACCTATACATGCCATTATGAGATATAGACCTAACATTTCAAGGGAAGAGATGAATAGAATAGTAAAGCAAATAAGGGAAGCTTAATGGGATTATTAATTGATAGTTCTAAGCTTCTTTTGAAGAACCCTATCCTTTTTTTACCCTCCCTTTTACTTTTTCTTTTAAGTATGCTTTCTGCTTTTCTATCGAATTTTATTAAGATTTCTTCTGTTATTCTTTTTAGCTCAGCTTTTCTTACAATTTCCCTTGGTCTCATAGCCCTTTTAGGTCAGGTTAGTTTAACAAAAGCTTTGATTAAAAAGGGTAAAGTAGAGGTGAAGGATTGGTTTAAAGTCAGTAGAAGCTTTTTTTATCGAATCTTTTTCTTAGGTTTCCTATTCTTCTTTACCATAGCTATAACAAGCTTAATACTTAATGTTTCTCTTGAGTTATTTAAACCAAATATAATTAGTCCTTTTGAATTAAAGCTTCTTCAATTAAGCTTCAACTTTTTGCTCAGCACCTTTATATCCTTCATATATCTTATATTCTACTTCTCCTTAGCCCCTCTGACCTTAGATTCTAAAGGAGTTTACGATTCTATTTCCTTCGCTCTTAAATTGATAAAGTTAGGAGGATATAAAATCACCTTTTTGCTTTTGTTTATAATGCTTAGTCTAATTCTAGCCCTTCTCTTAGATGAGCCCTTTTTAGGCTTAAGAAAGCTTTTGGCTGATTCCCTGAGGTTCCTTTTAATCCCTCTATGGTTCCTTTCCCTATTTAAATATCGCGTGGAGCTTAGCAAAAATTTAGCAAAGAGCTTTAAGCAACTTTAACAATTTCTCTATCTCCTGCTCCGAGTTGTAAAAATGAGGTGAAGCTCTAACCATGCTCTCTTTTGTGAGCCATCTTCTAGCTAATACTACTCCCTTATGAATAAGGTGTTTAATTAGGACTTCAGGTTCATAGCCTTTTAGATTGAAGGCTACTATACTTATCCTACTATCTTCCTCTTCAGGTCCATAAAGTTCTATTCTCTTCAATCCTTTTAATCCCTCTATCAATTTATTTGCTAACATCATGTTTCTCTTTCTTATCCTTTCAATCCCTAAGCTCCCAATTAGCTTTAAGCTCTCCTTTAGGGCTATTACACTACCCCAATTTCTAAAACCCTCCTGTAATTTGAAGGGAATATCCTTATACTGAAAATTTGATGCTGTGTATTTTTTAGCGGATTCTTCACCAAAGACCAGGGGGGTTAAATCTTCAGCTACCTTTTTACTACAGTAAAAACCCCCCAAGCCTAAGGGTCCACAGAGCCATTTTGCAGCTGTAAAGGCGAAGAAATCACATTTTATTTCTCTAACACTTAAGGGTAAGCAGCCCAAAGATTGAGAACCATCTACAAAAAACAAAATTCCTTTCTCTTTAGCTATCTTACCTATTTCTTTCACTGGCATTATGGAGCCTAAATTGTAGAGGGCATGAGTTATTACTATAAGCTTTGTATTGTCCTTTATGGTCCTTTCTAAATCTCCTAAGGAAGGATAACCCCACTTGTCTATCCTTAGCTTTCTAAGTCTTACTCCCTTAATTCTTTCAAGATGAAGCCAGGGTAAAAAGTTAGAAGGATGCTCATGTAAAGAATCCCTTAAGATTATTTCATCTCCCTTCTTTAGAGGAAGCATCATGGCAATGAAGTTTATAGCCTGAGTGGCACTTTCAGTGTATATGATCTCATTTACATCACAGTCTAAGAGCTTTCCTAAATCGTATCTAACCTCATGGGCCCTATTCTTTATCTCTTCATAGTAATCCCCAGTATCTGGCCCATATAAGGAATACTCATAGTAAAAATTTCTTAAGGCTTCTATAGACCTTAAGGGCATAGGAGTATAGGCAGCATTGTTAAGGTAAACAAAATTTTTTGTTATTAAAAATTCATCTCTTATTCTCAATTTTAGCTCGCATAAAGTTAAAACATGGGTGTTTATAGAGTTTTTAGATGAACCCTATTAGCTTAGCTCACACAGCAGAGCATTTATTCATGGGTAGCTTGAAGAGGCTACTACCAAAGTTAGAGGTGGTAAAAGTTGAGCATGAGGAAAAGAGAAACTCTTTATTCGTTAAAGGTGAAGCCTTGGATTGGGATATCATTTATGAAGCTGAGTTGATGACCAATAAAATAATTCAGGTAGGTAAGGAGGTTAAAATATATTACTTTGATAGCTTAAAGGAAGCTAAAGATAGATTCCCAACTTTGAGGGCTTTGGAGGAAAGAATAGAAGGAAAGGTTAGGGTGGTAGAAATTCAGGATTACGATTACGCTGCCTGCAATAAAGAGCATGTAAAAAATACAAAGGAATGTGAATTCTTTTTAGCTGAATCCTTAACCAAGAGCAAAGATATTTATGAAATTCAGTTTTATGCTGGTTTGGAAGCAAAGGAAAGGGCTTTAATCTTTTCAAAGATGCTTATGAAGAGCATAGGTATCCTTGGGGCTAATTTAGATACCTTTGAAAAAGCCTGTAAGAATCTAAGGGATGAAAACTTTGCTTTGAAGAAAAAATTATCTCAATTGAGCAGTAGGCTCTTGGAAAAGATAAGCTTTGAAGAATTTAGAGGAATTAAAATTTATTTAGAAAGATTTGAATTTTTGGAGAATAAAGCTTTAATTAAGAGAGCTAACGAATTGATGAGTAAGGATAAAAGTATCGTTCTCTTCGTTAGTGTAGAGGAAGAACCCTTCGTTCTTTTAGGTAGAAGCAAAAATTTGGTCTTTAATTGCTCCGAAACTTTGAAGGAAGCTTTAAAGCTTTATGAAGGGAAGGGTGGAGGAAAGGAAGAATTTGCTACAGGAACCTTAAAAAAAGAAAAAATTGAGGAATTTTTCTCTTATCTTAGCGGAAGAATCAAAGCTAAATTATCTGAGCAATAGCATAGTTAGGTCTAACGTTAGTTATCTTAATCTTCACCTTATCTCCCGGCTTAGTATTTGGGATAAATACTACAAAGCCCTTAACTCTAGTTATTCCATCACCTTTTCTGCTTATCTCTGTTACTGTTACATCTAGCTCTTCACCAATCTTTACGGGTTTGTTACTAATTATATCATGGAATCCTCTTTCCCTTGCTTCTCTACTCAATTTTTACGCTTTCCCTCCTAGGGCCTCAGCACCTGAAAAAGGCATAACCTAGCCCCACTACTTTTCTCCTCATCATATAAAAGCTTAGTGTTTTTGATACACTCTTTCCTCAAAGAGGAGGATAATTTAATTCATATCATCTAGAAGGTAAAAGATTTAAGTTTAGATAACCTATAATAAAGGAGAGTTATTATGCCTTCTTTAGGTAGGAGGCGCTTCTTTAAATCAAGTCTCTTCTTGGCTATGCTATTTGGTGGAATAGTTGCTGGAATATTGGCCTTTTTAGGTTATAGAGTAGATGCAGGAGGTGATTTGATGAGTAAAAGAGTGGAAGGAGAAAAAATTAAGCTACCATCCCCAAGGCTAAAGGGAAATGTATCTCTAGAAGAGGCTATCTATCACAGAAGGTCCAGAAGAGAATATTTGGAGAAACCTCTTAGGATTGAAGATATATCTCAACTGCTCTGGTCAGCTCAGGGAATAACGGAGCCTAAACTATGGGTTGGATTAAGAAGTGCACCTTCTGCTGGTGGATTGTATCCTTTAGAGCTTTATGTAGCAGTTAAGGAGAAGGGTGTAGATGGACTTAAAGCAGGAGTGTATCATTATGACCCTTATAGCCATACTATAACTTTAAAGGTAGAAGGGGATATTAGTAAGCCCCTTATGGCTTCCTGTGTAGATCAAGAATGGGTAGGAAGAGCACCTATAAATCTTATATTCACAGCCATATTTGAAAGAACTAGCATAAAGTATGGTAAAAGGGCCTTACAATATGTTTACCAAGAATCTGGACATGCAGCTCAAAATGTTTACCTTCAAGCTGAAGTTTTAGGTTTAGGAGGAACTGTTATTGGTGCCTTTATAGAATCTGAAATTCAGAATTTATTATCACTACCTTCTAACGAGATACCTGTTTATGTTATGCCTATAGGGGCTATAAAGTAGTTTGAAGAAGGTTAGACCTATAAGAATCATAGTAGTATCTCTTCTTTTTACAATTGCAATTTACTTACTTTACCTAGCTACACCAGCATTATTTATAAGTATTACATTTTTCTCCTTTTTAAGCCTCAAAGGAGGAGGTAGCCTAGGTTATAAGTTGGGCTTTATAGGTTCTTTAATGCTTTTAATAGCTCAGAGCTATAGCTTTAAAATCTTCAGTATTAAAGGAAAAAATATAGCAAAGAGTTGGCTTAACATGCACTGCTATCTTAGCATTACTGGAGGTATACTAATTCTTATACATTCTGGTTTTCCCTTCTCCTTCACCTACGCTAATTTCTTTTCTCATATATATCCAGGAAGGGGGTTAGAAGGGCTAGTAGGAGTTCAAGGTTTAGCTGCTTGGCTCATATTAGTATTGATTTTTAGTGGAATATATGGAAAGTACCTATATGGAAAAATTAATCTTCGTTGGAAGCCTTTTAGGCATTGGCTCCTTTTTCATATAACTCTAACAGGAGTTTTATATGTTACAGGTATAGTTCATCTAATTATTACGCAGGTATTAGAGTATGTTTCAGCTATTTAAAGGAAGAAGAGGAAGAAAACGCTTAACCAAATAGGTATGGCAACTATAAGCCATATAAAGATGCTCCAACTTAAAACTTTTGCACCATCTAAGCCTCCAAAGGGAATAAGATTAAAGGCTGCTAACCATAAATTTATTTTGAAGCCCATAATACCTATAAGCTGTATTAAACCTCCAAAGGGAGTTAAAAGGTAAAATAGGAAGGCTAAAGCCACATTCGTTAGAGGTCCTACAAGGGATATTATTCCATTTTCCCTTTTACCTATAAAAGTAGAACTATACGAGGAGGGGGCTATTAAGGTAGCTCCAGGAGCTGCAAAGATAAAGCTTCCTCCAGATATAAAGGCAAAGATAAGGGCTAAGGCTAAACCCCAAGGGCTCATCCTAAATTCAGCCCAATATCCGTATCTTTGGGCACTAAATTTGTGGGCTAACTCATGAATTATAAAGCCTAAACCTACTGTAAGCAAAGATATTCCAAGCATCGTAAGAAAAATCGAAGGGAAGCGAAATAAGAAGGTTAAAGAAAAGGCAAAACCTAAAACTAACCAAGCTATTAAAAGATGTTTGACTTCTGTTTTTATCAAAGATCTAGAGAAATTAAAGCTGGCCCTATTTGTAAAGCTTCTACTAGTTTTTAAAGGAAACCAAGGACTCCTTGCTTTCTTAGCTAACCAAAGCTTACTACAATTATGATTTTCAGGTAGCCTATGTTCTGTGCAAAAATTCTCTTTACAATAGGGACAAGTAAAAGGTAAAAACTCTTCTTTACCACAGAAGGAGCACCTATTCAAATTCTACAAAAAAGCTGCCTAAGTCAACTATTTAAAATTTTTAATTAAGTAAATTATACTTTGAGCCATTGTATTTAAACTCTTTTTCTTATTTATCGATGTTATCACGATAAGGTTTGACCTTTTGTATAATTCCTTTGCCATCGAGCTTGTTTATTGAGGGTTCTAGGCTTCTTCTATGCAAGCTCTAAGGTTCTGATGGATAGGGTAAGGGAGAGTAAGTAGAATAGCTCTACAAGAGTAAAAAGACCTCATTGGAGGTGAAGGTCCTTCTTCTATGCTCTGCTCCTCAGC
>JARVJX010000101.1 GCA_029775995.1 Nitrososphaeria archaeon | reverse complement strand
GAACCATGAAAGCCAGGACTAGGCGCTTCTTTAACAACTTCCCAGTAAGGAAAAAGCCTATCTTCAAGATAAAACTCTTCATAAGGTTCTTCGTCCTATGGTACAACTTCATAAGGCCCCATCAAACCCTAAAGAGACCGCCAGCAATACCAACAACTTGACAGTATCCATTAGGGCTGAATTGCTATCAAGAAGGACTTCAATCCCAAAGGATAATAACCTCTCGTATTCACTTCCTTTTACCTTTGCTTGCCCTTCATCCATAACTATTTTTATATTACCCCTCTATTCTTAGCTTCTAAAAGAGCATTAGTTATAGAATCTAGGGTAAAGCTATAGATCATGATGTAAATAGTATGGTTTGCTTTCCCTATCAAATTTATGATGCTTCCTTTACAGTCTTGAATCTTTGAAAACAGATATGGGGAATTTGTTTTGAAGTTAAGCTTTTTGTTAAAGTTTGAACAACAGTTTGTGTTTGCACTACTGTTTCCTTCTTAACCTCTGTTTGTACTATAGTAGGAGTACCGGCTATGGTAGTTACAATGGTTTTTTCTACCGTTCTTACAGCTTCTCTTGGCAATAATGGAGAAGAAGTGGTTATTATTGCAATTAGAATTAGACCTACACCAAACCCTATACCAAAATCACGCCAATTCATATTAGTTTTATGAAAGATTTCCCTTTAAGCTTTTTTATATTTTTGTTTAACGAAAAAGACCTCTTTAGTAAAGGTATTCAATTTTAACTTAAAGTATAAAGGTTTAAATCTATTTCTCTATATTCATATTCAATTACTGAATATATTTGTCTAAAAAAGGAAGAGTCTAAGTTATTAAAGAAAAGAGCATTAGCTTTTATGGAAGGTTCTAATTTCTATATGCCAAAGGGGGATTATGATTTAGCAATCTTTCATCTTGAACAAGCATTACAGTTAACCCTAAAATCGGTGTTGTTAGAGAATGGTCTTGATTATCCTAGAACCTATAGCGTTAAAAGGCTTTTAGAGATATTAGGGGGGATTAAAGAGGATAAAAGAACTTTTTAAGAGCCTTATAGATAAGTATTTGCTTAAATTAGTTTTACTGGAGGATGCTTATGTAACATCAAGATATATAGTAAGAGAGTTTAGTAAAGAAGAGCAAATAAACTTAAATTGTGTGAAGGAGATTTTTAAAGCATGTCTGAAAGAATTCTGATTAAAGAGGCTAAGCACAGAAAGGAAGTATTTAACTCTCTTCATAAATGGTTAGAGCTAGTAAAAAGCACCCTTAAAAGAATAGATCCTGAGGCTGGTGTGTATATCTTCGGTTCTGTGGCAGAAAACAGATATAATTATTCTAGTGATATTGACCTTTTAATAGTTACATGGAATAATCAAGAAAAAATCATAGCAGAGCTTTAAAAGCAGGGTATAACATCTCCCTTTGAAATATATGTAATCAAACCCGAAAAGCTATCCTTATATAAGGAGAGGGGGGAGATAAAGAAATTATAGAACATAAAGCTTTAACCTCTTAATCTTTATCTTTAAGGGGTATGAGCTTTGATCAGGTTCAGATTGAAGTCCCTTCTTCATCAGCTAACTTAGGTATAGGATTCGATACTTGGTGTATAGGCTTATCTTATCCTAACTTAAAGGTTACTCTAAGGAAATTAAAGGAAGGTAAAGGAATAAAGATTATTAATAAGAGCCCTTATAAGGATAAGCTAACAGAAAATCCTTACGAGCATTCTGGAGCTAAAGCCTTAGAATTCCTTTTTGAGAAGCTAAAGGTGAAAGATTATTCTCTACAATTAACCTTTGAAGATACCGATTACCCCCCTGCAAAGGGTTTAGGAAGGTCTGGAGCTGAGGCTGTGGGTTCTGTTTTATGTGGTATAATTTCTTATAGTGATCTTAAAGACTTTGATAGAAAGGATATAGTTTTGTTATCTTCCTATGGTGAAGCTGGTTCTAACCCTAAAAAGGGCATAAGGGGCCATTTGGATAATGTTTCAGGTTCTACCAATGGAGGCTTTAATATAATATCAAAGAATGCTCTACAAGAAGTAAGGTTATATCACTTTTTACCAAAGGAAAATCTTGGTGTTGCCATAGGATACTCTGATTATGAAAAGAAGGGAGGAACTGAAGCCCTTAGAAAGATCTTGAATAGACCTATAAGAAAAGAGGATTACGTTAAAACTATAGCAAGAATTTCTTCAGCTACCTTTTGCCTGTTAAAGGGAGATGTAGATGGCTTCCTAGAAATGGTCTGGGAAGATTTATTTCATGAGGTTAGAAGGGCTGATGGAAGGGGCTATGGGAACTTTGACTCAAAGGAGCTCCTTGAATTTAAAAGATATTTATTTACTAGCTTTGGTATTGCCTTAAATATATCGGGAGCTGGCCCAAACATTCAGATTCTTTATAATAAAGATAGAGTCAAGGATTGGAAAGAGATTGAAAATACTTTAAAAGATTGGTTTTTAAAGAGGGGAATTGGGCTTGTAGTTAAAAGGGTAGATATAGCTAAGGAAGGAGCTTATGACAAGGCATTAAAGATGCTTAGTTAATTAATTTTCCTTTTGAAAGTTTTTTTGTGTAGATATCTGGGAGTGGTGGGGTCCAGCTTCCAGAACAAGTTTGTAAAAGAAGGTCGGTTCTTGCCTCTGGAATAGCTCGGCTTTAAAAGCGGGTAAAGAAAGTTATAGCCTTAGCTAATAGTAGGGGGTTTCAGGGCTTTAAGTGGGTAAGGTTATGGATGGTAGGGAGATTCTTAAAGCTGATAACGTAAAAGAAGCTATTACATCAATTTCATAAAAAGATATTTAGCACAAAATAGTAAGAAGGATTGTGAAGGTTAAAGATTGGATGAGCAGAAGCGTGGTAAGCCTTGATTTAAGCTCAAGCTTAGAGGATATTGCTAGGGTTATGAGAGAAGGGAAGATAAGTTCTGTTGTTATTACTGATGGGGGTAAGCCAGTAGGAATGATTACTGAAAGGGATTTAGTTATTAAAGTGATAGCTAAAGGCTTAGATTATAAATCTTTAAGGGCTAAGGATATAATGTCCTTTCCTCTCATAACCATAAATAAAGATAAGGAGTTAGAAGAAGCGGCAAACTTAATGATTATGAAGGGGATAAGAAGATTGGTTGTAATAGAGGATGAGACTAAGCAGATGGTTGGAATTATAACAACGAGTGATATAGCTAGAAGCCTAGCAAAGGAAGAAAGTTTGCTTTTAAAAGCTATAGCCCTATATCATGAAGAAGGCTATTAAAACTTAAATTCATAAAAATTTTTAAATTTAAACATAAATCCTTGTTGTATGATATTAGCTAATGAAGAAAGCTTTGAGAGGGAGATAAAGAGCAAGAACGGTTTGCTTTTAGCCATGTTTTACGCTAAATGGTGCCCTTTCTGCCAGAAGTTGAAGCCCATCTTCGAATCTTATGAAAATAAAACTTCCATATCTCTAGCTGAAGTAGATATAAGTGATGAGGGAAATTTATGGGATTTATACTCTATTAATTATGTTCCTACTCTAATTGCCTTTAAAGATGGTAAAGTTGTAGCGAGGAGAGATTCAAAGGCTGGAATAGGTCTGAAGGAAGAAGATATAAAATCGATACTAGAGGAATTGAGCAAAATAAGTTAATACTTTTGTATTCAAATAAAACTTTTCTTTATATTTTTTAAGGTTGATTCTTTAATCAATTCTCTAAATTTAATGTAGAAAAAGATGCTCTAATCAAGCACTATTAATTTTATAATAAGAAGCCTAAAGACCTTAACCTAATTTCTTTCCAAACTCAATCACATAGATACTTTCTCTTCAAAACCTTCCCTTCTAAAGAATCTTAAAGTAGCCTCTCCTACCCTTTCTCTATTCTCTTGAGTAGTGTAAACCCTTATAATATCTAAGAAACCCTCTAGGCTCTTAACCAAAGGTAAATCCTTTACATTCAACTCCTTTGTCTCCAAACCCTTTAAACCTTTATACAATAAATTTATGCTCATAAGGGCCTCTCTGAAGGCCCCAAAAGGTATAGATGGGGCAGTTGGAACATCTAGAAATACTTCATCTTCACTAACTTTAGCCTCATCAGCAATCTTTCTCTCTATTTCCTTTCTTATTCTTCTTTCACTAAAGATACCTTTTATAAGGCTTTCTCTTCTCATGAAACTTTCTTCGTAAACACACTTTAGCAATTTTCTATCCCTATATCTTAGAGCTAAATCTTTAGCTTTTCTTAATTCTATACTACCTCTTTCATCTAAGGTTACAAGCTCCTGTAAAGCTGTATCATCAGTTCTTAATAGATAAGGCTCTAAATCCTTGGGATTGGCAATTCCTAAATAATCATCGGCAAGCTCTATAGCCCTAGCAAGCATTATTTCAGCTGCCCTAACAGTCCTATGAAAATAAACAGCCCTGAACATTTCATATCTTGCCAATATTAAAGCTTCAAAGGCATAAAGCCCTGCTGAGTCTAGGGCTAGAGAATCTTTGATAACTTCATAAGAATTTATTACCCTATGAACATCCACCCTACCATACTCTACCCCAGTAAAATAAGAGTCTCTAAGCAAATAATCCATCATATCTACTGATAGACCTCCTCCAATTACTTCATTCAAAAATTTTGGATAATCTTTATATAAGCCAAGAGAGAGGTATGCTATTTTATCTTCATCAAAACCATTTTTACTTAAAATATCCCTAATCTCTGTACTCTTAATTACCTTATGAGTTATATCTTCATGAGTTAAACCATATTTGTAACTCATAATTTCCTCTATTAAATGAGAAAAGGGACCATGCCCTATATCGTGTAAAAGAGTAGCAATTCTCAGCTCTTTAACTTTCTTATCATCTATATAAGATTTATCCATCAACACTCTACCTGCTCTATCAGCCAAGTAAAAGGTTCCTATAGAATGCTCAAATCTTGTATGTTGAGCAGCTGGATAAGTCAAGTAAGTTGATGCTAATTGTTTAATCCTTCTTAACCTTTGAAAGACCCAAGAATCCACTAACTCTTTTTCAGCTTGGTTTAGGTAAATGTATCCATGTATTGGGTCTCTAATCTCAGCAGCCCTCTCCACGGAAATTCTTAGATTTCCTAATTTATTTGCTTTTCAAGGATTTCTAATAAATCTTTATTTACCTCTTCTAAGCTACGGGAGCTATCAACTAAAAAAAATTCACCAAAGGGATAGTAAGTGGGCAAATTAAGATAGGTTCTTCTAATTTCTTTTAAAAAATCTAAACTTTCATATTTATCTAACTTTTCTGACCTTTTGATGACCAACTCTGAACTTGCATCCAAGATTATGGTAAAATCTTGCTTTACAATATTTCTCTCAAAGCTTAAAATCCTTTTAACCTCTATTCCCTTTACCTTTTGGTAAACCACGTTACTCTCTACCCATCTCTTAGCTAAAACAAAGCCCTTATCCTTAGATAACCATTTTGCCACTTTAAGATTGTGTTGGGCTCTATCCAAAGACCATAGAATCCAAGCATAATGCTCAGATAATTCTCCCTTAATCTTAAGAGTGCTTTCCTTACCTAAATAGCTTGCTACCAAGCTCCCTAATTTGGTATTGTAAGAGGGAAGGCTAATGGCTAGTATCTCATAACCTTTACCTTTAATATAATCTTTCAAAGATGTTACATTTTTTAAATTTGAAGGATTAAAACATAAAGTTTCCTTACCTGTTTTATCCATACCTGATACAACTAAGAATTTCCCCTTTCTTTCATGATCACCCTTATAGTATAAACCCTCTAAGGCTAATTTAACATCTTCTCTAATTATCTCAGGAAAAAGCTTTACCTTATCAAGGGTACTCTCAAATTCTCCAGAAATAACAACTTCCTCCAAACTCTTTAAGGCTCTCTCTAAAAGCCTAGCTTCAAAAATCATAACCCTTTCCTCTTGCTCTCAAGGTACCTTGGTAACTTTTCAAGAACCTTTAACCATTTTGTAACCTTATCCATAATTTCACTAGAGCTAACATTTACTATACCAATCTTAATCTTCCCATCCTTTGACTCTAATACAGCTTTATACTTAGGCATATCTGCGTAAGCTACATGATACCAATATAGCTTCCCATTAAGGGCTTCTTTTATGGTAGTCTCGCTCCAAGGTAAAGAATGATAAACAAAAATGATCCCATTTGCCCAGTTAGCAAAACCTATTCCTGAAGATAATCCTAATACCTTTATAAATTCCTCTAACTCGTACTTTACCTTATCAAGGATCACTATCTCTTTAAAGGGATCGTAGCTTACTTTAACCATAACCCTCTATATAGCATATCTTCTTAATAGCCTTTACAAAATTTGTTTTAACTTCTGTACTTAGAAGAACTAACAAAGATTTATTGATAAAATTTCAAATGATTTTTGAATGAGGATGATTAGGCTAAATTGAAATATAGAAAAGCCAGATCAGAATTCAAGCACCATTTATTTAAAGATTTGGAAAATCACAGAAACGCTCTTGCCTCCTTAGTGAATGATAAGTTATTTACTTCCTCTTCCGATTTTCATATATGGTTGGGAGTATACGTTTATCCTTAACCATTATGGATGGTGAGGTTGTTGAGCTTATCCTTAGACGTA
>JARVJX010000100.1 GCA_029775995.1 Nitrososphaeria archaeon | reverse complement strand
AGCATAGATTGGTTTCTCAAAGGTGAAGAGAAGAGAAGAGGAGGCTTAAAGCCCTTTATAATAGCTTCCCCTTTAGAGCATCCATATCATCAATGACTAAATTCTTAAGTGTGTTCATAGGGCTCTATAATCTAGAGATTAGTTGGGCTTATCTTGACAATCCCCTATCTCACATCTACCGAATCACATAAAATAGACAAATTAAGGTAAAGTAAGTTACTCATAGACCTCTGAAGAGGTTAATATTAAATATATTCATAAAAAGATTTAAAGCGAAGGATACTTCAATTTTATTGGAGTAATTGGTTGAGCTACTAACAAGGATAATAGCGATAACCATTTTACTAGGATTCTCAGCTTTCTTCTCAGCTGTAGAAGTAGCCCTAATTTCTATTAATAAGGCTAAGGTTAAAAGGTTTTTTGATGAGGGTAAAGCTGGAGCAAAGGCTTTAGCGAAGCTTAAGGAAAATCCAGAGAGAATGCTAACTATTATATTAGTAGGAAACAATTTGGTTAATGTAGCTATAGCTGCTTTAGTTACAGAATTAACCCTTTCTCTATTTGGTTCCCTTGGAGTTAGCATAGCTACCGGTTTTGCAACCTTCTTGATTTTGCTATTTGGAGAAATAATCCCAAAGTCTTTCTCTCTTAGACATGCTGATACTATAGCCTTAACCTTTTCAAGAGTCATATTGATCCTAGGTTATGTTTTTTATCCTATAGTTAGGTTTTTTGAATTTGTAACCAAAAATCTTTTGAAGGAAATGAAAATGTATAAAATAAAGACTATAAGTGAAGAGGATGTTAAATCTATGGTAACTCTAGGCTTAGAGGAAAGGGTCTTTGACCTAGAACATGGTAAACTGGTTAAGGAAGTTTTAGAGTTTAAGGATATTAAAGTTAGGGCAGCTATGACCCCTAGACTTAGAATGTTTGTTCTTGATGCAAATATGAATCTTAAAGAGGCTTTACCCTTAATAGTAAAGAAAGGTTTTTCAAGGATTCCTATAGTAGAAGGTTCTTTGGATAAAATTATTGGAATTGTTCATGTAAGGGATGTTTTAAAGAACCTTCAAGAAGCTAACCATAATATGAAGCTGAGGGATATTGCAAGAAAGCCCCTATTTGTATCGAGAGAGATGGAAATTCATGAACTTTTAAGAGAAATGCAAAGTAAAAGAAGTCATATGGCTATAGTGGTGGATGAGTTTGGAGGGACGGAAGGATTAATTACCCTAGAAGATATAATAGAGGAAATAGTGGGAGAAATAAGGGATGAGAAGGATTTGATCTTAGAAGGGATAATTAGAGTTAGTAAAGATTGTATAATAACCCATGGTCTTGTAGATATTGATATTGTAAATGATTATTTAAAAACTGATTTACCCTCGGGAGAAGATTATTCAACTATTAGTGGTTTATTACATGATAAACTAAAGGATATACCTAAAAAGGGAGATGTAGTTGAAATTGATGGTGTGGAGCTATTAGTGGAAGAGGTTGAAAATAATATACCCTCTAAGGTTAAGATAACAAGAAAAATTGAAGTCCCTGAAGAATTAAAGGGTTAAAGAATGAGTAGGTTAATTTTTTATACTGGTAAGGGAGGAACAGGGAAGAGTGTAATATCCTGTGCAACAGGGATTAAAGCCTCTCAATTGGGATACAAAACTCTAGTTATTTCAGTTGACCCATCTCATACTTTATCAGATGCCTTTAATGTTAGAATTGGATATGAAGAAGTAAAAATAAAGGAAAAGCTTTGGGCTCTTCAAGTTGACCCTCTTGTAGAGATGAGAAATAACTTTGCCATAATTCAAGAATATTTCGTTTCGGTTTTAGCAGCTAAAGGTATCGATGAAACTTTGGCCTATGAGGTTGCCTCTTTACCTGCTGTAACTCAACTCTTTGCCCTGCTAAAGGTCGAAGAGATTTCCTCTAAATCTTCTTATGACGCTATTATTATAGATACTGTGCCCTCTGGAGAGGCTCTAAAGTATATTCAACTTCCAAAGTTATTAGGAAGTATAAGTAAAAAGCTAATAAAATTAGCACTTCCTTTGGTAGATTTAGGTAAGATTTTACAGCCCATCATTGGTTTACCAGCTCCAAGTAAAGGGGTAATGCAAAAAGAGATACAGTTAATTTCTAGGCTTGAAAAGTTAGCTGAAATTCTTAAGGATTCTGATGCTTGTAGCTTAAGGCTAATAGCAAATCCTGACAGCTTTAGTATAGATAATATGAGAAGGACTTTGTTATCAGCAAACCTTTACGGTATAAATGTGGATTTAGTGATCCTTAACAAGATAATGCCTGAGGTAAAGGATGAATTCTTCCAAAAGTGGGTAAGCTTACAAAAGGAATCTTTAGAGAAGGCTAAAATTAGCTTTTATCCCTTACCTATCAAATTCCTTGAACTCTTTGATACAGAAGTAAAGGGGTTTGAAATGCTTGAAAAACTTTCTGAGAGCCTCTTTCAAGATGAAGACCCTCTAAAGATTTACTATAAAGGTTCTCCCTTTAGCTTAGAATACAAAGATTCTCATCTAACCATTAAGGTTAAAGTCCCTTTTACCGAAAAAGATAATTGCGAGGTTGAGAGGATGGGAGAAGAACTTATAGTTAAGGTAAAGCAAGATATTGGGGAAGTTTTGAATGTTGTCCCTCTTCCAGCTATAGCTAATAACATGAAGCTCTTAAGAGCGAAGCTTTTAAAAGGAGAATTGGAAATAACCTTTGTGAAGGAAAATGGTGGATGATACCTATGAAGGTCTGGTTAGAGCTTTAGTTAGATTAGTCATCTTTCCCTTTACAAAAGGTTTTGATGAGCTATTGATTAGAATGGTTCCTGAAGAATTTTCCAGTGCAACAGAGCATCTCATAAACTCAAGGATAGAGTTTCTTAAAAGCGTCAAGGTTATAATAGATGGTAGAATAGAAAGCTATGAGAAATTGAAGGAGAAGCTTAAGAAGGAAGTTAAAAGGGAGAAAGTGCCTGTAGAGTGAAAGAGAGAAGGATCTTTTCTTATTTTAAGCCTTACCAGTGGGAGGAATCTTCAGAAGCTATTGCTAAAAAATATGGTTTAGAGGCTCATAGCATAATAAGATTTGATACCAATACCTCACCCTTTACCCCAAAGAAATGGTTAGAAGAATTATCTTCACTAATAAAAGATATAAAGGTAAATCATTATCCCGATACCACATACATTTCTTTAAAAAGAGCTTTAGCAGAATATAACGAATGTGAAGTTGAAGAAATTGTAGTTACTAATGGTGCTGATGAAGCCTTAGATATAATTGCTAAGAGCTATATAGATTGTGAAGATAGTGTTGTAATATCCTCTCCTACCTATGGAATGTTCAGGATAGTGGTAGAGCTATTGGGAGGTAGGATAATAGAGGTTAATAGGCTTGAAGATTTTGAAGATGATTTTGATTCTCTTTTGGAGAAGGAGGCTAAACTATTTTTCCTTTGCTCTCCAAACAATCCTACAGGAAATTCCTGCCGTTATGAAGGGGTTCTTAAGCTCTTAGAGAAGGGGAAGAGAATAGTAATAGATGAGGCTTACTATGAGTTTTCTTTAAAGAGCTTTAAGGAGTTAATAAAGGATTATGAAAACTTAATAATCGTTAGAACCCTATCAAAGGCTTTCGCTTTAGCTGGAGCAAGAGTAGGCTATATCTTAGCCAATAAAAAGATTGTTGAGCATTTGAATAAAGTTAGACCTCCAAATAGCTTAAGCGTAATTAGTTTAGCCCTTGCCGAAATTGCCCTAAAGAATGCTGATACCATGAGAGAAAGTGTTAAAGAGATAATAGAGGAAAGGGAAATATGCTATTCTGAGCTCAAAAACATTAAGAATATAGAACCTTACAAATCTGAAGCTAACTTTATCCTTTTCAAAATTTTAAATGGGAAGGCAAAGTATATTCACGAAAAGCTCATGGAGAGAGGATTGGTTTTAAGGAATTTTGAACATAATAACCTTTTGTCTAATTTCTTGCGTTTTACTGTAAATCTAAGAGAAAATAACAAAAAATTTCTTAATACTTTGAGGTATTTAATACTCTAATTTTTTCGCTTTATTAGCTGGTAATAAAAATTATTCAGTAATATGCTTTATTTCTAGAGCTCTTAGAGTATCCCATGGTTATTACCTTTAATGGTGATGAATTCGATTTAAAATACCTTTACCATAGAGCTAAAAAGCTTGGCTTTAATAAGAGTGAGATACCCATATACCTAGGGAGAGATTTTGCAGGATTGAAGCATGGGGTTCACTTAGAGATTTAGCCCCTGCGTATGAATGTAGCCTAATATGTGGTTACCATACTGCTGTAAACCTTTTCAACTGATTCCTAGATGGAGATTGCAACCTATTTTTCCCTTCTTCTGTTAGGTATCTTGGTATTGTAAGTGGGTTGTGCAAGCGAAGAGAACGTCCACTCACGCTAGTGAGTAGGTGAAGATGAGATTAATAAGCGAGGGGAATACCTGCTGAAAGATTAATCTCATAGCAGCACCAATCATAGAACCTATTCGTTGACTCATCATTAGCTTATCCTAATTTCCAGATTAATTCTTGTGTCGTTACACTCTCTAAGTGTTGCTTCCCTTTTTTAACTCCTCATCATGTATAACGATATATGCTGCTTCTCTTTTAAACCTGAGGCAACTAAACAGACCCGCAAAAGGATAGACGAACTTAGGAAACTCTACCGTTCAGGGAAACCATCGCAGGAGGACTACTTAAAGGGCTGCTTGCGGTAATAGTAATGACCATTCATGCTGGTAATGTTGACTATGATAGGGTTACCCAGCGATGCTTTCTTCACAGTAATTGTAATAACATTCGAGATGCCAAAAAAGCAGTAATGGAGAAGGCACGAGATCTCTTGCCAGACTTCTAGGCGGGGGATTTGTTCTGTATCTGATCTATGGTAGCATGCGTGGTGTTGTCACTGGCTATAGTTTACGATCCACTCCTGTAGCTAACCTTTAAGGGTTTAGGGAATGGTCAGGTTAGGACTATTTGCCTCTTAGTTATCATAACTTTAACTGAGTGTAACCGAAATTTTACACCCTTAAAAGAGCCTCCTTACCCTAGCAAATCATATATATTAGAAAGGAATAAGTAAAAATGGTGAAGTAGGTTGGTGGTATGCGCAGCATGTGGGAAAGAAATAGAAGCTGGAAAGGAAGTAAAAAAAGGATTTATAAGGAAAAAGTTCTACCATGCTGAATGTGCTCCTAAATAATCCTAAACTCTTGGATTATCATAATTTCCCCTATTTTTTTAGAAGAAGTATGTAAAATTTAATAATAATTTCAATATTAACCTATCTTTCTCCTTTTAAATTATTTACAGGATCCTTTGATAAGTTTATAAGGTTAAGAGTTCAAGCTTGACTAAGCACTTCTTACATAGACCCCTTACCCTATAATCCACATCTAATATACTATTTGCAAAGTACATTATGCACCTCCTATCATTACAATGCTCCAATCGAAAGAGATGTCCTATCTCATGAACTATCTCTTTATATATCCTTTCTCTATAGAGCCTCTCATCCTCTGAAAAAAGTCTATTTAATGAAACTATACAAAGCTTTTGATAAGGTAAAGCCAATCCAAACACAAAGTTTAAACCTTCCACATAAATATCATCCTTTGTTAAAGCTAAAAGGTAATCATCAACTCTTTCTTCCTTTAGACTTCTTAGTAATGCTTCAGCACGATATTGTCCTCTAAAGGGGTTGTAAGCTTCCTTAAGGATTTTTAAACTCTTTATCTTCCCTAAATGAAGTTTAAATAAAGTTAAGGCCTCCTTAACGGTATCTAAATAACCATATATTTCATCATCAAATAGTATAAGGCTTAATCTTTTCTCTTTATACAACCCAAAATTTTTTACCTTTTATGCTAATATGTTTTAATCTTCCTATGGGCTCTTCTGGTAACTTCACATATATGAACATACCTTTAATTTTAAATAGGGGTAAAAAGAGTTTAGAGATGTGAAAGCCCCAAAGGAAATAAGAACTTATTGCCCACAATGTAATAAGCATACTTTACACCATCTATCGCTATATAAGAAAGGTAAAGATAGAGCTACAGCTTGGGGAGCCAGAAGGCATGCAGAGAGAAAGAAAGGCTATGGAGGGCAAAAATATCCTGAACTTAAAAGAACAGCTAAAACAACAAAGAAGCAAACTTTGAAGCTAAAATGTAGTGAATGTGGAAAGCAGAGAGTTAGGGAAGGAATAAGGTTAAGGAAGCTTGAGTTGGTAGGCTAAATGAAAAAGGAGAGAATAACATTACCAAGGCAAAAGAGCCTTTACCTTCAAGTTCAATGTCAAGAATGTGGAAATAAGCAAATCGTTTACTCTCACACAACCTCAGAAGTAAAATGTAAAATTTGTGGTACTTTAATTGCTAAAAATACAGGAGGCAAAGCTATAATTTACTCCTCTATTGTTAGAAGATTCGATTAGCTTTTTAATAACTCCTAGCTAAATATGGTGATCGAACAGCCTTCATCTTAAATGCGTTTCCTTAATGAAGTTAGGGATTGTCAAGATAAGCCCAACTAATCTCTAGATTATAGAGCCCTATGAACACACTTAAGAATTTAGTCATTGATGATATGGATGCTCTAAAGGGGAAGCTATTATAAAGGGCTTTAAGCCTCCTCTTCTCTTCTCTTCACCTTTGAGAAACCAATCTATGCT